>JBDOMT010000406.1:0-48959 GCA_039831705.1 Pirellulales bacterium | reverse complement strand
CGCCCAGGACTCGCTGGTCATCGTAGCAGACCACGGCCTGGCCCGGAGCGACGCCGATCTGTGGTTGATCGAATTGCACCCGAATCCGTTGTTCAGATATCAGTTCTACTACGGCGACCGCCGGGGGTGCGTTGTAACGGATTTGCACCTGGCAGTGTCTGGGGATATCGGCCAGATCGACTAGCCAGTTGGTCCCATTCGCGTGTAGTTCACAGCGCTGGAGTGCTTCGCGGTCTCCGAGGACGACCCGACAGGTGTCGGGATCAATTCGGACAACGAATTTTCGTGCGCCCAATGCCACTCCCAACCCTTTGCGCTGGCCGACGGTGAATCGCTCAATCCCTTCATGCCGACCGAGAACCGACCCGTCGGTGGAGACCAACTCACCAGAAGTGTCCGGGGTCCCCTCAGGAACCTGTCCCTGTAGCTTTCGGTCGTTGAGACGATCGCGCACGAATTGGTCGTAGCGGCCTTGGGTGACAAAGCAAATTTCTTGGCTCTCTTTTTTTTCAGCGACTTGCAGATCCAATTGGGTCGCCAGATTGCGGATAGTTTGTTTTTCATAGTCGCCCACCGGCAGCAGCATCCGCCGCAGGAACTGTTGTTCGATGCCAAAAAGTACGTACGACTGGTCTTTGTGGGCATCGCGGCCACGCAGGAGCGCGGGCAGCCCAGACAGGACCGTTTCAATTTTTGCGTAGTGGCCGGTGGCCACGTAGGTTGCCTCGATGCTGTCGGCATATTCGAACAGTTTGCCGAATTTGATCCAGTTGTTGCACTGCACGCACGGATTGGGGGTGCGTCCAATCGAATATTCGTCGACGAAGTAGTCGATGATCTGCTTGAATTCCTGTTGCAGGTTCAAGGCATAGAATGGAATCGACAGTTTATCAGCGACCCGCCGTGCATCTTCCGCATCGGCGGCCGTGCAACAGCCCTGTTTATGATCTGGACGTTTGTCCGCGATAGAGACACAACCTGGACGTTTGTCCTCGCTGGGATTGGTCGTACAGGCCACCGGGGAACTCTCGCCGTGGCGCATGAAAATACCCACCACCTCGTGCCCCTGCTCCAGCAGCAAGTGGGCCGCGACGCTCGAATCAACTCCGCCAGACATTGCCAGAACTACACGTGCCATCTTCATTGAGTCTAGATTGATAGGTAACTCGCGACAAGAGAGTGCTAGTAGGATCGAAAAAATTGCCTACAATGGACGCGTCGGGAAGAATTGGGGATGACTGGGGTCAACCTGTTTTGCGATAAAACCACGCGTTCACCAGTTGCTGGCAATTTGCATCGACAACCCTCAACTCCCAACCCTCAACCCTCCAGGAGTTATAAGTCGGATGTTGGAAAAGGAATGGATAGACCGAGCTGCGGCGATTCAGTCAATCGTTGTCCAACTTCGAGACTCTCTTTGACTGTGCTGCCAAGAGTGAGCAAGTTGCGGCGCTCGACGCCGAAATGGGTGAGGCAGGATTTTGGGATCATCAGGATCGTGCCCAGGCCAAAATCGACGAGCGTAAGTCGCTTTTGGCGGTGGTGAAACCGCTGGACGAAATACTTGCTGCCAGCGATGATTTGGCGGCGATGATTGAGATGGCTTCAGAAGACAGCGCCTTTGCCAATGAGGTTCCAGCCGAAGTGGCCCGATTGGAAAAGCTGCTCGAAGCACTCAAGCTACAGGCTCTGCTCAATGGACCACACGACTCGGCTGGTGCGCTGCTGACGATTAACGCTCGCGATGGAGGCACCGATGCCAACGATTGGGCGGAAATGTTGTTGCGAATGTACTTGCAGTGGGCCCAAAAAAACGAGTATCGGGTTAAGTTAATCGATCGGCAAGACAATGAAGAAGCGGGAATCAACAACGCAACCATTGTGATCCAGGGTCCGATGGCCTATGGCTATTTGAAGGGCGAAACCGGTATGCATCGGCTGGTTCGAATCAGTCCATTCAATAGCGAAGGTAAACGACAAACGAGCTTTGCCGCAGTGGACGTTTCACCCGAAATACCCGATTCGGCGGAAATTGAAATCGATGAATCCGAGGTTCGAATCGATACCTACCGCGCCAGTGGTGCCGGCGGTCAGCACGTCAACAAAACCGACAGCGCGATTCGGCTCACCCACGAGCCGTCTGGAATTGTGGTTCAATGCCAGAACGAGCGTTCGCAGCACAAGAATCGGGCGACCGCCTGGAAAATGCTGCGGGCCCGCATGGCCCGACTGGAGGAAGAAAAGCGGGAAGCTGCCAGTGCCGACAAATATCAACAGCAGGCACGGACCGGTTTTGGCTCACAAATTCGAAACTATTTTCTGCATCCGGACCAGCGTGTCAAAGACACCCGTACCAAGTATCAAAAAGGCAATTTTCAGGCGGTCCTCGATGGCGACATCCAACCGTTCCTCGATGCAGTGCTCCGTTGGCGTGCCGGGCAGCCTGTGGAGGAAGAGGCTTAGTGACCTGTGCTGCGATCGATGAATCGGTGTTGTCGCTTGCTGTCCTGAATGTGGATGGTTGGGGGCTGGAACTGACTTTTTGGATTGAGGCCGATCGTTGCGCGCATCGCCTGGCAGCCATCGATGGCACGCGGCGTGTGGTAATGTTGGAGTCAATCGAGGGGGCAGCGGACGATCTTTGGCCACCGAGTCCGCCATGGCAGCAGGTCAATGCACCTTTTGCAGCCCGTCTGTTCTTTGAAAAACGGGCCTCAGAAAAGCTATCCTCTGGGAATCATGCCGTGCCTTCGGCCATGTTGGTGGGAGCCGCCGGGGCCAGCCACTGGTCGGCCAGTGTTGAGGGGGTCGGGGTCGAGGGGATCGGGTTGAATGTGACCCAGACAGAAGAGAACCAGAATCAATCCTCCACTGGTTGGTTATTTGACGTTGCCTGTCGGGCGAAGCGCCCCCCAGAACGATTAATCAGCACGTACCGTATTGTCGATCCGAGTCAGATTGTCACGGCAGCATCAGCCTCGGATTCGCCAGCGTTGGGCCCACGTAGCTTGGGAGAGGGGCGATTGGGAGGGGGCCTGCTAGAACTGCAAACGGACATCGGCCGATACCAATTGCGTGGGTTGCCACTGGGATCAACCTACTCCGACTCTTGTCAGCTTTGCGTGTCGGACCAACGAGTTGAGCTCAGCGCACCTATGTCGCAAGTCTTGCCTTCTCCAGACCCCACTACTTATCGCTGGCGTTACAGGATTAGCACTACTTGATCGGCATTTCTTTGTCCCCATCGCGCAGGTACGGCTTGCGTACTTGTTGACCCACCAGGGGCCGGATTTCTCTTAGCCAGATGTTGCGAAATCGCACGGGGTGTCCATGATCTTGCAGCGAGATGGGGCCCCGCTCCTGACGCTGCTTATATTCCGGTGGGCGGTGGTAGGGTGTATCGCCCAGCAGGGTAAAATGGTTGAGGATCAACATCCCATTGTGCAGGGCGGTGATTGTGGCTGGCGTTTGCAAGGAGCCATCTTTGGCAAATCGGGGTGCAGCCCAGATGATGTCGTACACGTTCCACTCACCCGGTGGCCGCATTGCATTGACCAACGGTGGCGTCTGTTTGTAAATGCCTCCGGCCTGGCCATCGAAATAAGTTTTGCTTTGGTACGAATCGAGCACCTGAATTTCGTAAATGTCCATTAAGAAAATACCACTGTTGCCACGATTTTGTCCTTGTCCATGAGCCGGTTTGGGGCTGGACCATTCGATATGCAGCTGGCAGTCACCAAATTTTTGTTTTGTCCGGATAGGCCCTTCACCTACGGTGGCTATTCCGTCTTGAAAATTCCATTTCTCTCCACCTTCCCAGACAGAAAGATCCTGATTCTTCCCCAGCAGTACCACTGCATCTGAGGGGGGACTGCTCTGAGTCCCAGGAGTTACCGCAGCAGGTTCTGGCCATTGGATCCCGCTCAAATATTCCACAGCCATACAGGGCTGCCCTCCGAGACCCAATCCTTCGAGACCCAGGAGGGGGCTCATGGCCAGGGCTAGCAAGAGGGAATAGGGTAAGTGGGTGGTGTTTTTGGGGAAATAGCTCATGGGTATCTCTTGGGTTGGGGACTGAGGTAGGCAAGTCCATTTCGTTCTCCCGTCGATTATTACGGCTAGACTACCGGGTCGCAAGTAGATTCTTTGATGCACTAAGGACCATTGTCAGGAGGGCCAATTTCCGCCACAATCTGGGATTCAGCCATTTCCGAATTTTTGCTGCGGTGGCTTGTCGCCTGTATCTGGCCAGCCGCTACTTGCAACAGGTCCATGTCAGAAAGACATTACTGATGATCTCCGAAAAAATCGAAAAGATCAAAAGTGATTACACCGACAAGTACGTCGTCGTCCAAGCGGAACAGCCGGAGTTGGCCCGTTTCAAGGGGTATGTGGGTCAGGTGAAAACGGTCAATATGAACGGGCGGGCTTTAGTTGAGTTCGGGGAATTTAACCAGAATATTGGCTGGTACGATATCGAGTTGGATTATCTGAAAGTCGTCGATAAGCCATCGAAAAAAGAGGCCCAGGCGAAGGAGAGCAAAAAAGCGGCGCCAGCAGCAAAGGGGCCAAAGAATAAATCGGCCGCTTCGGGTGAGAAGAAATTGTCTCCTCTGGAACTGGCACGCCAGCAAGGCTCGGCCAAAAGTTCGGGAGTGACATCGGCACAGAAACCCAAAAGCACAGGGGCTGCAGGGGGAAAAAAATCTGCAAGCAAGCCGCCATCGGGCAAGTTGTCGACTTCTGACATCTTGGCGGCAGCCCGCGGAGGTTCTGCCAAAAAATCGGCCGAATCAAAATCGACGGGGGAAGAGAGTTCTCCTTCGGCCACACCCAAATCGGCCGGCTCTTCCCCGGCGCAGAGCGGCAAGCTGTCCACCGCCGATATCTTGGCGGCAGCCCGTGGAGGTTCTGTAAAAAGTCCGGCTCAGGAGAAGAGTTCTGAGACTGAGGCAGAATCGGAACCTGACGCAGCAGTTGAAGTAGACATCGAGTCGGCTGCATCTACTGGCCCAATCGATAAGAGCAGCATGTCTCCAGACGAAATGTGCGCCTGGTGCCGCGAGCACGATGCGGGCTAGCTTGCAAGTAGAGCTAGCAGCGTAGCATTTGAAAAGGAGGAGACCCACAAATACAAGCACGACGCGCCAGCGAGTGGGTAACTGTAGGTGACCCACTTGCTTGCGCTGCGTGCTAGTATGGGTTTTTTCGCCCTTCTAAATGTCTTGTCGCACTTTTTTCAATATACAAGCACGACGTGCAACTTTGAAACTGGAGCGTCGTGCTCGTATTTTATTCCATGATCCTTCACATCGTTGTCCGTGAATGCGGGTATACGGATAGACTCATAACCTATCCGGGGTTGCCGGCAACCTGGATTATTGCTTACAGTTCCGCCCTCTATCTCCAGTTTTTACTTGGTTAGCATCAAGGATTCCAAACCATCATGGAAGGTTTTGACTCGGCTCAAGGTTTGGTGCTGGATGACACGGTCCGACAATTGGTCAACGATGTGCTGGTATGGATCGGATTTGGCACCCTGGTAGGTCTGTTAGCCAAGGCCATCATGCCGGGCCGCGATCCGGGCGGTGCCATTGCCACGGTGATGTTAGGGATTGGTGGATCGGTATTGGGTTGTGGGGTGGTGAGTTATTTTCACTATGGGAAGCGTGTGGTGCCCGTGAGTATGTTGGGGATGATGGTCGCCATCGGGGGAACTTTGATATTGCTGTTCTTTTACAAAATGCTGTCGGGATATTATTTTGTCGAAGGCGAGTATGTCACCCGTTCGCATCGCCGCTGCCGTCGATTTGGCCGCCGCCGTCGCCGTTATGATACGGCCATGTACGAAGACTAATTCGCCCGGCGGTTGTACCAAAATACTAGCCCGCATATTTCAGTGTGCCGTGAAAGTCTTATCGAATCCAGTGGGTGCGAATCCCACCCGGCGACTAATTGCTCCAGCCGGAAGCACTTGGGGCGGTTTCGAGGAGGTAACGACTTGGACTGAAGCACTTCAAGAAAAGGACCGTTTAGCGGTTCAGCAAGCATGCAGGCCGTAACGCGAGTGAACGTTGAGCAGGCCTCGAAACGGGCAATGTGGAAGCCGACCCGCCTGAGATATGGGGAAGGCCGCCGTGGAAAGCACATTTTTCTCCTCACCAAAGGGCGGAGGACCGAGCAATGCAGACCTTTCCATTCCACCGGGGTAGTGACGACAGCATGTATGAAAAGAGGAATCGATAGGAAACACGGGAAGCCCCGGCGGTGAAGTCGCGTGACTTTCAACGAGGACTCCGCGAGGAGCAGGCTCGTCCGTTCGAGGTGGCGGAGAGGCCCGTAGTAGTGACGACGCCGGGTAATGCCGGTCGAGCGAAGGGGCCTCAGTTCAGAATGAGTGTGGAAAGTGGCGACAGCCCAGGAGATTGGCAATGAGCCTACCAACCCTACCGAAGGTTGAGAAGCTACGGAACGCACTACACGTCAAAGCGAAGGGATCGCCCGATTTTCGCTTTTACGCGTTGTATGACAAACTTTATCGACCAGACGTTCTCTGGCTTGCCTACCGACGGAGCCTCATCAACGATGGAGCACCGGGAGTAGATGGGCAGACGTTTGCAGATATCGAAGCGTATGGCGTGAAGCGTTGGTTGGACGAATTGGAGGAAGAACTCAGAAAGAAGACGTATCATCCTGACCCAGTACGACGGGTGTGGATTCCTAAGGCCAATGGCAAGCGACGACCGCTGGGCATTCCGACGATCAAGGATCGCGTGGTGCAAATGGCAGTGGTGCTGGTCCTCGAACCTATTTTCGAGGCCGACCTCCAGCCGGAGCAATATGCTTACCGGCCAGGGCGCAGTGCGCTGGACGCCATCCGGGAGATCCATCATCTGCTCAACACGGGCCATACTGAAGTTGTCGACGCGGATTTGAGCGGGTATTTCGACAGTATTCCTCATTCGGAGTTAATCAAGACCGTTGCCCGTCGTATTAGCGACAAAGGCGTGCTCCATCTGATCAAGATGTGGCTCGTGGCACCGGTCGAGGAAATCGACGATCGAGGGAGAAAACGAAGAACGACCCACAACAAAGACGCCGGACGTGGGAGCCCACAAGGGTCTCCGATTTCACCGATGTTGGCAAACCTCTATATGCGCCGATTCTTGCTGGGCTGGAAGGTGCTTGGGCATCAGCGCCGTCTGAAAGCTCGTATCGTCAACTATGCGAATGATTTTGTAATTTGCTGTCAAGGTACGGCCGATCAGGCCATGACCACGATGCGAAGTATGATGCAGAAGCTCAAGTTGACGGTCAATGAGGAAAAGACACGAAGTTGCCGAGTACCGGATGAATCGTTCGATTTCCTGGGCTACACCATTGGCCGTTGTCACTCGACCAAGACAGGCCGGGCCTATATTGGCACGCGTCCATCTCGGAAGAAGATCCAACACATCTGTGATGAGATCAGCGAACTGACACGCCGCCGATGGACGTTGATGGACGCGGAAGATCGGATCGGAAAGATCAACTGCAAGTTGATTGGCTGGTCCAACTACTTCCGTCTAGGTCCTGTCAGCAAAGCCTACGCAGCTGTGGATCGCCACACCTGCCGCCGGCTCCGCCAATGGCTGTGTGCCAAGCACAAGGTACGGGGTCAGGGAACCTCACGATTCTCTGACGAATACCTGTACAAGGAACTGGGACTCGTCCAGCTCCCGTGCCGAACACGCCACCTCCCGTGGGCGAAAACGTGATATCCTGTCCGAGAGCCGGATGCGGGAAATCCGCACGTCCGGTTCGATGAGCGGGCGGTGGAAACGGGTGGCCTTACGTCACACCGCGCCACCGTTCGACTCTACCCCGTTTCTGCTACGGCGTCCCAAGTCCTTCCGTGGCTGCGTTATGTTTCAGCCTCGGGCACCGCAGCGCAGCTGTGGTCGCCTCAACGTGTAAAAACACGACTGCGGTCGCAAGCCTCACATGCCTTGCCACGAAAGGACTTAAAACGCCGTAGCAGAAACGGATGAAATATCCGGGCTAGTAAGGTCATTATCCACAGCTTGGTATAGCTAAAAAAATACCCAAAGGCAGTCAGCAGATGCGGGGACATGGACCAGAACACTGTGGCCCTACCCAACGTACTGCCGACTGCCTAAGGGGCAGAGGGTGAACTACTTCAAGCGGATTGTCGCCCGATACTCAATCGTGCACTAGCTTGGCGGGTGGCAGCTTGGAAGCGACTTCCCGGAACGCGTCGATCAACTGGGACTGCATTTCGGCAATGGTACTGCCACCAGGGACGTTGATGAAGGTGCCCCCACCGGCGAATGCAATCGCCTCCATCAGGTCGCGATCCCCACCTGCCCCCACGGCCATCGTATGCAGCTTGATGCCAAGCTCGATTGCCTGGGTTGCTTCCCAAAAAGCGTACTGTTTCTTCCAGTCCGTGGTGGTGTAGTCGGCGACGCCGTCGCCATTGTAATCGGTCCAGTCCGACCAACTGAAGTTGCCAGGCAGGCTCCAGCCGGATGGTCCCTGATTGGTTTGACCGTCGGTCATGATGAGCATGGTCGGTCGGGCGCCAAAGCGGCTGTAGCCGGCATCGTCTGGGTCGTTGGCCGTGCCCACCAACAATTCACGCGCTTTGAGAATCCCATCGCCCATGCCGGTCCAACCGCTGTAATCACCTGCCTGGTGACGTCTTTGGATGGTGTCGATAGTGGCGTAATCGTTGGTGATTGGGTTGCTCGAGATGTCAATGGAAACTTCGCCATCGTTGTGCGTCTTTTCCTGCACGGCCCATTTGCCGTAGCTGACCAGGCCGACTTCATCGCCAAAGTTCAGGTCGTCGAGGAAATCGAGGAACAGGGTGGCCCCTTCCTTAATGGCGTGGAACGGATAGTGGGGGGTGCGCCACAAATCCTCCGAGTTGCTGGCACTATAGCGTTTCTCTTGGAGGTAATTCATAAGCGAGTAGTAGCCATATCGTTTTTTATAGCTGTCACCGTTGCTCTTAACGTAACCGATGTAGCTCCTCCAACGCGATCGACTAGTCGAATCGCTCGGCTTCGATTTGGGCAATCCACTGGAGTAGCGGCCCGCCTGAGGAAACGGATAGAGCATTTTGCCGCTGCTATCGACTTCATCCAATCGCAGAGCCGCGTAAATTGTATCTGTGTTTCTGCTGGAGACGTAGGTGCCGTAGTGTGAATTGATTTCGCCAAATCCGCCGGCGAGGAACTTCGAAGTGCTGGTGCCGGGCCATTTAGGATCGGCTGTCCGGAGTGCGTCCCACATGGCTTCAAGCGATGCTTCCACTTCGGTTTGTCCCAACTTGTTGAACGATTTGATCGAGCTATCGTCGTTCATGGAAGCGGAAAAGTCGAGCACTACAACCAAGTCACGTGCTTCGATGAAAACGGTCGCCGATTTTTGCAGAGGAACCTGTGAGCGGCCAACGGCCCAGCCAAATGCCAGTGGCAATTGGCCATCGGGCGCACTGGAATCTTCTTCCGTTTTGCGCGCGCTCACTTTGAGTACGTTGTAAGGCTCTGCGCCCCATTGAATGGGCCAGGTGTCCGTGGCTGCATCATACGAGCGATTGCCGAATAAGACATCGGTTTGCGGTTCAACAAATATGCTATTGGCAGAGGCCACCTGGGCTGCCACAGTACGGGCATCGGAGACAGCCTCCGAGTTGGGACCGAGGTCCACCGAACCGGATCCCTGGCCGGCAGCAAAGACGGCTGCATTGATTTCTTGCGAGGCGGCCAGAGCGGCTGCATCCACCGCATTTTGCATTCTTGTTTCAGTCAGCACGATGCGCCCCGAGTCAATCGATAAGGCGACAAAGGCAAACACGGCGACCAGAGTAAATCCTGTGAGCACAATGATCACACCGTGTCTGGATGGTTTGGGCTTGGCTGATCGTGTAAACAGGGATTGCTGTATTGTCATGAGGAGTTCCTTGACTAAAAAGACTTGTTGAGAAGAGGGAAGGGGAGAGTTGGGGGAGCATCATTGCTATAATTGCGAGCGTCCATTTCGAAAAGTCACTGAAGCCGACAAGGTGTAATCGCTTAACGGATCGACAGGGGTGTAGCTGATCGAGGAATAAGGCACCTCAATCCGTACCTGGAACAGTTGCAAGTCGTTGGCCGGGTCATCCAGGTTAAAATCGCTCGATGGATCGTCGGCATCAGTGACGCGTACCTCGAGACCTTCGGTATCCATGCCAGTTGAGGCGATGAAATTTTCCACGTCCTGAATCAACTTCTGGTTGGCCGTTTGTCCGCTGTCCAGCATGTCGGTGCGATCAATCGAAGCAAACCGCCCCCCTTCGCGAGCAGCCGCTTCCAGAGTGTTTTGCACATCGTAAGTGCGGTTGAGCTCGATCAGCCCAACTACAATCGACAACAATAGGGGGGCGATCACGGCAAATTCCACGGCCACGGCTCCCCGACGGCCGGTATGAGGAGGTCTCCTGGCTTGCCTGAGGGAGAGTCGTTGAGAACGACCCGGTTGCTTCTTGAGGATACACATCATTGGTAGTCTCCTTGATTATTCGTGACGCATGATTGCCTGGCCCTCTAGTACCACTCCGTTCATGAATGGCATAGGCACCAGGGCGATATCGTTATAGGGAACGGTTGCTCGCACTACGAACAGTTGGCGTGAATCGGCGTTTAATAGTTCGATGGAGGGTAACGCTTCTATACCCGCACCGTCTGCCGGAGGTGTACTGCTGTTATCGAATGCGCTCGCATCGAGGACGTAAATGCTGGCCGTGGCGGTAGCAAAGGCACTGCTCATGATACGATTGACGTGATTGGTCACTTCGGTGGTTGTTGCCATCTCGGTGGAGCCGATACGGGCCGCATTGCGGCAGGCGCTCTGCATCACATTGATGACCATTTGTGCATGGCCGAATTCGATAATCGCAAACACGATAAAGAAAAACACGGGCAGCACAAAAGCAGCTTCGACCAGGGAGGTTCCATGGCGTTGGCAGGCCCGATTTTGTATGCGCTTCGCACGTTTTACCCGTAAGCAACGCATGGTGCGATGGCCTCCTGGTTGATGATCTTATGGAATTGCGGGATCACGAGTCGCTGACTAGAAAAGACAAGACTTGGTTGACACCGAGGTATATCCAGCCACTACAACACTATGTCATAAAATTGAACTAGCAAATATTATTTTTTATAAGTACTAGGGCGATACTTATTGACAACAATGTGAATGTTGAATGCCGCATTAGGGCAACCAACGTGGTAATAAATCAAAGATTCAATTAAGCCCCTCTTTGCGCATGGAAGATGCCGAGGTAAGTGTATTGCCACCCAGGAACCAGGGAGTAGGCAGCCAGCTAACCTGATCAAAATTGACCGTGGTGGTGACGGTGATGATATCGCCGGCAGCGGCCGAATTGGGGCTGGGATTGACGACCACGGACACTCCGGGAACGGCCGCGTTGCCGGCGTAATCCGTCACTGTGGTGGTGACACCAGCCGTCGTTGCATTCAATGTGATTGCTTGCCGTGCACCGACACGCGCTGCACTGACGATCACCTGTTGCACCATCAGGGCCCGGCCAAATTCTAAAATTCCAACCACCATCAGAAAAAATATGGGAGCGATCACCGCAAATTCAACCGCAGCGACACCATATCGATTTTCTCGACGATTCCGTCTCCTCAGAAGCCTCTGTCGGCCTGGCTGTGTATTGGAAGGCACTTCAGACATTGGCAAGTTAGATGCCCTTGTATACCTAGATCGAATCGATTGGTTGTTTCGTGAGAACATCATAGAAAACCTTAAATGATTTTTCATGTTTCAGGTGAATGGTTGCCATCCGTGCTATGAGTAGACTAGGAATATGTTGCCATGTCCCAGATTCTTGAGAGGTGGTTATTCAAGTAACACGACCGTGGAAAATACATGGTCGCTGGTGCCGGTTGTGGTGGAAGGAATAACTCCTTTGAGCACAATGGGTGCAGCCTGGATGGTGACATGTTTTTTTGACATGGGCCCGGTCAGTTTGACATCCATAATGCGGATGCCAAACCAACGCGTGATGGTATATTCGGCCGTGTTGCCGGGACCATTGACCTCGGTGAAAATGGGTATGCAGCGAGGCTGACCCTTGATGTAGGCCAATTCGTCCTTGAATCCGGCACTAATGCCCGTATCGCCATTGAGTATTAATTCTCCAGCGCCGTCAAATTTGACGCTCCCTCCATGTACGGCTAAGTCATCTGCAGATACACCATTGAGAATTTGCCGAGCGATATCCGCTGCGCTATTATTAGAACTTCCAATGTCAACCGTCCCCCGGTTTCCAGGTGAGCCGGTACCTTGCGGGTAGAGATTGACCTCGAGGATACCGTCACCTCCAGCGACTACGCCGTTGGTCTCGTCCCAGGTCCAATCGTCAGCACCCGTACTATGTTCGACCAGATCGTGCCAGGTGTCGTAATCCAATGCAAAAGGTAACAGGTCGAGATTCGAGCCATCGGCAGGCGTTTGGAATCCGGCCACATCTCGTACGATGCCCGCCAGAGCTTCGGCCTCTAACGACTGGCCGTTCAGGCCAAAGATTCTGGCAAAAAAGTAAGGCACTTCACCATTAAGATTTGAGTTTTTGCGTACCCGTACCCGGACCACGTTGTAATTGTTGGGGTTGGAAGTATCCAATACACTGGAGGAGTTGTAGAAATTAGAGATGTAGGCAACCACACAATCTCCATCGGTGCTGTTGCTGAGATTTTGGTCCAGGGTCACGTTTTGGTTGGAAACACGGTTTTGGGTTGAGTAGGAGGCTGCGGTCAGACGTGTTTGGAGTGAGGCTTCCGCCCCATCTTCAAGGTCGGAAAAGTTTTGTCCCAGTTCCCAGCAGGCGGCAATTGCCGCGGCGTCGGCTGTACGTTGGAGTTCTTCTTTGGCCGAAAGTATGTATCCCAAGTCGACGCTGAATGCCAGCATACCCAGCAGCATGACAGACATGAATGCGGCCAGAACAGTGATCAATCCGGTTCGCGAGGGATGCTGTGGTTGTAAGTGTTTCATAATGGTTGCCTTTGCAAACGAAATCAACGTATTCGGGGAAGGAGCAGGGGCGGTGTCCTCTGTCTTAAGGATCAAGTTCTGTGTCGATGGCAATAGGTGCAAGTAGCTCATGCACTTCATTGTCGTCGGTAACCCAGATCAGCTTTTTGAGAACCAGCGTTTGGACACGATTTCCGGCATAGCCGACTTCTGATTCACCCAGCGTGTTGTACAATCGGTAGCCATTCAAGTTGCGCAGCCCAGTTGAGGTCGACAGTTTCAAATACCCTTGTCCGCCAAAAGAGTTCCAACTCTGAGAGGATCCATTGAGTACCTCAAATGTGAGCAGGCCGTCGTGAATTTCCAATATCTGGCTCCAGTTGACGGTTTCATTCTCATGCCCCATCGTGCCTGTTTGAGGGCCATTTTGAATATGCCAGACATTATCACCATCCCACTCTTGCACCTGCATACCACCCGCCGAAAAATTTGGGAAGCTTTTGTGATTCAAAGTGAACATAAAATAGGTACTTTTCAGATCTTCATGGGGCGACATGAGCATGCTTGTCTGCGGCGAACTGCGATCAGGCGTCGGCTTACCGATGCTCAGTTCCCATAACTCTTCAATCGAAACGATGTTGGCGGCTTCTGCGGTGGCTGCCGGAACGGTCATCCAGGCGAGGCAACCGGCGACGGTCAAACAAGCCCAACGGGTGTAGCGGTGTGCGAATGTTTTCATGGTGGGAAGGATCTCTCTAGGGTGGAATCTCTCAGATGAGTGGGGCGGTGCTTATGAGGTTGTCTGCCTGGGTGGTTGGCATCTGCAAATGCGCGGTCGTCGAGGGTGGCAGGATAAGTTTGTAGTGCTTGACTGAGCTTGATGGAAAAGTGTGATGTGATCACGGGCGAGCAACTTCGGACTATCAGGCTGGAAAGGACGAGGCTCGACTGCTGTCGAGAGGGAATTCAGCCATTACAACCCTAGGCCATGAAACTGAGCGAGGGCGAAAATAATTTATCGCAGCCTACCGTGAGGCATTTTCACAACCACGAGACGTTTACGGTAGGAAAAAGAAAACGCCCGGCGTGGTGAAACCACGTCGGGCGATGTTGATTTGCTGTCTAATTGGAAATCAGAAGTCTGCTGCCTTCGTGCGTTTCCTGGATACGGGGTTCCACTCTACCGATAAAAGAGGGGCCGCACGAAATCGGCCTTGCTGGATTGGTGTACCAATTCGCCAAAGTTGTAATCGTCGCCCTGGTCACCCCCTTCGAGTTGGATGCCTTCAATCGCATCGGCATCCTTGTCGTCGTTGGCAAATAGATCGAGAGCGAGAAATCCTACGATCTCTTCAGTTTGCCCATCGCTGACCTGCCCCACCGAATCTTTACCGTCATCGAGACGATCGGGTTGGGATTCGATGAGCATGTACTGGCCCGGCATGAGGTTGTCGAAGTTGTATTTTCCATCCGACCCGGTTTCCGTAGTGCGAGTAACCGCTTGCCCTTGGAAGTCGAGGCCTTGGAGTGTAATCAGCACGCCCGCCAGGCGAGGTTCGTCGTTGTCAAGGTTGCCGTCGTTGTTCTGGTCGACGAAAACGTTGCCACCCAGGCTCGCCGGCTCGACGTTGACTTGTGTGGTTTCCGAGTCTTCGTTGTTGTTTAAATTGGTTTCGGTTTCGTTGCCCTGAACTTCGACCAAATTTTCAAGTTGGCCGACAAAATCATCTTCGACTTGGACGGTGATGTTCACCTGGCTCGTTTCACCGCTGGCCAGATCGCCCAATGCAAAGACCAGCCGGTTGTCGGAGATGCTGGTGGGAACAGGCGAAGCTTGTTGGAAGCGAATTCCGGTGGTTGGCAGGGTGTCGGTGACGATCACGCCGGTTGCCTGAGAGGGGCCGTTGTTGACGATATCGAGTGTGTACTGGAAGGTGTCCCCTGGTTTCACCGGATCGTCGCTGTCAGCTTTCTCAACGGCCAGATCGATTCGAGGGGTAACGGGATTGGAAACCTGGTCGGTGTTATTGGTCAAATTCCATTCATTCGGTGCAGCGACCGTGGCCGTGTTGACCAGGGTTCCGGTTGCATCGGAATTGACACTGGCGTGGATGGTGACGACGATCGACGCGCCCCGGGCCATAGAGCCAAAATCACCCGTGACCTTGCCCTGGTGATGTTGCAGGTCAATGCCATCCAGATTGATGCTACTGGATTGGTAGGTGACTCCAGTGGGCAACGTATCGGTAAACTGCACATTCATGGCCGTGGAGGGCCCATCGTTGGTGACCAAAACGCGATAGGTGAGTGTTTCATTAGGAGCCACGCTGGTTTGTTCGATGGACTTGTTGAGGACCAGATCGAAACCAAAGAAGCCAAAGTCGATGGTGCGATTCGTGTTGGCATCGGTATCACCATCGTTGGTTGGCTCGGTTCCCCCCAGTAGGGTTACTGCAGAACTCCAGACACCCTCGCTGGACAAGGGATGGCCATTGTCATCTTGATTTTGATTATCATCGGGATCGGTAGCATCCTGGTTGCCCAAGCTGGAGCGTAAGCCGAGGAGTGGACCGATAGGTAAGAAACTTTCCGGGTCGACCTGTACGGTGTATTTGCCTGGGAAAAGATTTTCAAACAGGTAATCGCCCTGGGCATCGGTGGTAGTCATGCCCAACCACTGATCGACTCCCTGGCTGTATTGATTGTTATTATCGGTATCCTCGTACAGATTCAGTTTGACCCCGGCGATACCCGGTTCTGCCGATTCGTGCAATCCATTGTTGTTGATATCGTTCCAAACGTGGTCGCCTAAACTCAGTCGTGGCTCTGCGGTGAAATTGACCCGTTTGGTTGCTCGACCGACCAGTCCCACCAAGGATACCTGCCCATCTGCTGCCGGAACACCGGCGAAGGTCAGTTCCAACGCGCCGACTTGGGTGAAATCGGCCCCTTGCCCAGCTTGAGAGGTTGGACTGTCGTTAAAACGAAATATGGCCTGCTCGCTGGCAAGTCCACCGGTCGTTTCGGGCACAAGGGTGGTGTATTCCGACCAGTTATCGGCATCCCGATAAACCCGCAGGGTGATTTGGGAGTTGGGGTGATCTGCTCCGGAAGTCAATGCGATGCCGGTCATCGTATTGCCCCCGGACTGAGTCAGATCGACACCTCCCAAGCCGGTAGGATTGACTTCTTGACCGCTGGCATCCGGCCCGTCCCAAACGATTTTGGCGATCCCAGTGGCGCCGGAGTTGCTGGCCAAATGCAGTAACCCACCATTGCTCATCAGCGACACGGCGGCAATGGGGCTGGTACTTTCCGTCAGTTGCACGAACAGGTCGCGTTCTCCCCCCAAAACGGCGGTATCTGACAGGTTCGAAGGTTGACTTGCTGGCAGCGGAGACCGGGCTTCCACAATTTGGTCGGTGATGAATCCGTCAATGGTGGAACCCATGACACCTTGGGCTTCACCTGGGGTAATGTTGACTTCGTGCACATCCAGTCCCGAGCGGAACTGCAACGGACCCGTAGGGCTGACCTGCACAAAATATCGGCCCGCGCCGAGTTCTTGAAAGTGATAGTTTCCTTGCGCATCGGTGGTTACGGCCGCGCCAATTTGCACATCGTCACTGCTCCCGCCGTCA
Organism: Pirellulales bacterium; assembly: GCA_039831705.1. Taxonomy (GTDB): domain Bacteria; phylum Planctomycetota; class Planctomycetia; order Pirellulales; family Lacipirellulaceae; genus JAJRWS01. Next base: position 32,268 of record JBDOMT010000406.1, on the reverse strand, counting down.
AAAGAACCATCGCCGCCATCGCGAAATAGGCGAACCGTGGCATCTGTGACGATGGAATCATTGGCCGAATCGGCGTCTCCTTGAGGGTTGCTGCGAACTACGCCGACAATCTCTGCAAAGTCGACCGGATCCACTGCCAGCGTCAAATCGGCGGCCAACAGGGTGCGTGGTTCCAAAGTTTCGAAGGTCAGTTGGGTTCCCAAGTTTCGCACCTTGTTGCCATAGTGCTTACGTTGTGGGGTAAACTGCGTTGCCGATTGTTTTCGACGGGAGCCAAACAGAGCCATGGGGTGCCTCGTGGAGTCTCACTTTGCTAGCAGAAGAGGCGCCAGTGAATGATTTTCAGAGAAAGATCCCCGGCGCATACAAAATCCAATAAGAGTTGTATCGGCTAGAGTGGCCTTACAGATTACCAGTACCCTGCAGTTTGACCAAAAATGCGGCTTGAGATGCGTAGTGGTTGAGAATTCACCAGCGGAGAACCGCGGTTCCATAGAGGTGCGTTTTCAACTGCTGCTCGCCTTATATACGCATCGCCCGCTTTTCCTACCAGGTGTAATCGGCACCAAAATTCAGGCCCTGGATCCAAATGTCGGTATCGCGAAAGACAAATTGGGGTCGGGCTGGAATGGTGGAAGGCGTTGTTGCAAAGGGAAGTGAGCCCGGATTGACTTCCAGGTCGATCTGATCGCCCGGGCGGGCCACGCGACTCCAGTAGATAAAGGTGTAGCCGGCTGTCAGACGTAGCCGCTTGGTGAGCGCAAAGCCGAGGGTGGCACCAAATTCAGGGATCACGCTCAATTCGTCGCGTGTGTAGCTGTCGATATTGCTTGGTAGTGCCAACAGGCCACCCGGCCCGGTGACGGGGCCGGCGCCCGTGTTCTGCACAGTGCTGCCACGGATGTCGACCTGTTGGTGGGTGCCGCCAATTGCGACCCGGTTGAGAAGATCGATCGACCACCGCTGATTTTGCCATCCCCAGACATATCCGAGTTCAAAACCGGTAAATTCGTTGGTCGTAGAAAACCGATCGCTAACTTGGAAGGTTGTTGGTAGGGTGTCGGTCGTCTGCAAATCTTCAGAGATGTTGAGATTCTCATCGAGTCTGGTCGACCGTAATCCAAACAGGAAATCGATTCGACGAGTACCCCGGTTAAAGAGGCGGCCGCAGCGGGAGGACCATCTACTACACAAACCCGAAACGCATCCGTTTACCCCCGTCCCACAGTCTACGCAACTGTCGCAGGTAATGTCGTCACAGTACGAATCTTGACATCCTGCAAACGAACAGAGGCTACGCCGAAACCAAACTCCACCCGATTGGAACTCGCTGTCCGCATCGACTGTCACATTTCCCTGAATTCCTGGAAAGGAAACATCCTCGACTGCATTTAAACCGGTGGTCGCATCGATGATTGGTCGACCGATAAAGGGGAGAGTGACACCATCCCCTCCAGCGGTAAATCGTGAAGAAATACTTCCCAGACCCAGGTATTCTCCTTCCAGAGCCCACGGTCCTCCGCCCAGCCAGACACCCAAACGCAGACGTGCACCACTGCGTCCTTGAGTGAGGATATCGTCATTGCCATAGATGATTTGAGCATTGGTAAAATTCTGATTGCCGTCGGTATCACCCTGGACAACCAGTGGTGGAGTATCCATTCCATCCATGGCCCATATTAGGTATTCGCCTTGGGCGTAAAACTGGTGACGTCCACCGCGTACGGCCCGTCCACAGTCTGGCCCGTGCATGGCCAATCCGCCACATTGGGGGCAGCCACCGATACTAGGTTCATCGTCCAGGTAAATAGGGTCGATTCCCTCAGGTAGAATCAGTGGGTGATCGGTGTCTGCCGTGTCGTCGGCCGGATCGGGAATGAGCTCTCCCGCAGGAATGGGTTCTTCATGGCCGGTCAATTGCAACCCGTGCGAGTTGCCAAGGGTGCGTGGCAGATCCAATTGCGAGGCCAACAGGGTATCGCCCGTATCACGTCGGACGCCCACAATTTCACCTTCGTAAGCTTGCAGGTCGACCGTGGCGACCGGTTCGATATAACGCTGAATTCCTCCGTAACGGTCGACCAGCACAAACGGAGCATGGCCATTGTCCGTGTCCGGATTGCGAACCAATTGGCCACGCAGGTTCGATTGTTGCGCGGCTCCCCGGTACGGTTTTCGACCCAGCGCCTGACTGATCGCTTCAGGCACATGACTTTCAGGGGCGGCCGGTTCAAATAATGAGTCGATCAATCGGCCAACGGTGATGTCAGGTTCGTCATCCGGGTAGGCCTCATCTGCGGAAAGTTGCTCCCAGGGGCCGTAGGCGGCATTTTGAGCCTGAGTCGGTGCACAACAGATAGCACACACGATTCCCAGTATGGTCGTATGGAAAAAAGTACGTGCAACAAGTCGTCCCGTGGCCATAGTCTTATCCTTGCCCGCGCTCTATGAGCGGAATAGCGACATTTTGATGAGCTTTTGCCAGAAAAGTGGCGAGACTTGTAGCAAACTTTTTGCGGTTGCCGCAAGGGCAAATAGTGTTTGCAACCGGTAACGCTAGCGGTTTGTTTCAATCGTCAGGTTGGCTCATTTCGGAGAGACAGACCGACATGACGAAATCTACGCACCTCTTTTACTTCTGAAAAAATTCGAAAGTAGTTCACCACACACTTCGCCGAGCACGCCCTCGACAATTTCGGTCTGATGATTCAATCGTGAATCGCTGAGCAATTGAAATAGACTTCGAACAGCGCCCGCTTTGGGGTCGTTGGCACCGTACACGACTTTTGGAATCCGTGCTTGCACGATTGCCCCAGCACACATGGGGCACGGCTCCAGGGTGACATACAGGACACACCCTTCCAGTCGCCAGTTTCCCAGGCTGGCGGCAGCCTGGGTGATGGCGAGCATTTCGGCATGGGCAGTCGGGTCGTGGAGCCCTTCACGCTGGTTATGAGCGGCTCCCACAATTTTTCTCCCTGCGGCCGAATCCTGGTAGGTGATAATTGCCCCGACAGGCACTTCATCGACCTGAAAAGCTGCTTCTGCCTCAGCCAAGGCCTGATACATGAAATATTCGTGTTGTTCTAGATTGGTGTTTTCCAAGAGGAGCGAACTCTATAGGGGAGAAAGACGGCAGATTAAGAACAAATCGGACTGTGGATGTAAACGAACTCAGGTCCAGCAATCGCCGTACATAGGAATGCCATACATAGGAATGATGAAAAATGGAATGTGGCGTACGCCAACAGGTAAACATCATCAAAAGTCCATTTTTCCACCATTCCCATATTCCAGTTGTAACAGTAATTTCCGCTACACTATAACCCTACACTATGCCAGAAAACGGCATATGGGTAATATGGGTGGTATGGTTGGGTGGGTAAAAAGGTAACAGGTGCCTTTTGCCTTTTATGGGAAACCCCTCCGTTACATTCCAGCAAAGGGTACCTGATACCTTTTTCACATGCGAGTTATTATTTTATGCCGTTAATCGAGCCTATGGCCCTTCAAGTACGGATCACTCGTATTGCGGTCGTCATGCGTGTGGTGGTGGTTGCCGTACTGGTGGCCATGTTTCTTGGTACACACCTGCCAGTGACGGGTCCTTCTACTATTTTTCATCTGGACAAACTGGCACATGCAGGAGCGTATTTTACGTTGACGGTGTGTCTGTTGGCTAGTTGGAAGCTCTCCCGAGGTGCCTTGGAAGCTTTTCACTACTTCATGGTCTGGCTGTTTGGCACCCTTTATGGGATTTTCGATGAAGTGACTCAGATTCCCGTAGGTCGCACTTGCGATGGTTACGATTGGTTGGCCGATGTGACTGGGATTGTCGCAGGACTTATCTTGTTCCGGCTTGCCAGTCCGTTCTTGTCACGTGTTCTCCGTTGGAGTCTAACTCCCGCCCTTTCGGGGACTTAACCCACATTTCTCACACTTTCCTGTTACGCGGCGGCCAAGTTCTTGCCTGGCTGCGTCAGACAAGGACTTACCACCGCTCGCGACGAAAAGTGTGAGAATTCCGGGTTAATAATTAGGCGTGGGAGCCCGGTAGTTATCCAGCTGGATACTGCGGAACCAGGCGATGGTTTTTTCGAGTCCATCCCGAAGGGAAATTTTGGGTTGCCAATCGAGTTGCTTGTGCGCCAGTGAAATATCGGGACGGCGGCGCGTCGGGTCGTCATCGGGTAAAGGATGAAGCTCGATTTCTGACTTGGATCCAGTCATTTCAATGACTAATTCCGCCAGTTCGCGTATGGTGAATTCTCCAGGGTTGCCTAAGTTTACCGGGCCAATGAAATTGTCTTCCCCATTCATCATTCGAAGGATTCCATTCACGAGGTCATCTCGATAGCAAAATGACCGTGTCTGCGAACCGTCGCCGAATAAGGAGATCGATTTTCCGGCCAATGCCTGACGGATGAAATTCGATACTACGCGTCCGTCGTATGGGTGCATCCGCGGACCGTAGGTGTTAAAGATGCGCACGATCTTCACGTTCATGCCATGGCTCCGGTGATAGTCCATGAACAAGGTTTCCGCTGCGCGCTTGCCTTCATCGTAACAGGCCCGTGGACCAATTGGGTTGACACAGCCACGGTAGCTTTCAACCTGTGGATGGACTTCCGGATCACCGTAGACTTCACTGGTTGAGGCTTGCAGTACCTTGGCTCGACATCGTTTGGCAAGCCCCAAGGTATGAATCGCACCCAGCAAGGATGTTTTCATCGTCTTGATGGGATTGTACTGATAGTGACCGGGGGCCGCGGGGCAGGCCAGATTGTAGATTTCATCGACTTCCAGAAAAATGGGCTGGGTGATATCGTGCCGGATCAGCTCGAAGTTGGGCCGGTTGAGCAAGTGGGATACGTTCTCCTTCTGGCTGGTAAAAAAGTTGTCCAGACAGATGACATCATGTTGCTGTTCCACCAGCCGTTCGCACAAATGAGAACCGAGAAAACCGGCGCCACCGGTGACCAGAATGCGTTGAATTTTAGACATGCGACTTGAGAGCCCTCTCGTGGACTTGCAGAATAAACGGTTACTAATTTTCCACCAGTTACCGCAGCAATTTACTTAATGCAGCTTCTATTTCTACAGCACCCTATGAGCATCAGGCAGCACCTTTAACTCATTACATTACCACCGCTAATGAACACTAATCAACGCTAACCCGGATATTTCATCCGTTTCGTCGCGAGGTGGCTTAAGTCCTTTCGTGGCAAGGCATGTGAGGTTTGTGACCGCAGGCGTGTTTTTACACATTGAGGATCACAGGCCGAAACATAACGCAGCCACGGAAGGACTTGGGACGCCGTAGCAGAAACGGGTGAAATATACGGGCTAATAGTTTTTTTATGCCCACCTTTGCTCATTTGAGTGGTGACTGGTTGATTACTCACCATTAAATCTAACCATTACCTGGTAGTTATTTAACTGCCATCGTTTCTTACCGGGGACCGTTTGCCTGACCTTTTCTGCCTGCCGGTTGCTTTGCAGGGCGCGGCTTCGAGCTTTGCAAACGGAAATTGCCCGGTCCCAGAAGTCCGTCCACACGCTGTCGAAGTTCTGGATGGAGTTCCACGCCCGGCCACGCACTGTCGAGCCAGACTTGGCCCCCAGAAGCAAGGTCGAGCCTTAACTTAAGCCGTTTTTTCCCAGGATAGCCACGAAGGATTTCTCGCAGTTGTTCCAGGCCGCGCTCGCCATGAGTCTGTTCCTGGATCCGAATCAGGATCCCGTCTGAGAATCGCTCCGGCAGTTGCTTCAGAGGAATCAGTTCATCAACAATTAAGTTGACTTCCTCTTTACCGGGCCGTCGATCGACCTTGCCACGCATGGCAAGAATAGCATCCGTCTCAACCAGGTGACCATATTCAGCAAACTGTTCCGGCCATAAAATACAGCGGACAATGCCATCGAAATCTTCCAAGTCCCACATGGCATACTTGGTTTGGGTGCTGCCGGGACGCGAAGTTTTTGTGTGTGAAAACTTGATTGCGTTGATCATGCCACCCAGCATGACTTCACTGCGGTGCTGCAAATCTCCCAGATTCTTGCTAAAGTGGGTGCAGAAGCTTCGTAACAGTGTTTCGTGTTCGGCCAATGGATGGCTCGATAAGTAAAAACCGAGCACTTCCCGTTCGTAGCCGAGCCTTTCTTTTTCATCCCAAACGGCGACTTCGGGTAGGGCAGCTTGTACTTGCTGGGCGTCTTCTTCCTCCATGTCAAACAAGCCTTTTTGGCCGCTGCGACGATCGGCGGCCGCTGCGTTGCCAGCCTGTATGGCGCGTTCCAGGGCGGCCTGTAACTGGGCCCGATGCCCCCCCAAGTTATCCATCGCGCCTGCTTTGATCAGTGCTTCAAGCGTAGCGCGATTGCACGATTGGGCATCAACTCGTTCGCAAAGATCGAACAAGCTTTTGAAGGGCCCTCCTTTTTCGCGTGCAGTGACAAGTGCTTCGGCAGCCCCACCGCCGCAGCCTTTGATAGCACTGAGACCAAAATGGGTGAGTGAGCGATCGGACGATGGATCGTCACGGACGATGAAATCAACCGCCGATCGATTGACGTCAGGTGGCACGACTTCGATTTCCATGCGACGGCAATCTTCGACATGTTCCACCAGCGAGTCTTTGTTTTTGAAATTGCGCCCCGGAATGTCGCAAGACAGCAGAGCTGCCATGAATTCTACTGGATAGTGTGCCTTTAAGTAGGCGGTCATGTAGGCAATCAAAGCGTAAGCGGTTGAATGAGACTTATTGAAACCGTAACCGGCAAATTTTTCGATCATTCCAAATAGTTCGCCGGCGGTTTTTTTGGCTAGGCCCTGAGCATGCGCCCCTTCGATGAACTGCTCACGGTATTTAGCGATCATCGGCAATTTTTTCTTACTGATGGCCTTGATGCAGGTGTAGGCATTGGAAAGCTGGATGCCTCCGAGGCGATTGAGAATCCGCATCACTTGTTCTTGGTAAACCATCACCCCATGGGTTTCTTCCAGAATGTCCTCCATGACGGGATGCGGGTACTGGGCTTGCTGGCGGCCATGTTTCACTTCGATATAGTCGTCGACCATGCCTCCTTCCAACGGTCCAGGTCGGTAGAGAGCGTTGGTGGCGACGATGTCCAGGAATTGGTCCGGTTTCATCCGTTGCAACAGGTCGCGAATGCCGCCACTTTCCAGTTGGAAGATGCCTTTCGTTTCACCGCGGCAGAGTAAGGCAAATGTATCGGCGTCATCCAGCGGAAATTGGTAGGGATCGATCCGAATTCCGCGCGCTTCTTCCACCAAATCGATGGTCTTGGCCAGAATGGTTAGATTGCGCAGGCCCAGAAAATCCATCTTCAGCAGGCCGGCACGTTCCACATCTCCCATGGCCCACTGGGTGATCACTTCGGTCTTGCCTTTCACATGCTGCAAAGGCACATAATGATCGACGGGCCTTTCGGCGATGACTACTGCTGCGGCATGGGTGCCTACGTTACGAGCCAGCCCTTCAACCTTGCGCGCCAAATCGAGCAGTTCGCGGATTTCACCATCGGATTCGTGCGCTTTCGCCAGTTCATTGCTGGTTTCTAAGGCACCGTCGATGGATATGCCTAGTTGGTCGGGTACCATGGCAACCACCTGATCGACGCGGAAAATGGGCAGCCCCATGGTGCGTCCCACGTCACGAATGGCTGCTCTGGCAGCCAGCGTGCCAAACGTGCCAATTTGCGCGACGTTTGCTTCGCCATATTTGTTTTTGACGTATTGAATGACCTCCACCCGTCGATGTTTGCAAAAATCGATGTCGATATCGGGAGCTTCCAATCGGTTTTCGTCGAGGAATCGTTCGAACAACAGATCGTATTGCAATGGGCAGACATGGCTCATTTTCAGGGCGTAGCATACCAGCGATCCGACCCCCGATCCGCGTGCTGTGCAGGGAATATTGTTGTCGACGGCAAACAGCACAAAGTCCCAGACGATCAAAAAATAATCGCAAAATCCCAGTTTGTTGATCACGCCCAATTCACGATCGAGTCGGGCAAAGACCTCCTCGGAGAGTTGGCCGCTACTTGGATCACCATTTTGCCATCGTTTGGCCTGCAATGGATCAGAGAGTTGAGCATAACGCTCCTGCAGTCCGGCGATGCACAGTTCACGCAAGTAGTCTTCCGACGACTTGCTTTCTGGCGGCGTGAATGTGGGGAAATGACGCTGGCCCAATTCGAGATCGATCTCGACGGAATTGGCGATTTCCTGAGATCGAGCCAACGCTTCTTCATGACCGGGAAAGGCCGCATGCATTTCGGCCGGGCTGCGGAGAAAAAATTGGTCCCCTTCCATCTTCATGCGGTTGCTGTCAGTTCGGTACTTGCCCATATTGATACACAACAGCACATCTTGTGCTTCGGCGTCTTCCTGACGGACATAATGTGCGTCGCTGGTGGCGACCAGGGGCAGACCCATTCGATTGGCCACTTCGACACCCGCTTCCATGGCCGCACGCTGAATTTCCAAACCATTGTTTTGTACTTCGATGAAATACCGATCGCCAAACAGCCGATGAAACCAGGCTGCTATTTCCATGGCCTTGCCAAGTTGCTCTTCGGTTGCCGCACCGCTGCCGGTGAGCAGAGTTCGGGAAAATTCTCCTGACACGCATCCGCTCAGGCAGATAATACCTTCGTGATGTTCGGTTAGCAGTTCCCGATCAATTCTCGGCTTGTGGTAAAAACCTTCCAGGTAGGCAGAGCTTGCCATCTTGACGAGATTGCGAAAGCCGGTGCTATTTTGGGCCAGCAAGGTCAGGTGGTAATTTGATTCCTTGCTGGTTCCACCACCCCGTTCGAACCGGCTGCCTGGAGCAATGTAGGCCTCGTAACCTAACACCGGATTAATCTCGGCATCACGGCAAGCCTGATAGAACTGCAAGGCCCCGTAGAGATTGCCATGGTCGGTCAATGCCAGGCCGTTCATGCCCAGTTCTTTGGCCCGATCGACCAACGCTGGAATTGGGCTAGCTCCATCCAGCAGACTGTAATGGCTATGGCAATGCAGATGAACAAAAGGTGGTGTCATAGTGGATCCTTCCAGAGAAGTTATCAGTTGCTAGGCGCTAATTCTTCGGGGTCACCGATTAAACTAGCGCCTAGCAACTAGCGCCTCGGTAACTCCTGCAATTCATTGTAATGGTATTCGGAGGGTGGAGGGAAGGAGCGGAAAACGAGAAGCGAGCTCGAAGGACGAGGAGCTAAACCCTTTATCTATGGGAGATTGTATTCACCTTCCTCAATCCTCGCTCCTCGCTCCTCGTTCTTCCCCTACCTGAGCACTACGATGATTAGTCCCACGAAGAGCAGCGTCACCACCAGGGTGAGTATGAGGGTAAGTTGGACACGTCTTTTTTTTCGCTGGCCGATACGTTTTCGGTGGGCTACCGATGGGGGGTCCGGTCTGGATGGTTCGGTGAGTGGAAGGGACTGCGGGACTGGAGGAGTGCCCGGGATCGGGGTGGCCGGGGGAGTCAATGCGGTGGCAGATTCCATGGAAGATTCATCAGCAGTCTGTACGGGAGGCGGGTGGACGCTTGTTGCAAACGCCTCGTCGGCCTGTTTCCATTGAGGCCAGCCAGTTCGCCAGACCCAACTGTCAGAGGACACACGGCCTTCAGCCAGCCATTGTCGAATCACGTCGGTTTCGACGGGCCCAAATTGTTGATCCGTATCGTTGCGAACGTACCAAAGTGAGGTCGAATCGGGGGCTTCTGGAGTTGTTGTCCGGGGAAGCGGAGTGGTGGTTACGACGGGCTCCTCAGGCTCCTCTTGGGTGGCTTGCTCTATTTTAGATTGATCCAAATCGGGGGTCGCCGGTCCTCCACTGGTAACCGGAACCAGAAAACGGGCACTGCACTTCGGACAGATGCCCCGACGTCCAGCCAGATAGGACTTTACGTTTAATGGATGCCCATTAGGACACTGGAATCGAATACCCATGGTCACCCGCTTGTCTGAGCTTGCACAAAAACCACCCCTGGTAGCAGTTTATCCGCCATCGAAGTGGCTGAGAAGACAGCCGAAGGTCGATATTTCTCCCGACTAGCCCGCATATTTCATCCGTTTCGTCGCGAGGCCCTTGTTACCAATATAGCTGAGCTAAGTCCTTCCGGGGCAAGGCATGTGAGGTTCGCGACCGCAGGCGTGTTTTTTACACGTTGAGGCGACCACTGCTGCGCCGCGGTGCCCGGGGCCGAAACATAACGCAGCCACGGAAGGACTTGGGACGCCGTAGCAGAAACGGGTGAAATATGCGGGTCAGCCCGCCTCCAGCAAGCTATAGTTGGAGGTGACTGAAAAAAACGTACCGATTATAACGCCTGTCTTTTTGTCATTAAGAGAGCGAGGGCACCGAAACTTGTTTTGGTTTACGACTGAAGAATCTCCGTTGCCTAGATGAGATCCTGATAAAATTCTTCAGTCTTTGGCCAAGTGTATTTCATTCACAGCCCTCCACCTGTCACTATGTCATTATTACAAATCATCTTGTTGGCGATTGTTCAAGGGATCACAGAGTTTCTGCCTGTGAGCTCTTCGGGTCACCTAGTTGTAGTGAATCGGTTGCTGGAAACTTGGGGCCACTCTCCAGTACAGGATTTGATTGAGGTCAGTGTCGTTTTGCACCTGGGGACCTTGGCAGCGGTGCTGGTTTATTATCGTCGCGAAATTATGCGACTGTTGGGAAGCGATCGGCGTGTGTTGGGGCTCCTGGTGGTAGGGACATTGCCGGCGGGATTTCTCGGCGTTTTGATTAAAAAGGGTTTGCCCGATGAAGTGAGCGGAATGATCCTGAACAACGTGATGTTGGCTGGCTGTATGTTTCCAGTCACTGCCGTGGGCCTGCTATGGATTGCGCGACGCACCATGGGTAAATTGGATTATCAACAGCTCACTTGGCGGCAGACAATCACGATTGGACTATTGCAAGCGTTTGCTCTGTTACCTGGAATTTCACGTAGCGGAGCGACTATTGTCGCCGGTTTGGGAGTCGGCTTACGGCGTGAGGCAGCAGCTACATTTGCATTCCTCTTGGCAATACCGGCTATTGCGGGAGCGGGAGTGTTGGAGTTGGTTGAGGTTTGGCAAGATGGTGCCACGGGCACAACCCCGGGAACGCTGCTGGTCGGGTTTGTAATCTCCATGTTGGTAGGTCTGTGGGCTCTAGCCTTGTTGATACGCTGGGTACAACAGGGCCGTCTGGTGATGTTTGCCTATTATCTTATTCCTCTGGGGCTGGTGGTGGTGAGCTGGCAATTGGCAGATTAAGGGACGGCTCAACGCTGACTCAACATATCTCCGAAAAGTCGCGGCATTTTTCACCCAGTGAGGAGAGGAATGTGTGAAGTTAGAAGGTTGATTTTTGATCTGAATGACAGATTTTGCTTCAGTTCATCAATCATCGATCACACACCAAACATTCTAGTATCTGCCCCATTCTCGGAATCCCAAAATTGGGACTTTATTTCACATCCCTATCGCCCCACATACCAAGAACTGTCGACTCCCTGGGCACCGGAACCAGGACCGAAGAATCCATTGAGGATTGCGCTACGTGAGTGAGTCATGTGCAGACTTGGCGAACGAGACGAGCGAGAGGAACGTGACGAACGGTTTCGGTATCGAGTGGAATAGTTGTTGTGGCTTCTACTGCGACGACCAAAAAATCGGCCCGCTTCAGCCGTGGGTGCGGTCCAAACCAGAGCAGACAACGCGATTAGAATCAGCATCAGAAAACGGGATCTCATCGGTGAATCTCCAAGATTTGAGGTAATAAGGATTTTAAATCTCCTCAATTTTACCATTCGCTCGCACTTGGGCAAACATCCGACTGGCTATTGACGCCCTGCCAATATGGCAGGGAACCATGGGCCTGGGCCGTAATCTGGATCCAATTGAACCAAAATGGCAGCGGAGTTCTGGTCCAGCAAATTACTCTAATTCGTTATGGCATAGAGGGTTGTAGACATGACCCACTTTGGCGCGCCGCTTGCTTTCTACTGTTAGCCCGGATATCGAAATTATAAGTAATTCCAATTAGGAACCGGAGACGGCAGGTGGATAAACCGCCTGCTTGGTGGTTTGCTGCCTGAGAGACCTTACTAGGTCGGCTTCATCTACCTAAATTGGCACTGAAATTCGTAATACTGAATATTTTATTGAAGCTGACAACCGTCAGTTGATTTTTGAACCTACTAGCTGGAGGAGTTTCCCTATGGCAACCGCCACCAAGAAGAAGAGCAAAATTACCCTGCAACCTTTGGGCGACAAAGTCGTCGTCGATCGTGATGCATCAGAAGACATTACCGCAGGCGGGATTGTGCTGCCTGACAGTGCTAAAGACAAGCCAGCACGAGGCACTATTGTTGCCATTGGCACGGGCAAGTTGTTGGACGATGGCAGCCGCGGTGAAATGCAAGTGAAAAAGGGAGATCGGGTGCTCTTCACCAGTTATGCGCCAGAAACCATCGAAATTAACGATGTGGAATATTTGCTGATGAGCGAAAGCGACATCTTGGCTGTAGTGGAATAAAAGGAGTTGAGAGGCGTGAGTTGGGAGGCGCGAGTTATTTGCGACCAACCCCTTCACTTGTGCCTCGCCCAAATAATTCGCACCTCGCACTAATTAACTCATAGAACTCTAAAAAGGAACCTAACTCATGGCAAAAATGATTGCCTTCGATCAAGAAGCCCGCGATGCAATGCGTCGTGGAGTCGGTAAATTGGCTCGTGCCGTCAAAATTACACTAGGACCCAAGGGCCGTAATGTCATTCTGCAAAAAAGCTTTGGCTCGCCAACGGTCACCAAAGATGGTGTCACGGTTGCCAAAGAAGTGGAGCTGGAAGACACCTATGAAAATATGGGTGCTCAGATGGTCAAGGAAGTCGCTAGCAAAACTAGCGACGTAGCCGGTGACGGTACCACCACGGCCACGGTATTGGCTGAAGCAATTTTCAACGAAGGCCTGCGGGCAGTTGTGGCGGGTGTCAATCCGGTACAAATGAAGCAAGGCATCGAACGGGCCGTTGTGGATATCACCGGCCAATTGAAAAAGATGGCGGTAAAAATCAAGACATCTGAAGAGATGGCACAAGTTGGTACCGTGGCCAGCAATGGCGATCACGAAATCGGCGAAATGCTTGCTAAGGCGATGGAAAAAGTTGGCAAGGATGGTGTGATCACGGTTGACGAAGGCAAGAGCCTGGCAACCGACGTGGAGTGGGTCGAGGGCATGCAATTCGACCGCGGCTACCTATCTCCCTATTTCGTAACCGAATCGAGTTCGATGGAGTGCGTGCTGGAAGATTGCTACGTGCTGGTTCATGAAAAGAAAATCAGCAACGTCAAAGACCTGGTACCCGCTTTGGAAGCGGTAGTCGGTGCTGGCAAGCCGCTGTTGATTATTGCCGAAGATGTGGATGGAGAAGCACTCGCTACCCTGGTAATCAACCGATTGCGTGGCACCTTTAACGTGTGTGCCGTCAAGGCACCCGGATTTGGTGATCGTCGCAAGGCGATGCTCGAAGACATTGCGTTGCTCACGGGCGGACAAGCCTTATTCGAAGACCTGGGTATCAAGCTCGACAGTGTGGGCTTGGGCGAATTGGGCCGGGCGAAAAAGGTGATCATCGACAAGGACAATACCACGATCATCGAAGGAGCTGGCAAAAGCGCCGACATCAAGGCACGTATTGGTCAGATTCGTCGTGAGATTGATAACTCCAGCAGTGATTACGACAAAGAAAAGTTGGAAGAGCGTTTGGCGAAGCTGGCTGGTGGTGTGGCCAAGGTGAATGTTGGTGCTGCGACCGAAAGCGAGATGAAGGAGAAAAAGGCTCGCGTCGAAGACGCCCTGCATGCCACCCGAGCTGCAGTGGAAGAAGGTATCCTGCCTGGTGGCGGCGTGGCCCTGCTACGTGCCAGCCACAAGGTAAAGCCTAATGATCTCAGTCATGATCAGGAGGTCGGCTACAACATCGTGCTGCGAAGTTGCCGTTCACCACTGACCGCCATTGCGGCTAACGCTGGCAAAGATGGTGGCATCGTATGTGAAAAAGTCTTGGATTCCAAAGGCAACGACGGTTACAACGCAGCCACAGATGTCTACGAAGACCTAGTCAAAGCGGGTGTCATCGACCCAACCAAGGTAACCCGCACCGCGCTGCAAAATGCAGCCAGCGTAGCGACCTTGTTGTTGACCAGCGACGCACTGATCGCCGAGGCCCCCAAAAAGGATAAAGGGTCTGCTGCTGGTGCTCCTGGCATGGACGAAATGTATTGAGCGGGATGCTAGTCGCGAGTTTAGTCATAACAAGCCGCCGATCCGCAAGGGTCGGCGGCTTGCTGATTTATTGCGGCAAGCCAAACTTTTCGGATGGAATGCATCCACCCAAGTTTGGGGCTACGTTGAGATGATAATCTATGGGTCGAAAAGATTTGTTTGCCTGGAGGACGCTGACGCGATGGGGCATTCTTCCACGGTATGGCTGCAACCACTCCGAAACTTCAGCAAGATAAGTACGGCGCGGCCTTCGGCCACAACCAGACTTCCAATATCTTTAGCGTCACACAAAGAAACTGCTCGTTAGAAGGGGCTTGCTTTATTGGCTTGCCCCAGTAACCCAATCGGGGCAACTCAACTACCACCCGCTAAAGCAGGTGGGTTTGAAAGTTTCGTGAGCTACGGACTAAAGTCCTTCACTCACGAGGGTGGCACCGACAGTCGTTCGGAGTGGACTTTGCCCGCGCGCAAACTTACTCGAACGATTGTCGGTGCCACCCATAAATATCAACACACTTAATACTGCTTGGTCTTACTGAATCGTAAAAACCTAAAGGATTCGTCTAAAGACAAGGGTTTTAGACCCATTGCAGGGGCAAACAAATCTTTTCGGCCGATTGTATCCGATCCAACGTAGCGCTCTGGATGGTGGAATATTCCTCATCCGAAAAGTTTGGCTTGCCCCCAGTAAATAAAAGCGGGCGAAGGGAATCGAACCCTCGTAGTCGGCTTGGGAAGCCGATGCTCTACCATTGAGCTACGCCCGCAGTGTGGGAAGCCCTCATTCTATTGTTTCCGGAATCCATCGCAACAGTGGCTAATGCTATTCAGATTAGATCGATCGCATTAGTTCATTCGGCGTATGCGGCGTACCCGCAACGCGCCCAGGGATAGCAGAAGCGTCAGAGTGGTCGGCTCGGGGATTGTGACGTAGGTGCCGTATACTTGAATTGGTCTGGCGTCGAAGGGAAGCAAGGGTGATAGGTTGTTGCCCCAAAGTCGAATATAAAAAGAGGGCAGCTTGTCGAAATCTGAATGGTCGGCTAGGTCGAGCGTCAGTGATTTCCACTGAAAGAAAGAGGCACCCTTTTCACTCTCAACACTGACTTGCTCTCCGCCAAAGGCCCCGGTCGTCGAAACCTCAATTCCCCATCATGTTGCAAAAATTTGAGCGTTTCTACCTCCCATTCGATCCGCATATCGTCAATGAGGGCACCCATCGGAGCTTCGATTTTCTCAATGCCCCAATAAGATTTTCCGTTGGTTTGAGGGAGGTGGATTATGTTTGCTAGTCCATCGTTGTCGATATCCTCTTGCGGCTGATCCAAAAGATCTTCAGACCACGCTCTTTGCTGCACGGCAGTACCCCAATCGTTCCACCATATAGCATGGCCTACGTTGCCTGTAGTGATCTTGATGCTGTCCAGGACATTTGCAATAGCTCCTGCAGCTCCGTCATCGTTCTGCATCCGGACTCGTACATAGGCTTTGTTGCTGCCATTGAGGATGTTGTTTGCGGCAGTGAATTCAAGGGTCTGAATGTTTGTATTTCCGGACTGTTGTCCCATCGGAACCCAATGAATATTATCTGTGGAAATTAAGACCGAGTTACGAGCATTGGTGCCCGACGGTGCTGAACCCTCTATTTCGAAAGTGACAAATGCTAGGGATGCGTTTGATGTAATTTCATAGGTTAATGTTGAATCCACCCTATCTACGCTATGGACTTTGGTCAGCAACTGGCCTGGATTGGCTTCTGGTGCGCTGGTGACTTTCATGTCGAGAAAGCCGGAGAGATCGGCATCCTCGATCCAGTGAAAGCCAAGGAAGTCTTCTTGATAGATACCAGGTATGCCGTAAACATTGCTGCCGCCTGAGATGCCATCACCGGTTGAGTAATTTGCAGACTCCAGTGACTCTCGCATCCCTGGGCAACGGTGGCAACCCAGTCGCGGAGCGCTATGACATTTGGATCGCCGGAACTCTTCCATTTGCCCACCGAACCCGAGGTGGCTCCCGCCACAGCGAATACGCTGGCGGAAATATTGAACTCCTTCGCTACATCAGCCTGGCCTTGTCCATGAGCTATCATCTGCTCGATGCTGTCGTAGCGTAGTGGAATGGTATTATCAAACGCTGGATCCGAAGCCCAAAGATTGACATGAACAGGCTTGCCCGTGGCGACGTACTTCATCGTCAGTTTGCGAAACTCATCCTGGGTAACATGATATACCGGGTTGTAGACCCAGCCCCCGGCAGAAAGAGTTAGATCGGGTTCGGTGCCAGGAATCCCTCCATCACCCTGGTCCTCAGGAAGCAGCCATTGGAATACAGGTACGCCATAATTCTCCATGACATACCGAGCAGAAAAATCCATAATCTCTTTCTTGCCGTCTCCGAGGTAGTTTTCCTCGGAAATAATGAAACCACGCAGAAGCTCAGGGTAAGTCTCGATGCCAGCTTCTGGAGCCAGCCATGAATCCATACGAGTGATGACTTGAGCTTCGGTTAGGTTCAGTCCCGTGCTGAATGTAGCACCTATGCCAAAGTAGGCACTCATCAGATTGAAACTATTCCTCGGGTTGTTCTCAATCGAGTCTTTGTAGTCCGCCCACCATGCCTGCTTGCCGTTGAACTGGTGAGTATTGGGGTTCCAACTCATCCCAGCGCTATGGGCAATTCTGTAGTCGAAAAATCGATCGGCACTATCACGGTAGCCGGCAAGGATTGTGTACCCAGGGTTGGGGTAAGGGTTGTACGGAATCTGCGCTAGAACAAAAGCTAAGTTACACCACCCAAAGCTAACCCAAGTCAACGTGGCAAGAATCGAGATTCGCCAGTTTCTCATCGTCTGCATCCTCAATGAACCAGTTGAAATATATTCACAGTGTTCCTCCAATAGTTTTCATTCATTCTACCATCTTTGATGCGAAGGCTCTCGTGGGGCATGTTTTACTACGGTCAAAGGTGATAACCTGATAGGATAGCAGCAATGGGTTCCTTAACCCACAGACAAGAAACAGGCCGATGTGAAACATTTTGCACGGTTTCCTTCGTGATGTGTGGCAGGAGAACAGACACAAGGTGCATTTCCTCGATATCACAGTAGCGATTGTTTCGTTGTTCATGGCAACAGCGGTCGGCGCACGCGAAGGGCCCAGTCAAAGTTCTTCCATCGTCCTGACTCCTGATCAGAAGACAATCTGTGTTGCCAACCAGGACAGCGGTTCGGTAAGTCTATGGGATTGGTCTACCGGCAATGACGTGCATGAAATTGCTGTTGGGAATGAACCGCGCACGTTGGCTGTGAGTCCGGCAGGCGATCTGCTCTATGTGACAACGCAGCGAAGCCAAGAGTTGGCTATCGTTCACATACAAACAGGTCGATGCATAGCCCGGATCCCGATTGAGGGGCAGCCGGTGGGCTTGGTGCTCTCTGTTGACGGTCGGCAGGCTTACATTTCCCAATACGCTGGTAAGTACATTGATGGTAAGTACGTATCCGGCGTGGTGGCGGTCGTCGACCTGGCGTCGCGTGTGGTCACCAGTCAGATTCCAGTCAAGCCACGACCGTTTGCCCTGGCACGCAGCGTGGACGGAAAGACAGTTTACGTCACACACTACTTTCAGATCGAAGACAAGGGCGTCGTTACCGAGATCGATACCGAAGCGTTGAAGGTCCAACGCGAGATTGCGTTGGCCGAAGATCGGGACGTGGTCGGAGGGCGTGGCGGCGTGTTCAATGCGCTCTCGTCCGTCGCGATCCATCCGAATGGCAATCGCGCCTTGGTGGCCGGCATGCATGCCAACGTTCATCGGGGCGTCACCCAGAGCGGCATGCCATTGAGCCACAAGACCACGGTACAAGCAGTCGTGCGGATCTGCGACCTCAATGGTGGCCGGGAACTCGATCACGCTCGAATCGTCTCAAGTTTTTCAGGTCAAGCCGTTGCAGCGCCGGCAGCAGTCGCTTTTCTCGGTGACGGTGAGCACTTCGTGGACATCTACTTTGCCTCACATGACATGAAGGTGATCCGTTACAACGAACGTGGTATTGTGGCCGAACGCTCGCTACTGGAGTTGCCCGACGGACCAACGGGCGTAGCGATTACACATGACGGGAAGACAGCGTTTGTGAACTGCCGCTGGGATCGATCGGTCGCGCAAGTTTCTCTTACAGACATCCGTGCCCCAAAGATCGTGCGTAAGGTATTTGTGACTGCGGAACCCTGGGATGCACAACGCATTCAAGGGGCTCGAGTGTTCCACAACACTCGCGATACGCGTATGACTCCTAACCGATGGCTCTCTTGCGGCATTTGCCACCTCGACGGTGGCATTCTCCCCGACAATCTTCTCTGGGAGTTCACCGAAGACCAGAAATCAAGTTCCCCGAGGCTAATGAATACCAAGAGTCTGGCACTGACTTCTTGGAGTGGACCACCCTACTTGATTCAGGGGACATTTCAGACGATTCACGAGGAAGACAAATTCATCCGCTCGTTTTTAGGCGGCAGTGGATTTATCGGTAGTGCGAACGACGTGTTCCCAGAGTATCCGGAAGGTAGGTCGCAGGAGATGGATGCGGTAGCAGCGTTTGTGCTGTCGCTACGGCCAAGGCCAAACCCACACATGATCGGCGACCAACCGCAGCCAGCGATCCGGGCATCTGCCAAGCGTGGCAGAGCAATCTTCTCTAGTTCGCGTGTTGGGTGCAGCCGTTGCCATTCGGGTCGGTATCTTACACGGTCGGGCCGGGACAAGCAAACTAAGCTTGCCGACGTGGGTACTGGCCTGTTTGCCGATGTGCCGAGCCTGCATAACTGCTGGGCAACGGAGCCATACCTCCACGATGGTCGAGCCAGAACTTTGCGCGAAGTCATAATGAAGTACAATAAGGACGATCGACATGGGCGAACCAGCGACCTCAGCGAGCAGGAAATATCCGACCTCGTTCACTTCCTGCTGGCCCCGGTCGTGGAGGAGAATAAATGAAATCAGTTGCAAGAGCCACTGTCTTGACCGCTGTGTTTAGCATGTTTCTGGCGCTGGCGGCCCCGGCCCGGTCACAGCAGCTTTCGAAAATTCCAACGGTCATGGACGCACATCCCACGATAGTTGAATTTCGTGAAGACATTTCTCGCGCCGACGTGGTTGTGCGGGCGAAGATCGTCGAGTTACTCCGTCGAAAGGAAGGTGTGTTGGCCGACCAGGATGCACTGGTTGAGGTCATTCGTACTTACAAAGGGGAACTGCCGGAACCTCAACCTTGCGTTCGCATGGAAATCTACCAGGCACTGGAGCGCAAAGCAGGAGTAAAACTCGCTAGGGTGGGAGACGAGGTGATCCTCCCAATCGAATTTGTGCATCCGTACAGTGGCGCCAAACCGCGCAATGGTCAGAAGCTTCATTATATGGTCCCGTTTTACTACGTCATCGAAAAGGATGGGACCGTCAGTTCGGCTTTTGGTTTTCCCACCGACATGCGTGAGTACGCGAGTATTGATCGCTTCGAAAAGCTTATTCTCGACGAGGTGAACCGTCCACAATCACCGCAACGGAAGTATGAAACGGCCGAAGTGCTGTTCACCGACAATTTTGACGACGGCTCCCTTGCCGGATGGACTTTTCTAGTTGGTGAGCGAGGATTCAAGAAAGAACCCTTCAACCAGCAGTTCGACGTGATATGGATCGGACCCAACAGCATGGTGGACAATGAACTGCATGGCACCGGCGAGTTGGAAACGGTCAAAGTGGCGATGAATTCTCAACCCGGTCTGTACCACGCCCACAGAAATGACACCGAGATAGAGATCGGTGTAGTCGATGGACGGTTGCGTTTGCGCAGCTCGAACATCTGGGCCCATCTCACTGCGGTGACAGGCGATCCACAATGGACCGATTATCAGATTGATGTCGACATGATCAACCTCGTCGACAAGGAGTTACCGCACGCCCGCGCCAACTATATGAAGTTTGGCCCCTATGGACGGTTACGCGTACCAAACATGCCCGAGACGCGAGGAGAGCACTCTTTCGTGGGTGTCGAATTTGGAAACTTTGCGAACTACGATGTTTCCGAGGAAACATTCGGCAACGCCGCGTTCCAGATACGCTGCAAGTATCCCGAAGAACCGGTCGTATGGCGTGATCACAGCCGGATGCTACGGAAAACGAAAATCCTCGACTACCACGCCTGGTCGATCCCACAGCACAAGCAAATCCATCTGACGGCCAAATATTTCGGCAATCAAGTTGAGGGGTGGATCGATGGGAAAAAGGTCCTTTCAGCGGAGATCCCGGCTGATCATCCTGGGATCAAAAATGGCCGCATTGCTTTGTGGACGTTCGAGACATGGGTTGAATTCGACAATGTTCAAGTAACCCGACTTGTGCCCTTGCAGTGAGAGTAGCGCCTCAATTCGACTCATCGGCAAGGGCTTCTTCCGAGCTCATCGCAAGCTCGGATGGCCTGACGTTTTTACGGAAGCCGTTAAAACTGTAGTCGCTGGGTTGATAACTGCCAATGAGCCGAACATCTGCTTGTTGGGGAACGTCCATCTCCAATCCCCAATAGACGCCGTTGACCAACAGGCGGCGGAAATTTTCGTCGAGCAGATCGGTGGCAGCCCCCATCGTGGTGCAGAGTATCCGATTGGTGTTCCCCGTTTCATTCTTGTGGTTACGTGACCAGGCAATAGGTTGTAGCGGCTCGTTCTTGCCTTCGGTATTCGGCGGCGAGTTGGGAGTCATGCCGGCGAGAACTTGCCCATGCATGAGAATGGTGGAATCGGGCAAGGGGTTGGCCTTATAAGCACCGCTGGTCGCGAAGACTTCTCCGACGCCTCGAAGGAGCAGGTGATCTTTGGCTCCAGCAAAGGGAATGCCTCGTGTGGCTTCTTGATGATTGGTGCCGAGGTGACCGGCCCAAGTTTCGCCAAGCACCTGGCGACCGAAGCCGTCCGGCCATTCTTTGCTCCGAAAGGAATAACGGGCATATTTGGATTGTGATTCTGCAGGATAATTGAAAGCGTGCGTGCTCGTTCGCACGGCAACCATGGGTTTGCCTGACAAGTAGGCAGCCACAAAAGATCGCATCGTATCGTCAGGATAGTGACGAAAACGCAGCCCCAGAACCATCATGTCAGCCGAATCGAGTACTTCCACACCAGGCAGAGAGTTGTTGACGTTGGGATTGATCGAGCCATCCTTGGGATCAAGTGCAAACAGCACCGTCGCTCGAAATCCATGTCGAAATGCGAGAATTTTGGCCAGTTGTACCAGGCCTTCTTCACTTCGGTATTCTTCATCTCCGGTGAGCAAGACAACATGCTTGCCGTTTCCCGCACCTTTGTCGTGCTGGTAGACAACGAATTCCTTTGCCCAAGAAGCTCCAGTAGCAATGGATAAACAGAGGCAGCAGGCAATCAGTGCGATCTGCCTACGCAGGTTCATTCGGCCTAAAATTATGAGACGTTGCATAAGGGTACTCCTTGGTGTGTAGCGTAGGAGGCGAGCTTTTTTCCATCCGGTGTAAAAACTTCAGGATGGAGAATTCAAGCGGAGAATTCAAGCAACCATGATGCTTACAATATAAGC
The DNA here is from genome assembly GCA_039831705.1 of Pirellulales bacterium. GTDB lineage: Bacteria > Planctomycetota > Planctomycetia > Pirellulales > Lacipirellulaceae > JAJRWS01. The sequence continues at coordinate 10,342 of JBDOMT010000406.1, read as the reverse complement.
TGCCCCGGTAAGGATTATCAAGGAAACGAATCCCATGAAAATAGAACTGGAATACCAGCACCAAGCGCCAGCGAGTGGGTCTACGGCAATCGCCCCTACTCATTCGCTAGTCTTCAGTTTCCCAGTTGAGCAGATAATGCCGCCAATTCCTTGCGCAAAGCTTGTAGAGTGGCTTGCTGGGGCGTGGGTTCACTATCGAATGATTTCAGATAATCATCTCCGCGAGGGATCGACCATTGGTCAAGACAGTTTGAAAACCGTTCACACAAAATTGCCGGCGAGTGAGGTGCGAGGATGAGTTGACGTTGCTTTTTGCTGAGCAAGCTGTCGTACAGTTTAATGAATTGGTAGTCATCGATCAGTTGTTGCAATTTTCGCAGGGACCATTTGGCGATAGTTAGTTTTTGAAGAACATCTCCCAGTTCATTTAGCTGAAACAAGTCGGCTTCAATTTCGTTGAGTCCGTCGTGATAGCCGGCTGTCCGGGCAGCCAATTCAATCAGGTTGATGGTGACTTCCGAGGCAGGCAGGGTCTTCGACAAGTTCGTCTTTTGTGCCAAGGTTTGGGAGCTGCTGTTGGAGTGGCCTGTGAATAGGGTGGTTTGTTTCTGATGGCTGGTTCCGAGAGGGGCCGCGGTGCGGGAACCATGATGGGGTTCAGGTTGGGTAGTTTTGTAGGCGGAAATCGATGAGGACTCGGGCAGCGCTGTTTTTGTGGGCACGGAAGCAATTTGGGAGTCAGAGACAGCGATGGCCGCAGAATTCTGCGAAGGTGTTCGCATGGCAGCATCACTTTCTTCACGTTCAACCGCCTCAGACGGTTTCTTCGTTTCGTGATCGATATCTTCCGGGTTGAGTGAATTCAGCGTGTTGGTCTTGGCCGGCAATTTTGCTGGCAGTTGAGGCGGCATTGTGCGACTGAAGGAGGGGAGTGAAGGGAGTGGATGGGTGGAGCCTGGCATGGAATCGCGAATCGATTGACGTAGCCATTGGGTGAGTAACTGGCGGTCGGCTGGGGACCGGGGAGATTGCAACCAGGCATTGAGTACCTGGTCCAGTTGTTCCTGGCGTATTTGATGTTGAGTCGTATCATGGCGAAAGGCCATCTGTAATTGTATCCGCAGGTCGGATTCCAATTCGGCTAAGGCGCTCAAGGGTTGTCGATGACCATGCTGGGCTGTCACTGCAGCACCCAAGATGGCAGCGGCAATCAGCGTGCAAGCCACTAAGGTGAGCCGTCGATCGGAATTCGTTTTTTTCATGGCGAGTCTTTTAACCTTCCAGCCCGAGTTTTTTCATCTTTTTGTAAAGGGTAGTACGGTTAACTCCCAGTGAATCTGCCGTGGCATTGCGATTCCAATTATTGGCTTCGAGCACATCCTGAATAATTTGTCGTTCCGGCTCTTCCAATGCTTCTTTAAGGGTTAAGTTGCCCGTACGGGCAACCGTATAACTGGCCCTTCCCAGAATGTCGTGTGGCAGATCGGCCACGGTGATCTGTTCGTTCTTACCCAGTAGCACCGCACGTTCCACAATATTTTGCAGTTCACGAATATTACCTGGCCAGGAATATGCTTCCAAAGCAGACATTGCATCGAGACTGAATCCTGTCACGGATCGGTTCGTATCTTCGCGGACTTGCTCTAAGAAAGTTTGTGCCAGCAGTGGGATATCCGCCTTTCGATATTGTAATGCGGGCAGTTCCAAGTTGATGACATTGATGCGGTAATACAAATCCTGACGGAAACGGCCAGCGGCCACGGCTTCCTCAAGATTTTCATTGGTAGCTAGAATGACCCGCACATCCACTTGGAATGTTTTGTCTCCTCCAACTTGTTCGAACTCCAATTCCTGCAATACTCGCAACAGTTTGATCTGCATCGCCTGGCTGGCGGTGCCGATTTCATCCAGAAAAATCGTGCCACCATCAGCTTGTGTGAATTTGCCCGTTTTGTCGCCCGTTGCTCCTGTGAAGGATCCTTTCACGTGTCCAAACAGTTCGCTTTCCAGTAGATTTTCTGGAAGTGCACCACAGGCGACTTCGACAAAGGGCTTGCCCGCGCGGCTACTGTGCCGATGGATGGCTCGCGCGATCATCGATTTCCCAGTTCCACTTTCCCCGGTCACCAGGATCGTGGCTCGCGTGTCGGCCACACTTTGAATCATTTCAAACAAGCGCTGCATCTTAGGGTCTTGCCCTACGATGTGATCCATGGAAAATTGCTTGTCGAGTTCGCGACGTAGCTCGGCATTTTCTTCCAGGACCTGACGTTGCGTAAGCGACCGTTCGATTGCCAGGAGCAATTCATCGTCAATGATTGGCTTGGTCAGATAATCGCTGGCCCCAGCTCGCAACGCTTCGATGGCCGCATCGGCATCGCCATAACCAGTTATCAGTATGACCTGAATGTCTGGATAGGAGCGACGAGCCTGTTCGAGTAAATCGAAGCCGTCTCCATCCTGTAGACGTACATCAGCCAACATCAAGTCGTATGTTTTATTTTTTAATTGTGCTAACGCATCAGCACAGCCAAGCACCGCATCGACATAAAATCCCTGGTCACGAAGCCATTCGGTCATCGATTCCAATAGATGACGATCATCGTCTACCAGCAACAGCGATTCGTGTTTCATCGCGTGCTTATCCCCCGGTGTAAGGCGTTGAGATAGGAATCAAAGAGACTCATCTTCAACGCAATCATTAAGCATATTCAACGGTTTCGAGCAGGTGCTCGACGGTCGTCCAGTTCAAGGATGTCGGGGAGAATTCACCCTGGGCTCAGTGCCCATTGAGTACCGGACGCTGAGAAATAGATACGTTGCCGGTTGCCCTCAGTCAACTCAATGCGTGGGGGACGTGGCGTACGAGATAATGTGAGGTGTTATGATCGATAGGATCGGTACAGACAGTCGGTGATGAGAAGGATGTTCTCCGATCAACTCTGCCGGCGATAGCCCCGTCAGGCAAACAAATCTTTTCGGAAATTCGAGTATCGCAAATCGTATCCCCAACAAATAGACAAACCAACACGTCCGAAAAGTTCGGCTTGCCGAGAGATTAGGTAAATGAAAAAACGGTGTGCCCGCACCAATTGTGCGAGCACACCGTGAGTTAAACAACAGGGAATATCTGTCGAGGAACAAGCAGCCGCTTAGCGGGCAATGCCAACGCTGAGAGCGGTGCCATAAAGGCCAATATCTTCCGTGTCAATCTCTTGTACTCCACTCCAGTATTGGGCTTCGAAAGCCGCTCGGGCAACCAGGGTACCGATGCGGATTGGGCGTTGCCACTCCAGACCAAACTGAATTTCGGTAATATTGAAGGTTCCTGGAGCATCGTTATTCCCATTCCCGCTATAGTTACCATCGCCGAACTGCCACGAATGACGCAGACTGGCAAACGAAGTGCCACGGAGGAATTCCCGACCGCGTAGTTGCACACCGAGTAAAGGTCCAAATGTGCTATCGTAGTCGATGCCATTGCGTTCGTTGAATTCGGCCCAACGAATACCACCCGTGAACTCGCCTTTTAAACCACCTGGTAAGGCGAAACGGCGGCCGATTTCGAGATCGATCTCTTCCATTTCATGCCGATTGCTCCCAGTTTCCAGGGTGGAGCCAAAATTGAAATAGCGCGCCCTGAGAATGCGTCCTTGCTCATTGACCCGATCGTAGGTCAAACGGAGACCCGCATTGAAATCATTCTGCGTATCGTTGAACTCTACTTCGGAATCGTTGACGGCAAACAGCAGTAATTCCGCGCTGAATACACGCCGCGGGCATGGGCAAAGCCAACTGTTGCTATCGCAGCAACCGTCACCGCAGCCGACTCCTGAGCCGCATGAATCACAGTCACCACAGCAGCCATCACCGCAGTTGGAGCCGCACGCATCACAATCTGCTTTGCAGCTTGGCTCGTTGTAGCTGGCCGTTTCGAGTGAATTGAGCCGCAGCTCCAAGTCATGCAAACGCTGCTCAGCGCTGCTGTAATCGACATCGGCAGCAGTTGCCAGTGGTGCCACTAGCACCACGGTACTGTAGGCTATCGCCTGTAGGTGTCGTCGTAACATCATGAGATTGGGGCCTCCTTGTTGCCCAAAGTGTCGCGTGCTGCCAAGCCAACAATTGCGACCGTACTCAGGCTGCGGGGGAGCTTGCCTGGGCACTCAGGTCATCTGTTGGCAACACGTGGGTTCCTCCATGGAACCGAGTGTCAGCAAACGGAGAATGATGCTGCGCAATGGGTCAAACTCAGACTGCACCATCCGGCCAAACGATACAACTCGTCGGTTACGCTTTGCTTCGTCCAGGTTCACAAGTCAACTCAATCAATAGTGTTCTAGTCGTCATATCTTTCATAATTGGACAGGTTTTGGGGTGATGCTAGCATTCGCTGGAGAGGAGTAGGTGTTCAAAGCCCAGGCTTTGGATACGTACTCTCCAGTGCCCGATATTCGCCAGTTAACCAGCGTTCGATATCGGTGTGATACCATTTGGAAAAGCGACTTTCGCTGGCGCCTCCTGGTAGGTTGGTCCAGGCTAAATCGGTTCCTAAATCGGTTACAAAATGGTAGCTGGGCGCGAAGCTCGATTCGCGGGTTGCAGTTGCCAATAGGTGACCTTGAAAAGGCGTTGCCTGGCATCCGGGCATCGCCTTAAGAGAGGAGTGGAATCCGAGCAAGCGGCCCACACGACCTTGCTGGAAAAATCGATTGGCAAAGTGGAACGAATTTACTTCGCCCCATGTTTGCGGTTTCTTTTGAGACATCGATTCGGACACACGTCCAGCTGCTCGGCGGATGAGTTGACCCATATCCAAGTCTTGCCACCAGGGTGAGTTGGGTCGGTGAAATAGTCGATCGATTGCCGTGAGCACCATCGACGAGTAACCCATTCGTGTGCACAAATAAAACATACGACGCCAGCCGATCCCCTGGTCATGACCAAAAGCTTCCAGCAATACATGCCGATAGAGCTGCTGGAATAGAACAGCGCTGGTGCTGTCCGGATGATAGCGACAGTCCCAGTCGGCCAGTGCCTCTTTCAGCGGACCGTCGGGCAGGAAAGGCAGCCAAATAGCGAGTAGATCGCTTGCTTGCAAGCTGGTCACGTCGTACTGCAATTGTTGCATGTCGACTACCGTTGCATCGTGCATCGCGTGGAGACGTTGAACGATTCGTCGCTTGCGGTATTCTGGCAGCGCGAGAGTATTGAGAAGCCAATGGCCGGCCCGATTCAGATCCTCGTTGGCACAGGCCAGATAGCCTTCGGGTGGGTCGTACAGGCTGGGAAGTAGTGAATCGTCTTGACGCCCTTGCCAGTGGTTTTGTCGATTCCAGGCTGGGACTGGTAGCAGGCCGGTGTGCCCTGGAGCTCGCTTGGGAAGCCAGCCACTGGCCTGTCGCCCGATATGTCCTTCACGATCGGCAAATACCCATACCAGCGAGGGATGGGGATTGTGCTGTACTAAATCCATTGCCTGCCGCACGGAGGTGGCCTGCATGATGGAAAGCCAACAACCGATCGAGCGACCGGCCTCTTCATCAGCGCCAATCCACTTCACCGACAAGTATTTACCTGCTTCGGTGTGCGGAGTGGGTCGGTCACTTTCCGCCTTTGGTGGATGTTCTTCCTCAGCGGTTTCTATTTCTTCCTTAGGGGTTACCTCCAGATTTGCAGCGGAGCTTTCACTGGGATGGTTAGTGGAATGTTCTGTGGATGCTGTGTCTGGCCCGCAACTTAAGTCGACTGCCAATGTGCCGAGGTCGTTCTCATAAATTCGCAAGGTCGATGGTGGAGCACCTTTGCGTTCGATTTGCTCTTCACGTACTCGGAAGTCGAGCCAGTCGTGCTGTCCCCGACGGTATTGCCATCCGCTAGCGCCACCAGGACGGCAGTCTTCAATAAAGTAGTCGCTCGTGTCTGCATGCAAGTAAGTTACGCCCCAAGCGAGTTGAGAGGAACGGCCCACTGCCATCAGCGGACAGCCTGGTAGCGTAGCTCCCATCGCGTATTGCCCATCCCCCCAGCGGAGGACGACTTCATACCAGATCGCCGGGAGTCGATTGACTTCCAAATGTGGATCGGAGGCGAGTAAGGCATGCCCAGTTGCGCTGCGCCGTGGGGCGACGGCCCATGCGTTGCTGCCGACCAAGCGCGGAAGATCGGCGAGCATTTCCAAGGCTTCGTCCGACAATCGGCGTTCCATGCGGATGTCGTAGAGATGTTCGAAATCGACGTCGTCCAAATAGGGCGACATTAACTCGCGTAGCAATTCCGGGTCGATTCCCGCTTGCACCAATTCAAGCAGCAGCCGTTCGCTTTCTTGGATACCGACCGCCAGACCAGCAAAACTTAGCAGATTGCCAATCAAGAGTACCGCGGTCGGATGCCACGGTCGTGGCTGGAATCGGGTGACCCACATGGGGAGTGAGCGCCCATGGTCCTGCAATCCGTCGTTCACGCCATCACAATACCATTGTAACTGGTCGCGTATGGCTGGTGGCAGATTGGCCACTTCTCGATCGAGGTTCCGATGCAGGCCCGCACGACGGAAGAAACGATCGGTTTCTAATAATTCTGGTTGGTTGGCGATACGTTCAGCCGCTTGTCCACTGGCGACCGCGCGTGAGAAGAACAATTGCGTGGGTCGATCCGCGGCATGCAGATACCCCATGGCATATAGTGCCTCGCGCCAACCTGGCGCGTTCACATGCGCAGTACCTGCTTCGTCACGAACCGCCGAAAATTCCAGCCGGGCTGATTTCGTGGCGATCGTTTCCATGGAAACGGCTACTTCTTGCGATGACGAATTTTGGCTCGCATCCGCCGCTTTTTGCGACCAACTTTCCGACGACCTTTACCTGATTTCTTTGTACCCAACGTCAATTATCTCCGCAAACAGAAGACCACCCGAACCTGACCCTATCGCGCGGCCAGGAAGCAGCGCGGCCAGGAAGCTCAGAATCGCTCATTTTAGCACGGCATACAGGGCACTGCAAGGCGTTCCTGCTTGAGATCCAGGACGAATACAAAGGCCGAATTCTAATGAAGGCACCTTTAGAAGTGGGAAGATGAGGAATAACCACGGAGTCACGGAGTTACGGAGAACACAGAGAAGACTTAAAAACGGTTCTTTTCTCCGTGCTCTCCGTGGTTCAATTGTCTAGTGTTTTTTACGTAGTTTGGCCAATAAGTACTCATGCTCACGGAAATTTCGGAAATGGCGAATTATCTTGGCGGTTTCTGCTTGCCAATGGTGCGTAAGTGGTAGAAGCGGATCGCATGATTGCCTCCTCTTCGGAAATTTCACACAAACGTTTAGGCAGAAGGAGAAAAACCATGATCCAAGGTGAAATGCATGATGCCTGGGGGAGGGTATCGGAAAGTCGACAGATGCCTCCACTAAATCAGGGTCGACCGCTGCATCGCATTGCTGATGTCATGCAGGAGGAAGGTGTCAAACTGCGTACCGCATCACGTCGTATGCGGGTTCCATTAAGCCAGGTGAAGGCCCAGCAGGACGCTTTTTATAATCTTTCACTGAAAGATTTGTATCGGTGGCAAGCCGCATTGCAAGTTCCTCTGCTCGACTTGTTAGTCGAACACGAGCACTCCCTGTCAGCCCCGGTTCAATTGCGTGCGAACTTGCTAAAAATAATGAAGACGGTACGCTCTATACAAGAAAGCACCGAGAAAGAATCGATCCAAAGGCTTGCGGAGAATATGGTCCAACAATTGGTCGGTATGATGCCGGAGCTCCAGGAGGTGGGAGGTTGGCCTACCGTGGGACAACGGCGTAAAAGCGACGAAGTAGGGATGCTCGAAGAGCGCCGAATGGCCGATGCAATCTTCGAAGGTTATAGACGAGGGGGTCGGGAACCGGTGGTTGGTGAGGAGCGACGAGTGTGGGGTGAGGAGTAGAAGATTTAGGCCAATATGGAGAATTTCCTTGAAAGTAATACGCTTTGAAGATCCAGATGGTATCATTCGGTTGGGAGAAGTGAGCGACCCATCTGTCGGGGCTAGCGCTCGTCTGCTCACTGGTGATTTATTGGGTCCGCTGACTGTGACGGAAGAAGTGGTCGAAGTGGCCCGATTGTTGGCACCACTCGAGCCGACCAATATCATTGCGATTGGCCTCAATTACCGCAAGCACGCAGAAGAAGGTGGCGCAGCGATTCCAGACCATCCATTGGTATTTGCCAAGCTGACCTCTTCGCTGCTCGCACCGGGAGAGGCGATCCAATTGCCACAAGCTGCGCCGGATGAGGTTGATTTTGAGGCAGAGCTTGCGGTTGTCATTGGCAAGTGTGCCAGGCATGTATCGGAGGAAGACGCATTAGGCCACGTCCTGGGCTATCTGTGTGCCAATGATGTGTCGGCTCGCGATTGTCAAAAGCATCGAGATCGACAATGGACCCGCGGCAAAAGCTTCGATACATTCTGTCCACTGGGACCTTGTCTGGTGATCGACTCGAACATCGATCCCAACGCATTACCAATCCGTTCGCGTATGGATGGCCGAGTGATGCAGGAATCCAATACGGCGGACATGATTTTTTCTGTGCCTCAACTGATTAGTTACCTGTCGAAACAATTTACCCTGCTGCCCGGCACGGTGATCCTGACCGGGACGCCCGAAGGAGTCGGGTTCGCCCGAGATCCAGCCGTGTACTTGCGTGAAGGGAGCACGATTGAAGTCGAGATTGATGGCATTGGTGCTCTGGTGAATCCAGTGCGGTGCGAGCAAGTTGCTACATAATTACACTTTCTGGCAGGATCAATAGGATCCTTCTGCCTTATCTTGTCGATCCTGTTGACTCTGTCTAAAGAATTCCAAAATAAAAATTAGTCTACAAGACCAGGAAAACATGAAATTTGCCGATCAACTACAGACTTATGCCGAGCTGATTGTCGTTCACGGCTTGAACGTGCAACCTGGGCAATTGGTCAACATTTCTACCGAGGTCATTCATCGAGATCTGGCAATCATGATCGCAGAGATTGCTTACCAACACGGCGCCAGAATGGTGAACATCGATTTTTCTGACTCACGTCTGGCCCGGCTCCGAATCTTGGAATCGGCTGCGAAGGATCTGGAATACGTGCCCGAATATGTCTCGGTGAAGTATCGCGAATTGGTCGATCAACAAGCGGCGAATCTGAAATTGCTCGGCAGTGAAGACCCTGATCTATTTGCCGAACTGGATCCCAAGCGGATGAATACCGTTCGGCTGCATCATCACATGGCAGTGAAATATTTTTACGATGAGGGAATTGGCAAGTCGCTGGTACACTGGACGGTGGCTGCCGCGGCAACTCCAAAGTGGGGGCAGAAGATTTTTCCAAATCTGGAAGGGCCGGCGGCGGAAGCCAAATTGTGGGAGCAAATACTGCGAATCTGCCGCGCCGATCAGCCCAACTGCCTGGCGTTGTGGAAAGATCACAACAAGACGCTCGCTCGTCGGGCTAGCCGGTTGACCGAGATGAAGATTAAGACGCTTCATTTTCAGGGTCCTGGAACCGACTTGCATGTAGGCCTTTCACCGCAGGCGGTGTTTAAAGGGGGAACTGACACGGGGCCGCGCAAGGTCGAATTTGAGCCAAATCTGCCTACCGAAGAAGTGTTTACCACACCGGACTGGCGTACCACCGAGGGAACGGCACAAGCGACTCGTCCTTTTCTTATCAATGGCAAGTTGATCGAAGGGCTCACGCTTCGTTTTGAGCAAGGCAAAATCGTCGATTTTCAGGCGACCCAAGGTGTCGAAACTTTTGCCGAATACACCGCCAGTGACGAGGGGGCCAAGCGCCTGGGAGAAGTTGCCTTGGTCGGTATCGACTCCCCCATCTATCAAAGTGGGATAGTATTTGAAGAAATATTGTTTGACGAAAATGCCGCCTGCCACATTGCGGTCGGCTCGGCCTACAAATTTTGTCTTGCCGGTGGCGAAAGTATGAATGAAGAACAACTTGCTGCAGTAGGTTGCAACGAAAGTACCGTCCACACCGACATGATGATTTCTTCAGAGAAAGTCGATGTTACGGCCGAGACGTACGCTGGTGACCGGGTCCCCCTTTTGGTCCAAGGCGCGTGGGTTGATATTCAATAGGTCGGTGCTTTCGAACCGACTCTTTGTTTCCTTCGCTTCCTTCTGTTAAAATGCATTTCCAATGTTCTTAGGTGGCACCGACACTGGTCTTTGTAGCTGACATACGTGAAGGAGTTATTATGATACGACTACCGGCCATTCAATCGGTCCTCATCAGCGTCTTACTCATTTTGTCCGCGGTGGTTCCATCGCAGGCGGCCGAGTCGGTTGCCCTCATCGATGATGTC
>JBDOMT010000365.1:69743-70826 GCA_039831705.1 Pirellulales bacterium | reverse complement strand
AATTGTGCGTGCCCCACTTGCTTGCGCTGCGTGCTAGTATGGGTTTATTCGACCTTTCTAATGTCATGGTGCGCTTTTTTAAAATACAAGCACGAAGCGCCAGCGAGTGGGTCAGATAGGGTTGCCGTGGACTCACTCGCTGGCGCTTCGTGCTAGTAATCTAAATCCGGCATCCTTAACCGTGTTCCGCTTATGGGATAGGTTCTAAGTCAGAATTTCATGCACGACTCGGCCTTCGGTGTCGGTCAGTCGGAAGTCACGGCCCTGAAATCGATAGGTCAACCGTTCATGGTCCAGACCGAGTTGATGCAGGAGGGTGGCTTGCAAGTCGTGGACATGTACGGCATCTTGCACCACCGTCAGGCCCAGGTCGTCAGTTTTGCCATGAATGCAACCGGGTTTGAATCCCCCGCCAGCTACCCACATGCTGTAGGCGTCGATGTGATGGTCCCGTCCCGAATGTTCGCGTACTTCGCCCATCGGAGTCCGACCGAACTCACCACCCCAGATTACGATCGTTTCATCGAGCAAGCCCCGCTGTTTCAAATCGAGAACCAGCGCTGTGGAGGCTCGGTCCATTTCTCGACACATAACTGGCAGGTGCTGCTCCAGATTTTCGCTGGGGCCCCCATGGTGGTCCCAGTTGGTGTGGTAGAGCTGAATGAAGCGGACCCCTCGTTCCACCAGCCGGCGTGCCAGTAGACAGTTTCTGGCATACGAGGGTCGATTCGCCTCTACTCCATATTGGTCCAGTAGATATTGAGGTTCATCGGACAGATCCATCAGATCTGGTGCACTGGATTGCATCCGGTAAGCCATTTCGTAAGCGGCAATGCGGGTAGCGATTTCTGGATCGCCTACCACTTGCAGCCGTTTTTGGTTGAGTTCCGAGATCACATCAACAAACTGTCGTTCTCGCTGGCGGCTAACACCCGCGGGACTGGTCAAGTTAAGAATCGGGTCGCCTGCTTTTCGAAACGGCACGCCTTGATGTTTGGTCGGCAGGAAACCGGACGACCACAGCGACGAACCGGCCCGGGGACCGCGTGGGCCCGACTGGAGTACGACAAATCCTGGCAGATC
>JBDOMT010000365.1:29045-69733 GCA_039831705.1 Pirellulales bacterium | reverse complement strand
TGGCAGATCGCTCGCCTGGTTGCCCAGGCCATAGGTAACCCACGATCCCATGCTGGGTCGACCCGGTTGCTGAAATCCAGTGTTGACGAACAGTTTGGCCGGTCCGTGGTTGAATACATCGGTCGTCATCCCATGCAGCCAACAAACTTCGTCGGCCAATTGACGATGATGGGGTAGCAACTCACTGAGTTGCTGCCCTGATTGTCCATGGCGTCGGAACGAGAGACTGCTGGCCAACAAGGTTTCTGTTCCTTTGAGAAAAGCAAAACGCTTCCCCTTCAGATAGCTTGCCGGTGGCAATTCGCCGTGATGTTTACGCAGTAGACGTTTGTCGGTGAACAGGTCGAGTTGACTGGGACCGCCTGCCATGAACAAAAAGATAACAGCCTTGGCTCGTGGAGGCGTATGCGCAGGCTTTGATGTCATCGGATGGGTTGCAGGCTTACCCGCAATGGCTCGAGCGGCCTCTTTTGCTAGCAACGACTGTAGGGCAATCCCCCCTACCCCAACTCCACAGCGGCTGAAAAAATGACGCCGGGTCAGTTGTTGCAACCGTTCGCAATCAGTCCGTGGTGGCGTCTGCCGATGATGCATGACTATTCTCGGGTGATGAATTCATCCAGATTCAACAGCACACGGGCCAGCATGGTCCATGTCGCCTGTTCCACAATATCAACAGTTTCCGGCGTGTGCTGGTCTGACTCTTGAGTCCTTTGCCCGTTATCACCTTGCACATTGCCAGAGCTGGCTGTTTGAGTTGCCGACCCAACAGCCTGGTTCGTGTTTGTCTCAGAACGGATCAACTGGCTCGCATTTGCCGTGGAACGGGTCCATGTGGCCCGCTCTTGGTTTACGTACTGCAAAAGACGATCCAACTCCACTGGTTCGGGTTGCCTGGCCAGGCAGAGTCGCACCGCGTAGCGTAAACGGTCTTGGTCGTCGAGATTCGGTAGCAGGAGTAGTCGGTCTGCGAGTGCCCGTGCCATTTCCAGCATGGTGGGATCATTGGCCATCGTCAGTGCTTGCAGAGGCGTATTGGAACGAGCTCTCCGTGTGCAGGTAACGTTGAAGCGGGGCGTATCGAAGGTGGTCAACAACGGATAGGGCGCACTGCGCATGAACAGGGTGTACATACCGCGACGATAACGATCGGCTCCTTCGCTCGTTTTCCAAGTGGCTTGTCGTTGGGTGAAGTCATAGACCCCATCGGCCTGCGGTGGGCGCACACTGGGACCACCGATTTTATTCTCCAATAAGCCGCTTGCCTTGAGTCCCAGATCGCGAACGATTTCGGCGTCGACTCGGAGGCGGGTTTGCCGTGCCAGCAGTGCGTTGCGTGGATCGACAGTTGTCAGTTCAGGGCGAATTTGTGACGACTGCCGGTAGGTGGCTGAGGTTACTATGAGACGATGAACATGTTTCAAAGACCATTGACTATCCATCAATTCCAGCGCCAACCAATCGAGCAATTGGGGGTGAGTGGGTAACGATCCCTGGGTGCCAAAGTCGTTTTCGGGTTCAACCAGTCCACGTCCAAAATAGTGCATCCACAGCCGATTTACGGTGACGCGAGCGGTGAGGGGATTGTCGCGTCTCACCAGCCACTGTGCCAGGTCTAGCCGGGTCGCATGCTCTGATGTTGGCTTGAGGAGTGGCAGTGCGGCAGGTGTGTCTGACTCTACCAACTGGCCTGGCCGCAAGAAACTGCCACGGATCAGTACATGGGTTGCCCTTGGCTGGTCGAGCGATCGCAATACCATAGTGCTGGGTAGCCTCTCTACGAACAACTTTTTTTCGTCCTGGAGTTGTTTCAGATTATTGGCTTTCTGTTTGCCATTTGAAATTTGATCCTTAGTTTCCTCAATTTGTGCTTTCAATTGATCAAGGTGTGTTTGTTGCGTTCGAGTCGTGATTCGCATGATCGGTGCCGTGCTATTGGCATCTTGATCGCTGTTAAAAAACGCGAACAGTTGGTAATATTCCTTTTGGCTGATGGGATCGAACTTGTGGTGGTGGCACTGCGCACAACCAACAGTGAGTCCCAGCCAGACTGCACCGGTCGTATTGACCCGGTCCACTACCGCCTCGTTGCGAAATTGCTCCTTGTCCGAACCACCTTCTTGATTGATCAGTGTGTTGCGATGAAAGCCGGTGGCCACCAACTGCTCCTGGGTCGCTGCGGGTAATAGGTCGCCGGCGAGCTGCTCAATGGTAAACTGGTCAAAGGGCATATCCGCATTGATGGCATCAATCACCCAATCGCGGTAAGGCCACATCGATCTTTCGGAATCGATCGTGTAACCATGGGTGTCGGCATATCTGGCCTGATCAAGCCAGTGGCGTGCCCACCGTTCACCAAAGTGTTTACTGGCTAACAATCGGTCTACCAGTTGCTCGTACGCTTGAGGAGACGGATCGGTCACGAATTGGTCAATCTCCTCGAGCGTAGGAGGCAACCCGGTCAGATCGAGCGATAGTCGACGGATCAGAGTCGTTCGGCTCGCTTCTGCTGCTGGTTGTATGTCTGCAGCCACCAAGCGTCGCATAACCAGCCGATCGATTGGATGCTTCGACCACAAAGGCTGGGTCTGAGTGGGCAGCTTGGGGCGGACGACCGGTTGAAAAGACCAGTGACGTTGGTAGGGTGCCCCCTGCTCGATCCATTTGCGAATGAGGGCAATCTGCTCTGACGTCAGCTTGGGGCCACTCTCCTCTGGCGGCATACGTTCAGTCGGGTCGGTGGCGGCTATCCGCATCAGTACCCTACTGGTATCCGGGTTTCCTGGCACAATGGCCTGTTGGCCTTCCCGGTTGGCCAAAGCACCAGTCGCTGTATCGAGCCGTAAATCCGCCTGACGTTCTTCCCTATCCGGGCCATGGCATGCAAAGCAATGATTCGCCAAGAGGGGCCGAATGTCCCGGTTGTAGTCAACTTTTGATTGAGAAGCGGCGTGAATACCGGGGGTGGTCAACCAAGCTAATAGGAGGATCAAGAAGCTGATGAGTGGTAATGGCCGTAGGTTCATTCGGTCGTTCCGTGAAATGTTTCAACTCAAACCGGTCAGGGGGCCATCCCCGCAGTAGTCGGGGTTACCAAAACTCTCGATCGGGTGGCCCATTGCATGCGCCAGCGACAGGAGGAAACGATTGTGTGCCACTTCCGGGTACTTCAGCGCACGGCCCATTTTGAAATTAAGCCCGCCGCCTACCAGCACAAAGGGAATATTGCGGAGTGTGTGAGTGTTGCCTTTGCCCAGTTCGTTGGTCCAGACAATAAGAGTATTGTCCAGCATGGAACCGTCGCCGCCCGGTTCCGGTGTGGCGTCTAACCGCTCGGCCAGGTAGGCCAGTTGTTCACAGTACCAGTGGTTGATGCGGGTCAGTTTGTCCTGAGCATCCTGGTTGTCATCTCCTTCGTGCGACAATCCGTGATGCCCTTCGTCGATGCCCAACCACTTCATGCGCGCTTGGCCAACCGAATTGGTGTATTGCAATGTGGCGATGCGAGTGAAATCCGCTCGAAAGCTGTCGACTAGCAGATCTATTTGCATTTTGCTAATCTTCGGCATATTGGAGTTCTCATCTCGAACCCCCGGCTCCAGTTCGGGGACTTCATGCAGCGATTGCTCTTGGTCAAACGCTTGCAATTGCTGCTCTGCTTCGCGGACGAAGGTGACGTGTTCGTCGAGAAGCTGTCGGTCGTCGTTGCTAATCTGTGTACTGAGTTTCTGCAGATCTTCCTGAACGACATCCAGCACACTGGCCAAGAGTTCGCGATCTTTGAATTGTCCATACAGTTTCTGGAACATTTGATAGGGATCGTCAATCGGAGTCAGCGGTCGATTAGGCCCGGTGTAGACCATGCGGGTCCAGGTATTGGCCTTGTTGGGTACGACGACTCCAAACTCCAAGGAACCAAAACGAGTCCTGGTCTGTGGATTGTTCTGTAAATAAGTGCGAATTTCTTGATCAATGGAATTTCCGCTTGACCAGCCTGCCGGCGTTTTGGCACCGCCTTGGATATTACCGGGAAACAGTTCGATTCCCGTCAATAGACAGCCAATGCCACGCATGTGATTGTCGCCGTCACCACGAATTTTGTCACATAGGCCATGCAGGGTAAGCGTACGGTCGCGAAATGGTTCCAGCGGGGACAGGCTTGGTTTGAACTGAGTTAGTTCACCCTCTTCGTCAGGCCAAAAATTTGTCGGCACAACGCCATTGGGACTGAACAGAATAATTAACCGCTGCTTGCGTGCTGTTGTCTCTTGCGTGCTGCCAGCAAATCCAAGGCTGGATAGGTTGCCCACAAAAGGCAATGCGCCCGCACTGAGCCCTAATCTACGGAGAAAATCTCGACGCATAAACTCGCGACGATTGTCGTGTCGATGGGTAGGCGCAATGTCTTGATCGGTCGCACGCATAGTAATTGCAATCCACAGAAGGGGTTTGAGGTACTTTCGAATTTATTCCTTTTGCTGTTCCAAACTGCGCACGCGCCAAACAGACGTTGCTGCAATCTCGGCCAGCAAGGCTTGAATATCATATCCATTGTCCGCGAACGACTGCTGGAGAACACGGAGTGTATCGTCGCCAAAAGCGGCCACGGGCTGATTGATCATAAACTGAAATAGTCCTTCCACAAAGGCCAGGTGAGCATCCTCACTGCCAGCCAGGAAGGTTGCCAATTCGGCAACACTCCAAAATTGAAACTTTTCTCCGTCTGTCGTCACGTAAGAACCGGCCGTATCGACAGGGCGACCCTCCTCATTATCTCGGAATCGGCCCACCGCGTCAAAGTTTTCCAGGGTAAATCCGAGAGGATTGATCAGCATATGGCAAGTCTGACATGCAGGAGGCTTGGTTTGCAGGGCCACCCGCTGACGCGTACTCAACCCGGTGTGCAATTCGGGTGGCAGTGGTTCGACTGCCATTGGCGGTGGCATGAGGCGTCGCCCCAACAGACTGCGTGCGATAAGCACGCCCCGATGGATGGGGGAACTGGTATTGGCGTACGCATAACGGGCTAGCAGGTAAGGATGCGACAACAGGCCAACGCGCTGTCCGGCAGGATCTGGAATCCGCTGAAAGGACGCATCGATTGGCAAGTCTAAGCCATAGTACCTGGCCAGACGACCGTTGGCATAGAATGAATTGGAAAGCAGCAGTTGACGATAGTCGGATGTTTCACTCCAAGCGGCTTCTTCCAATAGCAGTCCCAGAGACGTACGCAAATCGGCTGCGACTTTCACGCTGAACTGCGGATACTGCTGAGGATCCTTGATGATTTCTACCGACTGATCCAGCTTCAACCACTGCAATAAAAAGTCGTAAAGTTTGGCTTTGGCGCGTCGATCGGTGAGCATTCGAGCAGCCTGCTCAGAGATTTGCTCACGCGACTCCAACTGTCCAGTGGCTGCAGCTTGCAGGAGTGGTTCGTCAGGCAACGAATCCCACAAACTAAATGCCAACCATGAGGCAACATCATAGGCATCAAAATGATCGGTTGCATCGGTGAGATTTGCTGCGGACGGTTTGAATCCTACTTCGCGGTAAAGAAAATGGGGAGATTTGAGTACGATCAGCACGATCTTCTTGACCGCCAATTCCAAGTATTGGGTGTCTTCGAATGTTCGATCGATATAAAACGCGACTTGCTGCTTGCTGAGGGGACGTCTGAATGCGCGGTGGGCAAAGGTGGTGCAAAACTGACGAAGTCGTGCTTCGCGTTCAACCTCTTCTTGTGGAAGCGAAGTATATGTGGCTAAGTGATCAACAATTCGTCTGGCCACTTCCAAAGCGGTATACGTTGTCGCCTCATCCCATGCCTGAGAAATTCGATGGGCGCGCACGTAGCCGGTACTTCGATCGTCCGGTGGAAATGGCGTACGGGTTACTAAGGTTGGCGCAACGAGATCAGGCTGCAGTACGTGTTCCGGAATCACCTCCTCGGTCTTATGGGGAGGGAGCCACTTGAGACGGATCGAAGCATTTTTTTCTTTGTGCTTAAAAAGATCAATTCGCAGCGGATAAAAACGCCCACCGAGCAGGCGGATGACTGCTCGGTGCTCGGTGGTATCCCCCGATGCAACCCAAGCGTCGATCAGGGGAACCTGATGATCGTTGACCCACAACTTCGCTCCATTGGGTGTTTCCAATAGGAATTCGTAGGTGCCAGTTGCTGCTGCAAATACCGAACCTTGCCAGCGAATAGAAAAATTAGTTTCGACTTCTTTTTCTTTTGCCTCTTCATTGGGCGGGGCCTTTTGCTCGGAGGGGTCAGCCTTAGCATCAGACGAGCGTACCTCTCCGTCTGCTTTCTCAGCCACTGGGCGACCCTTTTGCGCCACTGGGTGACCCTTTTGCGCCACTGGGCGAGTAGTCCCGAAATCAAAATCTATCGTGGTATCGCGACGCTGAAAGGCTCGTTGGTCTGTTTGGAAATTATGCGATTGGTAATAGTCGCCCTGTAGCCCTCGGGAACCCCGTAGTTCTAGTGGGCCCTTCCGGGTCGCGTAAGTCGATTCGTCCGGGGCGGTGAAACTCCGCGCGAGATCGGCCAGGGTGTTCTCAATCTGCCGTACGGTTAGTCGTGACAGACGAACTCGGGCAGGTGCGATGCGGGCCTGGGCCAGGGGCGAGTAAAAATTAGCGTAGATATAGCGAGCAACTTTTTCAGCTTCGGGACCGACACAATGCTCGGGTGTGTCCTCCGGCATCGATTCTGAAATGAAATGGATTAAATCCGTCAGGGTTAAATCACCCACCAGTGGATCTGGGCATTCCCCGGTATCACCTTCGCCCTTTTCCCCATGGCAAGTCGCACACTGTTGCAGGTAGATTTGCTGCCCCGTTGTTCCGGCATGGCAAGGCAATCTGTCAGAGAGGCAGAGTAAACAGAAAAACAGGGAGATGATTTTGCCAGATTTCTCGTAGACAGCATGCCGGAACTGCATCAATGAGGCTCCTTGTTCCAGCCCATGGGTTTTCAATCTGTCTACAAACAGACTTTCATTCCTCATTCGACAATATGACCACGGCTTGATTCATGATCTCGGATGAACTGGCGTGCCTGCTCCGCATCTCCAGAAGAGACCTGCAGATGAACGGGCAAAACACCGGTCAGACCGGCTTGATGCTGATTGTCGACGTCACCCGATATACCCTCTTCTGCCAGGGCTATTTTCACGACTTCAGCATCCAATTCGTCATGGGCTTGGTAAATGGTCACCAATTCTTGATCGTCTTGCATGGAGAAACGCCCTTTCGAGTTAGGTTACGGTTCGTACCCTAATTCTAGCATACGACAAAGGTTTTTCAGGTCAAGCCAATAGACCTACTAGAGCCAGGTGCTAACGTTGGTCGGTATGGCTAATTCGTCTCACTACGGACATACCCATTGTATCTGTAGATAAGAGCTCATGTAGCCGGCATTGCCAAAACCTGAAAGTTCAACCAAGTCTTATTTCAGATCCAGACTTTGGTAGTACCGCTGGTAATTTTTATACCAGTTGGAGGCTTCGGATCCCAGCACAGGGCGTCCATATTGAAAATACCCCCATGATACGATCCGCTCGCAATACTCGGAGGCCAGTCGCTCAGCGAGCAATGCCCGTTCCTCTGCTCGCTTGTGTTCCGTGATATCCTGCCCGACCGCAATGATTCCAAGCGGCTTTCCTTCATCATCCAATAGCCGCGTGAGATTCCAAAGCAGTAGCGGTTGCCGGTCGTCGGCTGCGCGAACGGAGCTTTCAAAACTTCCCTTCGTGGGATCTCCCGGCAGTGAATGCTCTGCCTCCGTGAAAAGTTTAAGGGATACCTCGGGGACGAACTGTTCATAGTAGTCTTCTCCCAACACCTCTTCGCGCTGCGCTGCGTGCACACGTTCTGCCTCGTCGTTGAACTCCAAGATGCGATGTTCCGGCGAGAGATAAACAATCACATTGCCAGCCGTTTGGACCAGCGAACGGTAACGGTGCTCACTGTCACGCAGTGCAAGCGTCATCTGTTCGGCCAAATGCAATGCTCGCGAGCGACCGGTGGAAAGCATGGCCGAAAGACTCACAAACAATCCCACGATCAACGACAAACCTATTAGTAGAAGCCAACGTGTGTTGTGATAGGGTCCGTAGGCTTCGGCGTAGTCCATCTCTGTTGTCATGGCAAAGCGAAGCTCATCGTCCCAAGTCCATGCGCCGACGACCTCGACGCCGCGATAATCGCGGTAACCGTCGACATCGACGCCGGACTTTTTCGACACCGCCGCGATAGCCATGCGGGTTAGTGGCTGCTCTGCTCGAGATATTTGTGGGCGATAACCCTTCACCATGTTGCCGCCGGGGTCGCGAATCTCGAGGGTCAGCAGTTCATGCTGGTCCGGTGCCAGTAGACCGATTTCCTTGAGCTGTTCGTGAAACAGGCTTTCCGTGAGTAGCTTGCCACTGCGGTCGAATCCGTAAGTATCTACGGTCTCTCCGAAGCGCCCCAGGCGCGCAATCCGACTGAAATCTCGGTATGGAACAATACGAAACGTCAATGCCGCAATCACGGCGCCGTGCTCGTCTCGTACGGGCGCGGCCACAAACATCGTCGGCTGTCCCTCAACCAGTTTGCCCGTTGCATCTGGCAACAGGACGTCGGAATACATCGGACGACTTAAGAGTGTCTGTCCAGCGAAGATTTTGGCGAGAAAATCTCCCTGTTCGACGAGCAAGTTTGTTGAGCCGACGTTCGAATCACGCATCGACGCAAGGCTGGTGTTATCGAGTGCAACGACGAAGATGCCGACGTAGCCGCGTTTCTCGAGGATTGGCCGAAGCAGGCCGCGCAGGTTTGCTTGGGCAGGACTCGACAACAGACGCTCACGGGCACGCGGCTCGAGGAGCAGCATTTTGACGTTCTCCTGCACGTCGGTCGATGATGCCCAAGTCTGGACGTCCTCTTTGTACATGACGACCAAATGGCGCATGGCTTCCTCCGAGGTGTTTAGCACCGCGGTCAACATGCCGGCGATATCGCGTCTCGATTGGGCTTCGATCTTATCTAGGACTAGCCAGGCAAACAGACCGGCACAGAGGGTGAAGAGAATGGCTGTACACCATCCCAAAGGGCGGAGCCATGGGCGGCGAACTGCGGGCGATTTGTCGACCGGCGCGGCAGAGTAATTCGCTGAATGATCGATTTGCATTGTCCTTATTCTTGCGACTCGTACCCAGTTGAGGAGCCTGATGGTTTATCAGCGGGACGCCTCTGGTCTTGGAGCACGGTGTTCTGGCGGAGTCGGTTTGCGTATCGATCAATCAACGGCACGGACGCATTAGCGAGCAGTACTGCCAACACGACACCATCGGGATAGGGCGTGTAAAAGCGAACCAACATGGTATACAGCGCTGCCAACAACGCATAGGTGACGCGCCCAGCTAATGTGAATGGTGAAGTAACCGGATCGGTCAGCATGAAAAATGCCGCGAATAGAGAGCCGCCACCGAATAAGTGAACCAAGGGGTTACCTGCCAGCCAAGGTGCGTGGCCGTCCATTCGGTCGCCCGCAGGAAGCAGCAAGGCCAAGAGCGAAAGCGATGCCAGATAGCAGAGCGGGATTCGCCAGTCGATGGTCTTAAGTACCAGCAGGACAACACCACCGATGAGAATTGCCAGTGGCATTGCCTCGCCGAGCGTTCCAGCATGGCGACCAAAGAAAAGGTCGGCGACCGCCGGGGCCACGGAGTCGATTTCCTTCGCCAATGGCGTGGCCGATGTCACGCCGTCCACCGTCCACCGTGGTGCGAAAAAATAGGCAGGCAGGAGGCCCATGAGTAAGGCGCGGGCCAACGCAGCTGGGTTGAACGGGTTTTGACCCAAGCCGCCGTACCAGTGCTTTCCGAGAGTGATCGTGATGATGCCACCAAGAGCAGCGATCCACCAAGGGGCGTTTCCGGGTAACAGGCAAGCAAAAATTGCGCCGGCAACCAACGCGCTGCCGTCTAAGGCTCGTCGACGATCGCACAAAGCGTCCACCGCGCAGGCTGCGACCACCGCTGATACGATAAGCACCATCGCGTGTGTCCCGTAGCGCCAGACCGCGGCAGCCAATATCGGCGCCAACGCCACAGTTGCTTGAACCATGAGCGCGCGGGTTGTCGAGCCACTGTGGATGTAAGGGCCGCTATTCATAGGAAAATGACCGGCAACAAGGTGTAGTAGAGTACCACAACACTCAGAAGCTGAGCCGACATACGACGCACCCACGAGGAAAGTAATTTTTCCTCGAAGCGATCTTCCAATCCTTCCATGAGTGTCGACACAACAAGCCAGAGCAATACCGCCTGGAAAACATCCAGCGGGCCTTTGTAGTCGGGTATTACCAACACTAGGGCCACCGGGGCATATCGGGGCACAAGTAGACAAGCTGCAATCGCAGCGACTGGTGTTGCGAACCGATCGAGAGGCATCCAGTGGGCAGCAAGGGCAACCGCCGGAGCCAAAGCGGCCAGCCACCACCACTGTGGTCGCGTGAGAAAGAGCCCCACTGCTACGGCCAGAAACACAGCATCGTAGGGACTCATTTTTTCCTTCCGACGACAAGGACAACTGAATCCGCGGTGGGAATGGCTGTCATTTGATACCGTGTCAACATAACAGCCATAAACCAATATTCCCACTTGGGTTGAGTCTGAGAACGATCTAGGATCGCAACGGTGTGACTATTATAACATCAGCCCCAACAATTTCATAAGCCGCAACGATGAGAAACCAAAGTACGGTACGATTTTTCTTGTTCATGGTGGTGCCAACGACAAGAAGGCAGCGCCGTTTATTCAACTCAATGACCACGGATCACGCATTGATCGCTTCATCATAGCTGTGGCACCAAGATCATCGGGGAACTGTTCAGCCTGAGGGTCCCATTTGATTTTGCGACCAAGTTTGATAGAGATATTGGCCAAATGACACACAGTTGAGACGCGGTGTCCGATGTCGACCGGAAAATAGGGGACCTTACGACTTTTGACGCAGTCGAGAAAATCGCGGTGTTCTCCTGCGAGATTGGTGTACAAGTGTGTTTCCTGTTCGCCGATTTTTGAGTCTAGTATCGCTTGCGAACTGGCTTCCAGCGGTCCTCGCCAACCGGTGTTCCCGACCCAACCTTCGCTTCCGATAAAACGAATGCCAGGGTTTCCCGGTTTGCAAGTCATCACCACTCCATTGGCGTAACGATAGGTAACATCGTAGTCCTTGACCGTGTCGTAGAGCCCTTCCTTCCAAAATGTACCTGAGCCGTCAATTTCAACTGGTCCGCTCCGTTCAGTATCGTTGGCCCATTGGGCCGTATCGAACAGGTGCGTGCCCCAGTCACAGATGATGCCACCAGAATAGTCCCAGATCCAACGAAAATGAAAATGTACCCGATCTTTGGTGTACGGCGCCTCGGGCGCGGGCCCCAACCACATGTCGTAGTCCAACCCTTTGGGGATTGGTTGCGGTGTGGGATCACCGGGCGACTGGGGTTGCCTTGGCAGGATGACTTCGATCCTCTGTAACCGTCCAATTCGGCCATTGCGGACCAGTTCGGCCATGCGATGGTACACCGGCAAGGAACGATCTTCGGTACTGGTTTGAAATACCCTACGATGCTTTTCAACCTCACGGACCAGAATCTTACCTTCGTCGATCGTCAGTGTTGGTTTCTCGCATTGCACGTCTTTGCCAGCTCGGATTGCCAATACGCTCATCAATGTGTGCCAGTGGTCGGGCGTCGAGATCATCACGGCATCGATGTCAGGGCGTTCTAGAATATCGCGAAAATCTGTTGTTGTTGAGCAGTCGCGGTTGCCATACTGCTGGTCGACGAGCTGTTTTGCAGCCTGCATGTGCCCTGCATCGACATCACACACTGCCAGTACTCTGGCGTCCTTCTGTTTCAAGTACATTTTCAGGTTTCGAGCAATACTATGGCTACCAGTTCCAATACACCCTACCGTGATTTGGTTGCTCGGTGCGGCGGAACTCCCCAAGGTAGCGGCGGGAACAATCAAGGGGGCAGCCAAGGTGGCGGCGCTGCTGGCGACAAAACGACGTCGTGAAATGTGTCCCATCAATGATTCCTTTCGATATTATTTGGAGGGTCTTCAAGCCACCTGCTTTACAGGCGTTTTTTCAGTCTTCACTCTGGTGTACGTACCAATGGTTGGCCCGATGACAGATGAGCGGTTGTTTTACTTCATCTGTCCGATTTTTATCATCGGGGGAATCGTCTGCTAACGGTACCACTTCCCGTGTGGTCACCACCAGTTCCTGTGACTGAGGAAATGCGACCGCCAGGGAAAGGTGATGCTGGGTGTCGAAACGTATTTGGGCAAATCGCCAGTCAAGAGATGTTTCCTCTGAGGGCAACTGGTGCCCGGTGGCAAATTGGATCGCAGGTGCCCCATCAGTGGGTAGACTCATAGAAAACTTGGCCAGCGGAAAAGAGAGTCCATGGCCTATTGCTTTGATAAAAGCTTCCTTCAGTGTCCAGATCTGTAAAAATTTTTCATGTTGCTGCTCAGGCGGGCAAGCTTCGAGCATAGCGACCTCTGCAGTCGAAAAAAAACGTCGTGCCAGGTCGATTCCCGTTGTCTTGCGCTGCAAGCTCTCAACATCGACGCCAATGTGTCCCTCTGCGGTCACGGCGCAGACCACCATCCCTGCGGAATGCGACAGGTTGAAAGCCGTAAATCCAGACCAAGGTGCAGAGACGATCGGCTTGCCATAGGCGTTCTGCACAAAGGACCAAACATTCGGCGGAACATCTGCATAGTGGGACAGTACATGACGCACCAGGCTGCGGGCGACCAGGTACTCGCTACGCACCCGAGGCAACTTCAATCGATCCGCCCGCTCATGTTCGCCCTGACTGAGCAATTTCCGATACTGCTTTCGCAATATGGGCTTGTCAGAAAGATCGATGCGGGTAACCCACAGATCCACATGGCCAGGGGCTAACGTTGGTCGTTGCATAGACTCTTGGTTTGTGGGATCTTTCAATGGGTTTTGCCACCCGATAACAGATAGGCCAGTAGATCGGCGATTTCTTCTTCGGTGAACGAGTTGAGCAGGCCGGAGGGCATGTTGGAGGTGTCGACCGACTCCATACTGACGATTTCCTTCCTGCGTAACTTGGTCATATCGCCGGGAGTCAGCATGTTGGTCACAATCTGGATGCTGTCACCGCCCATGTTCGCGATGCGTCCCACTACGGTTTTGCCACTTTCCATTTGAAACATGGTCGACCGATATTGGTCGGAAACGACTTTGCTCGGTTCCACAATGGCTTCCGCCAGGTCGCGCTTATTGAAACGTTGGCCTACGTGGGTCAGATCGGGTCCCGTGGATCCTCCCTCGCCACCGATTCGATGGCAGCGAAAACAGAGTGCCGTGCCAAACAATTTCCGCCCTTGTTGAAAACTTCGATTCTCCGGAGAGTGTTCCATCAGATGAATGATGTCCTGAGTTTGATACTCCTTGACCAACGGACGGTCGGTAATCTCAAGTGACAGCTTTTGTTGGGCCAGATCGAGCGTTAATACGTCAGACAAAGCTGCCTGCTGTTGTGAATTGAGTCCCTCAATAGCCTGTTCGCGGATCTTTTGTACAAAGCCGCGCATACTGTGGCCTCCGTGAAAAGTCCGCGTTTGTTCAAACCATTGAAAGTAACGCCGTTGTAATTTTTTTGGCACGTCTCCGATACGGCTTCGTAACACATAGGCGTAGTGGATTTGTTCCTCTTGGGTCGGCGCACTTTCGAGTAATTTGATGGTACGTGCAATCCTCCCTTGACCTGTCCAGCCAGCCGTAGCAGATAGGATTGAGCCGTTTGAGTAAATGATATCGAGGCGGGCTAGAATACGACTTAATTCCCGATTGAGACGGGCGCTGCCGGCAGATGGAAAATGTGAGTCCAGTCGAGCGGCCACAATTTGGTTGAGTTTGGCATCCGACGGATCAAGTCGGGTCCAGATCAAACCATAGGCACGCAGTAAGGCCAACTGTTGCGATTCGGAAAGATCCTGCCAGGTGAGATTTCCGAGCGAGTCAATCATTTGCTTGGCCAGCTCCGTAGGGCCTGCGGTAGGCTTCTGCGGGCTCTGTTCGTGCTTGTCCGTTTTAGTTATGCCGGCTTCGGATATGTCCACTTCAGATAACCCTGTGCAACGTGCCAACGCCACCATCGCCTCAATGAGTGCGGAAGGACGCGTTTCGTCCAGGGCACGCCGCACCCAATGTTCGACTGGTTGGTTTTCAATAGCCGTCCGGGCAGCAAAACGCACATGGCGGTCAACGTGAGCCAGGTGTGGCCAGGCTGCGTCAATGGCCGCTGGATCTTGCTTGCCATGCCAGGTTTCCAGCTCATGACGCAGTTGGTTGTAAGGATGTGGTTTTGAACTCACTGTTGAGGTTGCAGTTGGTTCCTGCTGAGTTTCCGTCCCCTGATACGTAACTCGGTAAAGACCCGACTGTGTGCCACGGCCACCGATGGTGAAATACATGGCACCATCTTGTGGATTGATGACGATGTCGGTCAGCGGCAAGGGGGCCCCGGTGATAAAATCTTCGCGTTCCGCCTTATAGGTCGCTCCGTCGGGTTGCAAATGTACCGCGTAGAGTTTGCCAAAACTCCAGTCGCAAATATACAAAGCTTGCTGATACCGAGAGGGAAACTGGGCCTTATAACCAAAGGTCACCCCGGTGGGGGAACCATTGCCAATATCGAGTACGGCCGGCAAACTGTCCGGATAGCCGGAGGGCCACTTGCCGCTGCCGCTACGCCAGCCAAATTCACTGCCACTGGTTGCATGACAGACTCGTGTTGGACGGTACCAGGGCAAACCGATATCCCATTCCATGTCGGCATCGAAGGCAAACAGGTCTCCTGCCTGATTGTAGGCGATGTCGTAGGTGTTGCGATAACCGTTAGAGATCAGCTCCCACGACTTTCCTTCAGGGTCAAGTCGGCAAATCCAGCCAGCGGGCGCTTTGACCCCGACCGCATGGCCATTGACATCCCAGATCCGCTTCAGCAGCAGATCTTCGCCCCAGACGCGGGCAGCCGCGGAATTGTCGATGGGCGGCAATGGCGTATGGTTGCCTCCTACCAAGGTCAACGTTTTCCCATCGGGTGAGGGGATGATTGCATGCGGCCCATGTTCGCCGCGACCCTCAATCGATTGGATCAATTCGCACGTGTCATACTGGTCGTCGCCAGTGGTGTCACGAACTCGATAAAGACCCGGCCCCTCCTCCACCACATCTTTGCCATTGACCACCACATACAAGCTGTCGAAGGCACAGGTCATGCCATGTGCCATGCCGATGGGGAGTTGGATTTTCTCGATCTTTGTCTGCTTGGGATCCGCGCCGAGGGCAGGTGGAGTGATGCGAAACAGGCCCGCTTTTCCCTGATCGGAAACAATCAAACGTCCCTGAGGATCGACGGTCATCGACACCCAAGAGCCTTGCTCTTCTCGGGGTACCGAGTAGAGCAACTCGACTTGAAAGCCTGGTGCTATCGTCAGGTTTTCTGCGGGGATGGCGGCCGATTCACTTTGCCAGTTGGCCTTGGCGGTGGTTAGTTTTTTTTTTAGTAGTGAGGTTTTCTCTGCTGCTGGTGCAATGCGACGCAATTTCAGATTTCGAAACTGCACCTTCATCGGTGGGCCTTGGTGTGCCTGCAGTGCCAATATGCCGGAAGTGGCCCTTTTATCTTGCTGGTGGTCAATGGTTTCACTCATCAATTGGCCATTGATGATATGCCGTAGACGTGGACCTTCTGCGATGATGGTGTACTGGTTCCAATCTTTTTGCCGTAGAAATTTTTGCAACTCTTTGGTCTCAGCGAATTTTTCAGTGGTCCGCTGGCCCTTTTGGTCTAGCGTTACCCGCTGGCCGCGTTGGGCCAGGATGCCCCGCCCACGCTCTTCATACAAAATACCCGTGTAGGTCGAGCCTGTTTCCATGTCTGCCTGGTAACCGCCAACAATGTGTTGCTTGGGATTGTCCAGGTGGCTGCGGTACTGAATGCCACTGTTGCCATGATCACTCTGAAAGCGGTACTCCAAACGCAACTCGAAATCATCGACTTGACCAGCAGTCCAAACCAAGAAAGTATTGTGCTTCAGTGGCTTGGCTGCGTTTGTCTGGCCTGTGATTGCTCCCTCTTCGACGGTCCAGACCTCCGAGTCACCAACCCAGCCATCCAGATCCCGGCCATTGAACAGTGTTTGCCACGATTCGGCTAAACCCCGTTCAGCCAAGTCCTGTTCGGCAAAACCATAACCGGCCAGGCCAGCAGACCAGAGCGTGACCCAAAGGCAGCTCATCAGGAGGGAGGAGGTAATTCGTTTCGTGTACATACAGGCTGGCATCATAGCTGTGGATCCATCGGGGATAGGCTTGAGCAGTCACGAATTACCCAAATTCACAATTGGGCGACCGCGAGGGCAAGATAGGTTTCAGAACGCCATGATATCCTCGATGGCCTACGATTAGAAGCCTTTGGGCCAGTACTTTAGAATCGGGTTTAGAGTCGTCGAAATGGAATAATCCGATTAAATAGAACGCATGGGCTACCTGAATCGTAGTAACAAGAGGAGATTTAGGCGAAAGAAGCCGAATAGGTCGACAAATCTGGCATCTTTCCATTCAACATGCTATTTTCAAATACTGGATCGTAAGGCCTGATGGTTGCGATCCCAAACGCTTTCCCCTTATTGGATAAGACCTTACTCAAATACGAGTGAGTGTTTCCCTTGATATGCAGCTGCCCCAAACAGATTCGGCAAAGGAGTCCGAGATGATGAGAATGAAATTATTACCAACCGTGCTGTTATTTAGCCTTGTTCCAGGCATCTGGGCGAATATAGCCAGCGCAGAAGACCAGGCAGAAAAGAAAAAGAAACCCGACTTCCCTCCACATAAAGAGGTTTTGGAGGGCTACGAAAAAGTTGTCTCAACCATGGATGGCAAGCCGAGTCTGTATACCTTGTGGCTGCGCAAGAAAGACAATCAGGTTTTGGCCGAACTTCCTAAAAGTTTTTCCAAGCAGAAGCACTTCATCGCACTCACGGTAGCCAGTGGCGAACATTTTGCTGGCTTGCAAGCCGGTGAAAAGTATGTGCGTTGGGAACGTTACGACAAGCGGTTGGCTCTGATCGCTCCCAACGTAAGCGTTCGCTCCACCGGGGATCCTGAATCGCGCGACTCGGTCAAGCGACTCTACACCGATCGTCTCATTGCCGAAGTTCCCATTGTCACCATTGGTCCCAAAGGGGCACCGGTGATCGACCTCGATGCATTGCTGGTCGGCCAGGCAGCCAAATTCTTCCGCGCCAGCCTCAATTCTAAGTTGATTAAAGTCAAAACACTGAAAGCATTCCCGGAAAATGTTGAAATTGCCTTCGAAGCCCCCTCGTCTACGGACGGTCAGATCAAGACTTATCACTATTCGATTAGCCTAATTCCAAAGAATAGTTATAAGCCACGCATCGCCGATCAACGCATTGGTTACTTCGTGACCAGTTACACCGATTTGGGCAAATACAAAGAGGACGACAAGAGAACCCGTTATATCAACCGCTGGCAGTTGGAAAAAGCAGATCCGTCGCTCAAACTGAGCCCTCCTAAGAATCCAATTGTTTTTTATATCGAACATACCACGCCACGCCGTTATCGCTATTGGGTCAAAGAAGGCATCCTTTACTGGAACAAAGCCTTTGAAAAAGTGGGAATACGCGATGCGATTGAAGTACGCCAGCAGGATAACTCCGATCCCAAGAATCCTAAGCATATGGAAAAGGATCCGGAGGATGTGCGTTACAATTTTGTCCGCTGGCTCAACAATGACATCGGCACTGCAATTGGTCCGTCACGCGTCAATCCACTTACGGGGCAAATACTAGACGCAGATATCGTTCTGACCGATGGATGGATACGTCACTTCGAACGCCAGTACAACGAGATCATGCCGAAATTGGCGATGGAAGGGTTCAGTCCGCAAACCATGAGTTGGCTCAGTAAACACCCCGACTGGGACCCTCGTATTCGACTGGCACCTCCTGCGAAACGAGAAAAAATCGCCCATGAAATCGCCAGAAATGCACACAATCACGGTGGCCATCCTGCCGCCAATGCCGATCCGTATTTTCTGGGTGACGACGAATACGATGGTCTATTTGGTCACACCAGTCAAAAAAACGGCCTCTGTCTTGCTGCCGAAGGAAAGGCTTTGGATTTGGCCCTTTTACGTATGAATTTGGAGCTGGCTGCCATCGCTGCCGAGAAGGAGAAAGAGGAAAAAGACAAGGATGACGATAAAGATAAAGACGGAGATGAGAAAGACGGAGATGATAAAGACGGAGATGAGAAAGACGAAGATGAGAAAGACGAAGATGAGAAAGACGAAGATGAAGACCAAGACGGAGATGAGAAAGATGAAGATGAGGACAAGGATGGAGATGAGAAAGATGGAGACGAAAACGACGATGCCGATGAGGGGCAAAAATTGGACGGAATTCCCGAGCGGTTTGTTGGCCCACTTCTTGCGGAGCTGGTCGCTCATGAAGTTGGCCACACATTAGGGCTGCGCCACAACTTCAAGGCATCGATGATCTACGATCTAAAAACGATCAACAGTGGCGAACTGAAAGACAAGCCTCATGCAGGTTCGGTCATGGACTATTTACCGATCAACATGCCCGTGGAGGGCTGTGAGCATCATGGGCACTACACCATGAACAGCATTGGCCCTTATGATATGTGGGCGATCGAATATGGTTATACATTTGAAAAAGATCTCAAACCTATCCTGGCACGTGTTGCGGAACCAGAATTGATATTTGGCACTGACGAAGACACTTGGGGGCCAGATCCCCGAGCACGTCGCTACGATTTCAGCAAAAATCCGTTAGAGTATGCCAAAGGCCAACTTGAACTAGCCGACTATCACCGCCAACGACTCTTGCAAGAGTTTGTCAAAGATGGTGACAGTTGGGCCAAAGCAAGACGTGGCTATGAGCTAACGCTCCATTTGCAAATGCGGGCTGTTGGCATGATGGCCAATTGGGTGGGAGGCGCTTACATTCACCGCGACAAAAAGGGAGACAAAGAAGGCCGTGTCCCTATCGAAGTCGTATCAGCCGATAAGCAGCGTGAGGCGTTGAAATTTGTAATCGTAAATACCTTTCAGGACGATGCCTTTGGTTTGAGCCCTGATTTGTTAAGACACTTAGGTGCGGATCAGTGGTGGGGTGAAGGTTTTTGGGATGCCGAAGTGGATTGGCCCGTTCATGATCGCATCATGGGAATCCAGGCTTCGATTTTGACCGCATTGATGAGATCTGACACTTTACGCCAGGTGTACGATAATGAAATGCGAACCTTGGCTGATGAAGATGCGCTCACACTACCGGAACTGCTCGACACGATCAGTGATGCTATCTGGAGTGAACTGTCGCAGAAGCCAACAGAGAAAGCGACCTCACGGAAACCATGGATTTCAAGTCTACGCGCTAACTTGCAACGAGAGCATCTCAATCGCCTGATTGACCTGAATCTATCGGAGTCAACCTTCAGTGCGGCCTACCGACCGATTTCAAATTTGGCCCAGATGCGACTGCGACATATTCAGGATCAGGTAGCCGTAGCGATTGAGCAAAAAGCCCTACTAGATCCCTATACACTGGCCCATTTGCAACAGGTTCAAATGCGCATCGAGAAGGCACTCGACGCGCAGTATATCCTGAACGCGGACAAAATCGGCGGTGGAGGCAGCACAATCATTCTTCGACTTGGCGAAGAAGAATAGGGTTCATTTGCGTTTGGACCGGCCCTTTTTACTGGCCTTCCAGGTGGCGGTGGCGAACGATCGGTCGAGGCGTGCCAACCGGCATTGGCGCAAATCGAGTGTGCGTTGCTTGCCTGACGGCTTTTTCACCAGTACAAACGGCAGGCAGATGGCTTGAACCTTAAGCGGCTTGCCGGCGCCAGCAGGGATGAGACGGATGCGCACCGGCTCATCGATCGGCAAGGTCGTTGCATCGGCACACCACAGGTAAGATGGCAGCTCGCAGATGATGTTCAACAGGGTGACGAAATCACCCAATTGGAGATCTTCGGGCGCCACCGTACTGGCCAGGGTGATTTCTGGCGACACCTCGGTGCTAGTCGGCTTTGTTTGCTGAGAACGTTGCATGTTGGAGTAGACATGCCAACTGACCACCAGGTTCGCCCCTGCCACGTGCAACCAATGGACTGTGAGTGTTTAACTAAACTGCTGCCTGTTTCTTCGATGGCAGCAAGCCCAGGGTTAGGATGGCCAGCTGGCTCAGTACGAACATCATCAACCAGAACGTGGTACCATCGCTGAAGCCGTAGCTGTGTAATCCTACCCCCAGTTCGTTCACACCAAACCACGACCAGGTGGTGACTATATTGCCACCCACCGCCAACATTGCCAGACCACGCGGACCGACCATTCGACCCCAGCGTGCGTGCAGCACCAGTGCATTCCACAGCACAATAATCAGGGCTCCGTTTTCTTTGGGGTCCCAACCCCAGAATCGGCCCCAGGAATCATCGGCCCATAGGCCACCCAACACGGTGCCGACAAAGCTGAAGAAGATCGCAAAACAGAGCGTACCGTAAGTCATTTTCACCAACTGCATCCGTTCACTCGCATCGAAACGGCCTAACCACTGCACGGCAATTAAATACAAAATACCCAGCGCCCCGGTTAATAAGGTGGTGGAATATCCCAAAGTGATGCATACCACGTGGGTGGCGAGCCAAAATTGGGTATCGAGAACCGCCTGCAATACAC
Organism: Pirellulales bacterium; assembly: GCA_039831705.1. Taxonomy (GTDB): domain Bacteria; phylum Planctomycetota; class Planctomycetia; order Pirellulales; family Lacipirellulaceae; genus JAJRWS01. The sequence continues at coordinate 48,879 of JBDOMT010000365.1, read as the reverse complement.
GGAACGTGTCGCCATCGCCGGCTAGTTGATAGGCAATGAGTAACGTCGGAAAACCGATGGCTGAAGCCAACAGATTGCCTACACCAAATCGGCTGATTCGTTCATAGCCAAGGGCAAAGAGCACCGCGGCCCAGCCAATAAACACAGCCGACGAATAGAGGTTGGTAACCGGAGGTCGTCCCGAAATATAGATCCGCGCTATCAGGGCGAATGTATGCAGGGCTACCGTCAGCCAAAGCAGCCAGCCGGCGGTGCGGTTGAGCGCCTCGCTCCACCCCAACCACGAACAGGCCGAAAGTAGAAAAGCGATCAGGTAGAGTACCATGGCTAGCAGGAACGGGTTGAAGTGATTGAAGAAAGCTTCGAATTGAATCCGTGGCAGGTTTAGTTTTTCTGCTTCTTTGCGCAAACTTGCCCGTCCTTGCTCTGGGTCCTTGGCCAGATCTACATCGTACTGTTGGTCGGCCTTGGCAAGCGCCTTGAAAGTATCGAAATAAGCGGCAACCGAGGTATTGAACTCTTTCGTACTGCCCGAGGCGTAAGCGTTCAAAATGGTTCTGAGCGAAGTGGTGGATGGATTGACGGACTGATCACGCATTTGATCGATCAGGGCTTCGAATTCCGCTTCGAGCAAAGTTTTCCAGGGACCGCCAGCCTCTCGGGGGGGAATGGCTCGTGGCGCGGACTGGTTCAACCGGTCGATGGTGTTTTTGAGCTGCATCAATTCCTGCTGCATGTCCTGCTTGGTGCTGGCCTGCAAGGCGGGGGATGCAAATGCATCACGTAATACCGTCAACAAGCTGACATTCCTGGCAAGAGCGAGGAACCGCTGTTGAACCAATGTTCGATTGGCTTCAGGCACTTCGCTGGCAAGCTGTACTTGCTGAAGATATTGCTCGCGATTCTTCTCGTTGCCGAAAATTTGGGACAGACTGTAGCGAAAACCCTTACGACGTTGCAGACCAAGTGCTTCGAGAACCTCCAGGTTGTCGATGCGTAAAACCTGATGTTCGCGCGAAGCGGCCGTATCGGCCAAGATGTCCAGTAACCAGCGGATGGCCGGTTGTCGCTTGCCTTGTTGATCGACAAAAGTTTGCTTGCCTGAGAGGATTCGCAAGCTGTTGCGCGCCAATGTGTCGTACGGCTTGACCCGTGCCTGATAAGCGATCGGCAGTTTACCAAATTGGTCGATATGCATAGCCTCGGAGGGGAGCGAAGCGGGGCGAGCGCGACTAAGCACCCATAGCGACAGTGTCAACACCACTAAGGCAGGTATCCACATCGCGGGCAATTGCCAACGAACGAGCCAACCGGAGGCCCCCTGAGTATCAGTCTCCACTTGGACCTTCAGGCGACGCATTTCATCTGCACGTCGACGAATAAATCGCATCAACACAAGAGCGAAATGGGCCAACATTCCGGTCGCTACTAACATGCAGGCGACGTAGGGAATCATCCAACCGGTGTTGGTCACCACCTGCAATACCGTGCCACGTTCGGTTTCGTGATCCCAGTCTGCCTGATAGAGTGTGTCCCCTCCGTAACGGAGAGGATTGTTCATCCAGATATTGACAGGTCGATCGACCCGGTTTGCTGGATCAATCAGCTTTATTAACGAGGAATAATTCTTCGGGGTGTCCGTTCCAACGTAACGATCGAACCGAAAATCGGTGAGATGGATACTGTAACGTTTTGGCAAGCGTTTGAAACGGAGAGCGATTTCTAATGGTTTCCCCTTTTCCATGGATGAAACGGACTTCTTGGACGTATCGGACTGCGCGACCCATTCAGGGTTGAGCTGTGGAGACAGCAAGTAGGTTCCCAGCGATTGGTGGTCATGTTTAGTCAGTATTTCCACATAGGCCGCTGGCACATCCACAGCCTGATTGCTAGCCACACCTTTCGAAGTTGGGATACTTTTTGCTTTGCGCAAACGGCCTATTCCATGGGTGGCCAGTCCTTTTTCCCCAGGCTGAAGCATCCGAGTTCTGGAGTTGGGAAAATATTCAATCAACCGCAACGCCACCGGAAGTTCATCCGTCTCGAGAATCATGTTCGTTTGAGCCGAGCTGTCCAGCAAGTGGGCCGGTATCACGGTGACTTGGTCATGGCCTTCCGGTGAACGATCCACCAGAGCCAGTTCCACCGAGCGCATATCCTCGGCATAGTTGACCGTTTGCCCTTCGGCGATCGTCATCATCGCCTCCTCGGCAGTCAAGCCAGTATGCAACTCGCTGAACATCAACAGGCCAATGCCAGTATGCAACAGAACGATGCCACCTCGGGGACCAAACACAAGTCGGCAACCGGCCAACAAAACCAGGCTGGCAGCGCCCCCCTTGATCAATTGCCAGAGAATGCGCAAACCCGATGGGTCCAGCTGGGCTTCAGGGTGGACAAACAACCAGACCACCAACACTACCATCAGCGCAGCCACGATTGCCGCCAGCCACCATAACCAACCGGTTGCTGCCTGGCGCGACTGTTTAGCGGAAAGGACCAAACCGTAGCACAATGCGAGCGCTGCTATCCCCAGAGAGGCTCTTAAGGCATGCCAAAGTCCATTGCAGAAAGAAGCAGACAATTCACTCTCTACCGTCTCGTCCAGACCGCTCTGGATCACCAGATAAGTGATGAATGTCCCTGCAACGATCAACACCCAGCCCAACCACAGCGGTTGCCCACGACCGGTTACTTTAAAACGAAAAGCATGGGCGGTCAGCAAATTCACTGCTAAAAAGGTACCCAGTAACCAACCGCCGGGAAATGGAAAACCACCCGGCACCTGCCATGAACGGGGAAAAAACAGTTGCAAGTCAATCCATGTCCTCCAGGCGCGGAACATCTTCCAAACCACATGCCAGACATCGTGATCGATTTGGGCCAAAGTGCCCGCTAACACCAAAAACACACACATCGCCAGTAGTGTGACCGTAAGTCGCAACGACGAGAAGAAGGCCAACGTTAGGGTCAGCAAACTTTTGCTTGCTCCAACGCGATCCGTATTGGGATTAGACACTGCGGAAGAGATGAAATCCGATCCAGCTTCTGAGATAGACATGCAGGGAGAGATTTGGGGTGGGGATTGAGAGGTAAGGGCTTGTCCCATAACCACCACAGGCAGGAAATCTATGCCAAGTTGGCCAGTTATAGGAGAAGTACTTAGTATACACGCCGGCAGATGAATACGTAACGGGGAGAAGTATAGGAGAAGGGTTGGGAAATGATCTCAAATCGCACAGTAAAAACCGGGGGCTCACGCCCTGCGGCTAATCCGAAAATTGGCTGCAACGGTCGATTAGCGACTTGCGTTTGAAAACTTTACCGATTTCAGGAAGTCTGCAAAAGCCTGTTGTTGCTTATCCACCAAGGATCGATCGCCGGTAAGCTTAAAGAACCAGACCTTTCCATCTCGTTCTACCATTGCCGCCAGTAGGCCTTTGCCATCAGCATTGGGGCTTAGCAGGACCGCATGATGGCCATCGATACCATCGATTTTTACTGGGTGTGTTAACTGCTCCAGTTGCTCCCCGCTGGTATCTTGCAGGCCTATCTGGCCTGCCCAGCGCCGTACGTTGGCGGCTACATCCGTAATTCCACTCGCTCCACTGGACAGGTCAATAACCGTCATTTCCGCGCGCTTGTCACCTTCAACAATCTGGAAGGCCGCTTTACGCATTCCGCCAACACGGCCAGGCTGCCAAGCAGCCGGTTGGGCGAAGGTTAAGGGAGACGCCGTTTGTGGCTGTGGAGGACTACCCTCTGTGGCGGTGGACGCTTCTGTTTTATTCGATCCTGAAGCGATTGGTGGATGGCCGGCGGGCATGCTACCAGTCTTGGGTTTGCGCGGCATGACCCCTACTAATTCCAACCAACTGGCGACCGTGACTGTTGCAGCACCCTCTTGCGGATCCTCTCCAATGGGAACCGTTTTTAACAAGGCTAAAACTTCAACCGTTTCTAACGGTGCTTGTTGTAATTGATTTAACCAGCGATTGACATTATTGGTTACATACTCGTTCCAAACACCGTTGACTGGCAGGGAGGTGACCGTTAATTCCAAGGGGCCAGACAGATCGTCGATGGTAAAAGTTGCCGCCCGCATACCGCTAGCCGGTTTTTCTTGCCAGCCAGATGGAATTTGCCAGCTTGGATTTTTACCCGTATTCATCCGTAAACTACCGAGTAACTGCAAAAATTCGTCCCGATGGCGATCGATGGCAGCCTGCGGGCCTACCAATTTGAAAAACCACGCCTTGTTTCCCTGAGGCACAACGGCTGCAAGTAAATGATCCAACTGACCGGCCAGACGATCCACATCGACCGCTGCCCGTGATGACGTCTCATCGACCCGATAGGTGGCAATTTTTTCCTGTGGACGACAGCCGACCCCTATAAGCCCCCCCATGAGAAGTAAATTAGAAACCGTAAGGAGAGTTGGCCAATGGAGCAATTTCATTCTGTAAGACAATCTAGAGAGTGGATTAGGGGTAAATAAGCTCATGCAGGATATCTGGCTTACGCGGCATGGGCAAGCGGTTTCTGGGGACTGAGAGGGCGTCCTGCACATGCTGCACCGATATTTGTCATACAAGAAAGCCGATCGGCCTCTTGTGCCGATTGTGTAAAATAGAGTATTTTCGTCAGGTGATTTGCCTGGGTAGATTTGGTATAATAGACTTGCGCAGCACAAGTTGTCGGTTAGCGACTATTTGGGCTAATCAACCTGTAATATTGGCCTTCGTGACGTTGGGCTCCGTACTATTGAGTTCAGGGGTGGGGTTCGACTCAGAGACTAGAATCGAGGGATGGTCCAAACAAATTAGGGCTACCCGGACTTTGAAGGGGCGAGAGTCCCAGAAAGGATGATGTAGAAGATGTTCCGCTTCAACACAAAAATTGCTTTGGCCACGATGGTGGTAGCCTGTGGGCTGCTGACCACCATGGGAACTGATGCGGCCGCACGAGGCCGTCGCTGTCTTGATCCCTGCTGTCAGCCATGTTGTCCGCCACCTCCAGTCATGACCGAACTGTGTGTTCAGGATCCATGCACCTGTTGCACCTATAAAGTGTGCGTCTGCCTGCCAGCCTGCTGCACGGAAGACCCATGCGTTTCCTGCCGTCCAGGAATCTTTGGTCGTAAGATTGTCACTTACACTTGGCCATGTTGCGGTCATTCGATTGACGTAGTGATTACCATGCACGGCAGAACGATCGTCCGCGACTGAGTTGGACATGCCGTTGTTGGTGGAGGAATTGCGTGCGAGCGCCCGGTAACTGATCACGCTGCGGCTGGTAAGAATTACCAGTCGCAGTGAATTGGTATCGGGTTTTTTTGCATTTGCGCAATCCTGTGCCAGAATCTAATGAGCGTCTACCGTCTGATGACGGTAGGTTGTTTTCGGACAGAAGTCTTCTAGCTCACTCAGGGGACAGGCCACTCCTTGGTCGACCATTCACTCCGCGAATGGATCTGGATGCCCTAGCAATACTTTTCGCGGAGCGAAAAGCGACCATAGGTTTTTCATTCTACACCTTCTTTAAAACACAGCGGCTTGTAGAAAACCTTCCAGTTCGTGCATTTCGGCCTTGCTGCCAACCACCAGGGGAGTCCGCTGATGAATGTGGGTGGGCTCGACATCCAGAACCGAACGGATCCCGTTGGTTGCGACCCCACCGGCCTGTTCGGCGATAAATGCTACTGGATTTGCTTCATAAAGTAATCGCAATTTACCCTGTGGGTTCTTGTCGGTCGGTGGATAGAGAAAGATACCACCCTTGAGCAATGTGCGATGAAAATCAGCCACCAGAGAACCAATGTATCTCAGGGAATAATGTCGTCTCGAGGTACCGTGGCGAAGATGGGTTAAAAAATCGCGGTACGATTGCGGAAACGTATCCCAATAGGCGTCGTTGCAAGAGTAGTAGCTTCCACAGTCGGGCATGCGAATATTTTCGTGGCTGAGAACGTAGGCACCAATGGCTGGATCCAGGGTAAAACCGTGGACTCCATGACCTGTCGTATAGACCATAATTGTGGATGAGCCATAGACCACATAACCGGCCGCTAATTGCTTTACTCCTGGTTGCAGGACGGCGTTGCTAGGGTCATCTTGTTCGGTCATTCCTTCGGGCAGGTTTAATATAGAAAATATCGTACCTACGCTAACGTTGACATCGATGTTGGATGAACCATCCAACGGGTCAAACAGAACAACATACTTGCCATGCCCGGAACGCCCGTCGAAAGTGATTGCCTCATCGTTTTCTTCTGAAGCAATGATCGCCACATTTTCACGAATTCCCAGACAATGAATGAGTGCTTGATCTGCATAAACGTCTAGCTTTTGTTGCTCCTCTCCCTGAATATTGGTGCTCCCAGTCGCTCCATTCACATTGAGAAGACCAGCCCGTCGTACTCTGGATTCGGTCATTTTCGTCGCCAGCGTAATGCCGGAAAGCAACCAGGAAAAGCTGCCGGTTGCATCGGGTGAGTGCTTACGTTGCTCACTGAGGATATGTTGTTCCACGGTCATGATGGCTGGATCGTTCGTGTCGAGAGTCTGTTGTCTCATCGGTAGTCCTTTGTTGCAATTTTGGCTTCATTTGGCAGGGGCCGGTTACGCCGCCAGCGTTCTATTACCGCACGCCGATGTGCGTCGTCGCACGGTCAGCAAACAGTCGGCGCGACGCAGACAAATGGGAAGCCTAAAGTGGCCAACCATTCGTCATTGCCCTATACTCTCTGTGCAAACCCGATGCCACATCGGACTGATGTGAGAGGTAGCCTTGCTTCGCCAGGAGTTTTGGCAAGGTCGAAAAAATCGCGATAGGATCATCCATTTTGATGCATAACCTCTGGTAGGCAGGATCGCGTTGCCTTGCGGCGAAAGACATCGGCTTAGCCCGGATATTTCATCCGTTTCGTCACGAGGTGGCTTAAGTCCTTTCGTGGCAAGGCATGTGAGGTTTGCGACCGCAATCGTGTTTTTTACACGTTGAGGATCGCAAGCCGAAACATAACGCAGCCACGGAAGGACTTGGGACGCCGTAGCAGAAACGGGTGAAATATGCGGGTTAGGTGGTCTGGGATCGTTGCCGGTAATCCCGTGTTGGCGTGGGCTGAGAACCAAGACGGCGAATATCTTCCCAACGCGGGTACTCGTAGGATAGCTGAACGATGTTTTCAGTGGATCTCGGCCGGTAGTGGCGAGGTGACTAGGCGGTGGCCCATGCTAATTCGAGTGCCGCTCAGGTACAGATCGGTATGACTCAGGTGTTCGATGGGGTTGCGGGTGGAACAGCGGATCATTAAAGTTGTCCCAACCGAATCCCATGAGATAAGATCCAATGTTGCACACCAGAAATCCTCTGTTTCTTCTCCTGGTAATGTCCACCGTATCCCATGTTATCGCAGCGCCGGTGATCTACCAAGGCGATAAGGGTCCAGGCAAGGGCAAGCACATCGTTTTCATCGCCAGCGATCATGAGTATCGGTCGGAAGAAACGCTCCCGGCATTGGCCCGAATCCTTGCCAAACACCACGGGTTTAAGTGCACGGTTGTTTTCGGCGTCGACGACAAAGGCGTCATCAAACCTGGAGCCAACAACGTCCCCGGGATTGAATCGCTCAAGACGGCAGACTTAATGGTCGTATTCACCCGCTTCCAAAACTGGCCCGAAGAACAGATGCAGCACTTTGTGGATTACATGGATCGCGCCGGTCCCGTGTTGGGCCTGCGAACGGCAACACACGGTTTCAACAAAATCCCTAAGGGTCATAAGTGGGAAAAATACAACAATGGATTCAGTGGCACCGACTACAAGGGTGGATGGGGCAGACAAGTGCTTGGTGAAAAATGGGCCGGCCACTACGGCGGCAACCACAAAACCAGTACGCGCATCAATGTGGTTCCAGGAAAGAAAGACCACCCTATCCTTAGGGGCGTGGGTAAAACGATGTGGGTTCAATGTGGTGGTTACAAAGCCGACCCACTCAAGCCCTCCGAGGTGCTGGCCATGGCCCAACCGATTGCGGCGATGAGGCCCGATGCACCTGCCATTGCCTCGATGCCCCCGGTTCCCGCTGCCTGGACGCGTAGTTACAACGGCAAGGACGGCAAGAAGTGCCGCGTATTCACGAGTACCTACGGCGCCTCCAACGATCTGGAAAGCACCGACTTTCGGCGGATGCTGATCAATGCCTGCTTCTGGGCCGTTGGTCTAGAAGGGAAGATTGCTGCGGACATGAATGTTGAATTCGTCGGGCCCTATCACGCCACCTGGCGACACGGCCGGGGCCAACGCAAAAGTGGCACCAGGCCCGCAGACCTCGCCGGTTGGGACAGCCCAATCATGCCGTTGAAGAAATAGACTTGCGACATGGGCCAGGCCTTGGCTCGCGTGTCTAGTCGAGTCACTCGTTTCTCGTATTGAATGCCGGAATACGTCGCTTAGGTAATTCATCGTGGGATCTTCCCAAGGCTCCTCCGGCGACAACAGTGGATGGGCGGGTGGGCTTCTTATAAAACTGACAACGAAATGGTTAATGGATTCTTGAGAGGACATGCGGCACAACGTCTTCAAGCTGCTTGACCCAAAATGAGCCATGTTCTCGGATGTTGTCAGCCAACACCAAGTAGAATGGTTGGTGCGTCATGTACAATCAATTATGCTAGGGTGGTGTCGAATGCGGCTGGATCACAGCTGCCATTTCGACTTCTCCAACGATGCAACACCGTTCATCAGCAAAGAAAGAAAATGAACAAACAACTCTTTTTCGTGGCGATACTATGCTCGTGCTCTTTTACCATAGCTCACCGCAAAGCCACAGCTGCGGCCGATGATCGACCTAATATCATCCTGATTATGGCCGACGATCTTGGTTTTGCTGACCTTGGCTGCTATGGGTCCGAGATCAAGACCCCGAACCTTGATAATCTGGCAAGTCATGGTTTGCGTTTTACCCAGTTCTACAACACGGCCAAGTGTCATTCATCTCGCGTTTCGCTGCTAACAGGCCTTTATTGTGACCAGGCAGGGGGCGCTAAGCTGAGTCGGGGCGTCACCATAGCCGAGGTGTTGGGTGCTTCGGGATATGTCACCAACATGGTCGGCAAATGGCATCTTAGCCAGCAGCCGACCGATTTTGGCTTCCAAAAATACTGGGGACACCTCTCCGGTGCCACCAACTTTTTCACCGGCGACGACACATTTCGGCTCAACGGAGAAAATTGGGACGTTCCGAAAACATTGAATGGACGGCCATTTTACACAACACATGCGATCACCGATTTTGGTCTCGAGTTTCTTGAGCATGCAACCAGGCAAGATAAGCCATTTTTACTCTATAGCGCCTACAACGCGCCTCATTATCCACTACAAGCTCCCGAAGCAGAGGTGAAAAAATACGCTGGCCTATACGATGAAGGTTGGGACCAGGTGCGCAAGGAACGCCACCGGCGACAACTCGAGTCTGGGCTATTGCCTTCCAAGTGGGAGTTGAGCTCCCGACCAGAGCATATTCCTGCTTGGGACAGCCTGAGTGAGAAAGAACGTCAGTGGGAAGCAGACCGGATGGAAGTTTTTGCAGCGATGGTAGATGTGTTGGATCAGAATGTGGGGCGTTATATAGAATTCCTGAAAAAGAGAGGCTTCTGGATAATACGCTAATTCTCTTCTGCTTGGACAATGGTGCTTGTCCGTTTGAGCGAACTCGTGGAAGACAGCTGAAACCTTGGGATCCAAAATCATACTGGACTTACGATGCCAGTTGGGCGCATGCCGGCAACACACCGTTTCGTTTGTACAAACAGAACCAACATGAGGGGGGCATTTCCTCGCCGCTAATCGCCCATTGGCCGGCCGGCATAAAGACTTCCCACGGCGCCATCACCAATCAAATCGGACATCTGGTGGATTTCATGGCAACGTTTATTGACATAGCTGGCGCCAAGTACCCAAGGCAGATTGGCACTCGCCACATCGACCCTTTGCAAGGAAAATCGCTGCTGCCCATCTTTCAGGGAAACAAACGTGCACCTCATGAAACTCTTTATTTCCATTTTGGAACTGACCGTGCGCTGCGTCAGGGGCCCTGGAAACTTGTCTCAGCCAAGCTGGGACGGTGGGAGCTGTACAATTTGCATCAAGACCGCACCGAACTGCATGATATCGCCGCAAAGTATCCAGCTCGGGTGAATGCGATGCAAGCGGAATGGTTGCGACTGGCCAAGAACGTGGATCGACTCAGCAATAAGCAACTCCGCCCAGTGAATGAGCAACCAACCAGGCTGAATTTCCGCAAGGACACAAGTTCCGGTATAGCCCGTGCAGGGCAAAAGGGCCAACAGACCAATAACCAGAACTAACATCAACCAAGAGATTCTTCAATCGTAGACCAATACAAATTTCGGGGCCCTCTCCTCAGGATGACGGGAAGCAACGAAGTGGTCCGTGTTTTCTCTGGATTTAAGTGTGATCTTGTATGATTTCTATCTAATTGACATGACTATCGCGCATAAACTCTGAACATTGGTGCAATTTAATTCTAATTTTCTTATTGAGTAACTTTATGGATAGTCCTTGGCATTGGTTTTTAAGAGGAGACTCCCATTCACAATTACGATCTTGCGAGATCCTCGAGCTGCGAATGGCCTGCTGCAATAATCTTTTCTACCTCAACCATACGTGCGCATTTTTCGTAACGACTGTGACAAGAAGGGCGACTGGAATAAGAGGGGTGATCCTTTTGGCTGTTTTGCTGGCTTCGTACCCAGTGCTGGCCCAGAGTCGGAATCTTCCGCCCAATGTTCTGGTCATTCTTGCGGACGATCAAGGTTGGGGCGATTTGAGTTTGAATGGAAACAGAAACCTGAGTACCCCGAATGTCGACTCGCTGGCTCAGGCTGGAGCCAGCTTCAATCGTTTTTATGTCTGCGCGGTGTGCTCACCCACTCGAGCGGAATTCCTGACAGGCCGATATCATCTGCGTGGCGGGGTTACCAGCACTTCCACCGGTGGCGAGCGACTCGATCTGGACGAATCGACGATTGCCGATACGTTCAAGGCGGCCGGTTACGCTACTGCAACTTTTGGTAAATGGCACAATGGCATGCAGTATCCTTATCATCCCAATGGACGCGGCTTTGAAGAGTTCTATGGTTTCTGCTCAGGCCATTGGGGCAACTATTTTAGCCCGATGCTGGAGCACAACGGTCAGATCGTGCGCGGAACTGGATACGCTACGGATGATTTTACCAATCGAACCATGGACTTTATCGAGCGCAACCGGGACCGACCGTTTTTCGCCTACCTTGCCTACAACACACCGCATTCACCGATGCAAGTCCCCGATCGATGGTGGCATAAGTTTGCTGACAAGGAACTCGCCATGCGGCATAGGGATCCAAAACGTGAGAGAGTGCCCCATACCCGCGCCGCCTTGGCGATGTGCGAGAATATTGATTGGAACGTAGGCCGTCTGCTCAACCAACTCGATGCGTTGAAAATCGCCGAAAATACCATTGTGGTCTATTTTTGCGACAACGGCCCCAATGGCTATCGCTGGAATGGTGGCATGAAAGGACGCAAAGGATCCACTGACGAGGGGGGTGTCCGTTCGCCCTTACTGATACGCTGGCCGAAATACATTGAAGCGGGTAAAAGGATCGATCCTATTGCCGCAGCCATCGATTTGTTGCCCACCTTGGCCGATCTGGCAGAAATCGAAGTGACTTCCACCAAGCCACTGGACGGCGTGAGCCTGAAAGGGAACCTCGTCGATTCGCCTCAGTCATCAACCCGATCGAATCACGATCAAATCGCTGACAATCGAAAGATCTTCTCCCACTGGGCCGGCCGGGTGAGCGTTCGCACACAGCAATACCGACTCGATCACCAGGGCAAGCTTTACGATATGCAGAGTGATCCGGGACAACATGTGGACATTTCCCAACAGCAACCGAAGCAGGCTGCACAGCTGCAACAATCCGTTGAACGTTGGAAGAAAGAGTTATTCCCCCAACGAGACAGAGAAAAACGACCTTTTATCATCGGTCATCCGGATTGTCGGATGACACAATTGCCCGCCCGCGATGGTATCGGCCTTGGCGATATTCAACGTTCATGCCGACATCCGAACTGTTCATACTTTACCAATTGGACCAGCCTCGAAGATCGTATTACCTGGAACGTCGAAGTGGGTGTGGGCGGAGAGTACGAGGTGGAACTTTACTACACCTGCCCTCAAGTCGATGCGGGATCGACTTTCGAACTGAGTTTTCAAGGCAGTCGACTACGTGGCCAAATCCAAGAAGGCCACAACCCACCTTTGCAAGGCCAACAATACGACCGAGTGCCAAGAGCCGAGTCGTACGTTAAAGATTTCAAGCCGTTAAAACTGGGGACCGTACAGTTGCCGCAAGGCAAAGGTGAATTAAGCTTGAGAGCCTTGGATATCCCAGGAACACAAGTGATGGATTTCCGCCTGCTGATGTTCACCAGAATATCGGATAGTAATTAGACACTTAGTTCGACCGATAAACTACGATCCGGTTTTAACAATTCCTCGTAGCAAAACATTTGAAAATGACCTCGATAGAGGATGTGTCACTAGGCGACTGAAGGATCTTCGTAACGCCTGAAGGGGAGAGTCTTAGAACCTATCCCATAGCAGGAACGCTGTTAAGGATGCTGGTTTTAGAATGCTAGCACGAAGCGCCAGCGAGTGAGTCTACGGCAACCATATCGATGGGTTAGATTTTCTTCTATGGCATCGTGGCCCAGTTGTAAGCTCTCTGGCATTAGCGAAATGGGAAGCCAATTATGGATTCCCCACCTTAACGACTGCATCAACCGCCATCCCGGAAGCATCGAGTTTGGCGTTAATCGTTGTTGGTTTATTGTTCACTCAATTTTTGAGAATTTGACCGAGCTTCAATCACTTCTACCACCACGTCTTCGACAAATTCCTGCACCTGAACCTGTGGCAGCCTTATGTCACCAATAACCAAGTCAGCAGAAGCCAAACCCGCAGAAGAGGGCTGACCCATAGCCATTCCAGCCAGCGTGCCACAGGCCGGGTTGATCAGCATTGAGGGAAGCATGTCGCGCACCGTTTTCCAGTAGACAGGATACGCCATGTCTGGCTGTTCGCTACCATATTCGTGCATTTTCGTTTCTAAAGTACCGTGAGTTAGGCGGGGATGTCGGTGATGGGGACCATGCACGAAAATATCAAAATTGAAATAAGAACAAACCTTCATGAGCGTGGCACTTGGTACTACGGTTCGCGTACCTAACAATGGATCGATACTCTTCATGCCGAGATGCTCGGTAAATTTTCGGCCCGTTTGCAGGAATGCGGCCAGGTCCATGGGCAACAGGATGCCACGGCGGGTTGGATTACCAACACTCGTATCAAGTACAAGCCTATCACAATTTGATTTATGCGGCCATTGAACACGCCATCAAAAACGGCTACCAGCGACTTACGATGGGGCCACTCAACAACGAAACCAAACGCCGTTTGGGACAGGAACTGAAGCCCATGGTCGCCTGCCTTTGGAACCGTCACCCACTTGACCGGCTCATTGCCAGAAAATTATTTATCAAGAATTTTGAAGTAGCTTATCCAAGAGAGTGAACAAAAGCTTCACTGCTCCCCAATGCATATCAGATACTCTTGTCGCTGTTCACCATCGTGGCGGGCATAACGCATGTAGAGCGAATTGCTTACAACGGCCGGTGTGGCAAAAATTTCATCCCCCAATTGATTCTCTGCCAGCAACTCGAAGGTGGCAGGATTGGTTCGGAATACATAGGTGGTCCCCGACTCGTTGCTCACATGAATTTGGTCCCCAATCAACAGAGGCGAGGAACTGTACTTTCCTCCCAACCGATTTTTCCACATTTGCTCTCCATCGCTCGCACGCCAACAGTAGGCAACACCACGGTCTGAAATTGCATACACGTAGCCTTGGACCGTGAGTAGCGATTGTTCATAACATTTTACAGGTTTACTCCAGACAACCTGAGGATGGTCGGACACATGGACCGCAAAGGTGCCCGGAACCGGAAAGCCACCACTGGCAAAAACATAGTCGTTATCCCAAACCACCGTGCCACATGTGGCAAGCGTTGTTGCTGGAACAGACCAATTGGGTTGCCCCGACTGTGGATTCAAGGAGACAATTTTTGCATAGCCACTGATCAGCAACTGTTCGATCCCCTGCTGATTGGTAACGATGGGTGAAGAAAAGCTCAACGTATGTGGTCTGTCAACTTTCCAGCGGAGTTCGCCATTGGTGGCATCGAGTGCGTAGATTCCACTATCGGACCCATCATATTCTGACGTGACTACCAGCAGGCCAGCGTGCAGGAGCGGGGAAGCACCGTAACCGAACTTATACATGTCGGGCAAAAATTCTGCGACACGTTGTTGCCAAATCAGCTGACAATCCAAATCCATGGCACTCGCCCAAATGGCATCGTCATGATGAAACACTGAGAATAGTCGCTTCCCATCACATGCTAAAGTAGGCGTAGCATGCGTGTTTTTCTTATGAATTTTACTAGGCAATGGTCCTCGATGAACGACTACCTGTTTAAGCAACTGGCCCGTTTGACGATCGAGGGCAAGCACCGATTGGGTTTTTTGTTTAATATCTGCGGTGGAAAGATAAATACGGTTACCCATCACAATCGGAGATGAGTGGCCCCGTCCTGGCAGAGGTGTTTTCCAGAGAACCTGTTCCGACTCACTCCAGTGCAAGGGAATCACACTCGTGACAGGTGCGTGGTTGTCAGCGGTTGGACCACGCCAACCAGGCCAGTTTTCTGCAGAAGCATCTGCGAAAGCGAGCATCGGATCAGCCACAGATCCCAGGATAAGGAGCATTAGAATAACAGAACCAAGGTGACGCAACCGCATGATCGAACTCCAGGAGTGTTGGAACTTAAATTGCAAGCTACTATAGTCGATTGGGTGCAGGTGTTATAGTCAATAAGGCTAACCTGCGGATTTTTCATAACCTAACTGGAGAGCGCGGCAAAGACCTGCTCAAACACTCCGAAATTACCGCAAATGCTTTCTGAAATTCTAGCCTCCTTTCAACCACGTAATCAGCCTTGGATGGTTCGATCCAACTATGCCCACGAGTTGGTTACGGCCTCCACATTTTCTATTGCGGTTGCCATGGTTGAGTCGGGGGTGATTGGTGTACTGGCCAAAAAAACTTTTCATGTATCAGAACTAGAATTGGCAACCATCATGGCAGCGCCCATGTTTGCCAATCTGACAAGTTTCATTTGGGCCATGCTCGCCCGTGGAAAGCATAAGGTTCCCTTTCTCACCATGTTGCAGGTATCTGTCCTGCTGTTTTTGGGAGTCATTTCCATCCTGCCAACCGTCGGTTATGGCCCTGCGTTGTTAGTTGCGGTAGTCATTTTAATCCGCTGCGCACTGGCGGGAGCAGTCACCCTGAGAAGTACGGTTTGGCGAATGAACTATCCCAAACGCAAACGGGCACAAATAACCAGCCGGTTTACCCTCGTCGCCAGTCTCATCATTGCTTTAGGACCTCTGGTCGGTTTTGTCATTCAAGATATCTCTCCGAATAGTTTTCGTATCCTTTACCGTGTGGCTGCACTGATCGGGCTGATTGGAGTGATCGCCTTTTCTCGCATTCGGGTACGTAAAGAAAAGCAATTGCTTCAGTTCGAACGTCAGCCCACCGCGCGGACTAAGCCCCACGGAACCCCTGATCCCATCGAGGAATTTGAGTCGGATCAAAGACATTCCGTCTGGACCGTGCTGCGAAAAGATCACGATTACCGTTGGTACTTGATCTGGCAATTCTTCGGTGGCATGGCCAACTTGATTGGTAATTTCGCCTTAATTCGACTGGTCATCGAGTTGACGGACGGAATGGATTATGAATATGGCATCAGCATTCTCATTACTACGACCATACCCCTGTTATTTGCCATGTTCACAATCTCGGTCTGGGCACGCTACCTGGATCGTGTCCATGTTGCCAGATTCCGCACCCGCCAAGGACTGTTCTGGATTATCAGCCAGCTAGGTAACTGGGGTGCCGCAATCAGTGGATTGGTGGGACTGTTTGCTATTCCACGCATGATCGACGGAGTCTCCCGTGGCGGGGGCATGCTGGCTTGGAATCTCGGTCACAATGACTTTGCCAATCGTCACATGGTTCCACTTTATATGGGAATACATGTTACGCTCACCGGCGTTCGAGGATTATTTGCACCCTACCTGGCGATGATCATGCTCTACGGGTGGAAACCCGATGCCGTGCCAGGTCTGACATTGCCCCCTTTTGCTGGAATCGGTCCGCATGTATTTCTGCTCACCACAGCTTTGGCAATGGTTGCCGAAGCCGGTTTCATTCGTCTCAGTCGAGATATCAAGCGTAAACAGGCGAATACATCCAAGGGAGAATGAAATTGTTCCCTATTTTGATGAGATGTGTAATACTAGTAGCGGATTGTTTATGAGATATTCGGCTTAGCCATGAAAGGGCGACCATCATGAAAAGACGTATTTCCTGTAGTATTTTCAAAAGATTCTTCATTGCAATCGTTGGCGGTACTGTATTTACATTGGGCTCTCTTTTTCTTGGGAGTGTGACCATGGCAGCGGAATTGAAAGTGGGAGATCAGGCGCCTCAGTTTAAACTGCCTGGTTCAGACGACAAAACCTATCAATTGGCAGAATTGACGAAGGAAGAGAATGTTGTGGTGGTGGCTTGGTACCCCAAGGCATTTACCGGTGGCTGAACGGCCCAGTGCAAATCGCTCCGTGAGAGCGGTAATGAACTGCAGGACTTTCAGGTTGCTTACTTCGCTGCCAGTTGTGATACGGCGGAAGAGAACAAGCGCTTCGCTGAATCGCTGAAATTGAACTACCCGATCCTCAGCGATCCTGGCAAGGAAGTCGCACAGGCCTACGGGGTGGTCAATACGCTACGCCCCTACCCAAAACGGTGGACCTTCTACATCGGCACAGACAACAAAATTTTGGCGATCGATAAAAAAGTAAAACCAGGCACACACGGCGCCGATGTGGTCGCCCAACTGAAAGCACTTGGAGTGGCCACGAGAAAGAAAAAGTGAGTGTCTCTGGTACCACTGCGCAGGATCAAGTTAAAAAAACTGCTAATAAACGCAAATTAACACTAATAAAATGAGGCACAGGACTTTAGACCCTATCGAAGCTGCTATTTTATCGGTTAGTCGGTAAGGTGGATCTGTTCAGAATGGACAATCGCTCAAGGCACAACCCGTCAGCAGCGTGTATCAGCGTCCGTCAGCAGCGTGTATCAGCGTTTATTAGCGGTTTTCTAAAAATGTCTTACCCACGCTGTAGTACTGGGCTTTGCATCACTAAGCCCTACGCAGTGCGGACTCTACGCGACGAATTGCTTCTTCCAAATGGCATGGTCGATCGGCCACCGTGATTTCTTTGCGGGATTTGAGCAATGACTCAACCTTTTTATTCGCCGAAATAACGGTGCTGTGACTGCGCCGCCCAAAGAAATCGCTGATTTCGCTCAGAGCCGATCGGGTGTATTTGCGTGCCAACCACATCGCAAGCATTCGCGGTTCGGTAACGCTGCGTGACTTGCGGTTCGATTTGAGGCTGGCCGGCTCAACACCAAACACCTCACAAACGGCCCGTTGAATATCTGGGAGACGAACCGATGGGGTATTTTGTCGAGAAAATTCTGTCAGGGCCGGCCGGGCCAGTTCGGGTGTGATTGGCTGGCCCAATGCCACACTGCCGGCGAGTAGTCGATTGAGCGCGCCTCTGAGCTGACGCGCGCTGCCGGTGACCTGTGAGGCAATCATCGAAACGACCTCTTCGTCTAGGTCTACCTTCATGCGTATCCCCAGATTGCGGATGATGCCCACGCGGGTTTCGTAATCGGGTAAATCCATGGGAATTGCCAGACCACTGGATATGCGAGACACCAATTCGGTGCTCACCTTTTGCAAATCGCTTGGGCCGCGATCGCTAGCCAACACAATTTGGCTACCTCGATGGTGAAGTGTGTCGATCGTATAGAGCAATTCTTCGAGTGTGGCCCGTTTTCGTGCCAGAAACTGTATGTCATCGACTAGTAAAACATCCACCGTACGGTACTTTTGACGAAAACTGGGCAAACTACGTCGATTGAGAGCTTCCAGGAATTGCGTAGTAAACTCCTCGGAGGTCAAACCAATGGCATTCATGCGTGGCGTTTGCCTGCGAGCCTGCTGCCGAATGGCGCTCAAAAGGTGTGATTTCCCGACCCCAGGTTGCCCGTAGAGTAGCAAAGGGCAGTATCTGCCTGGTTGCTCAACCACTAATTCTGCCGTGCCATGAGCTAGTGTATTGCAAGATCCGGAGACAAATGTTGCAAAGGTCTGCCAATGGGAAGGTCTAGGTTTTCGATCTACGATATTCGGTCGTTTCTGCGGAGATTTTCGGGTGGAAACCATTTTTCGGGTGGAAACCATGTTGGAAATTTTTAGACCCGCTGCATTTGACGACCCTACCCCATGGCCAGATTGGCCCTTCTTCGTCCCTTTCACGTCCCAATGCACTCCCGTCGCATGCTCCGTGCAAATCTGCTCTGGAGGTTGTGTACCCCCCCCCTCTTCTGGAGTGGGCTTGCCACCTGGAGGAACCCGTCCCGTCTCTTGAATCCGTCCTGTCTCTTGAACCCGTCCTGTCTCTTGAACCCGTCCTGTCTCTTGAACCCGTCCTGTCTCTTGGAATAGGCCCTCTTGGAATAGAATCGTCACATCCTGATGCCAGGCACGCTGGCAGCAGGCTCGTAAGGGCTTCAGCAGTCGTCGCTTGAGCCAGTTCAGATGGAATTGGGTAGAGACGCCGACTCGAAGTATCAGGCCATTGGGGCCGGTTTTCGTGGTCCCATCGGCTTTCGAGTTTTCGAGTTTTTGTTGAGAGCCCCGACTATCCAACGGACCCCAACCATCCAGTTGAAATGTGACTTGCTGGTCTAGCCATAATTCAACCCGTTCCTCACCAAGACGCTCTTGCAATTCTCGACGCAACGCGTCCATGGCCGCTTCAACGGTGGAATTTCCTGCCACAGTAGGGACTGCCCCGATTGGTTGGCACAATCCACCATTTGGTTGGCACAATCCACTCGAACTGTCCGTATTTTCATTCACAGCTTGGCGGCTGAACAGCTCACGTTCACTGGAGCACCCTTCGGATTTATTTTCACGGAGCCTTTTGCCGCAAGGTTGCCCATACTTCCCGGGCACTTCTTGCCTTGCGGGTACTTTTTGCCTTCCGGGTACTTCCTGCATTCCGGGTACTTCCTGCCTAAAAGTAGTGCCTGATCAAGTGCCGTCCAACCTCCCTTGATGTCGAATTTCATGTCACTCGTGAGGCCAATTCTACAAATGCTAGCAATCCTGTCAAAGGACTTGACTTGTCCAAATAATTTGTCTCGCGCCAGCCCTTGTACAAATTGCGAGAAACAACCGGGGTCTCTTGATGAATCGAATTAAATTAATTTTTCCGAGCAAGAAATTGGCCGTGGATAAACTGTTGAGCAAAATTCATCATCAAAAAAAGATTGGTCGAGGCTAGCCCGAATATTTAATAAACTTGGGCACCGAAACTTGTTTTGGTCTACGTGAGGCCGAAGAGTGCTGTGGCTGCAAGGCAAACGGTGATTTGGGTGCGGAACGTATTATCTATACTTGAGCACACCCGAATTACCCCGTAGTCTAGCAAATCCAGCTAACGCAGCAGACGCAGTGCTATTCGGACTCGTAGCAGAATGTTTAT
>JBDOMT010000365.1:0-29035 GCA_039831705.1 Pirellulales bacterium | reverse complement strand
ATTCGGGCTAAAGTGATGATAAGACTCGGATAGGCCGAATGATGGGAATTATTGCCGCGACGGTAACGGTTTTCCCGCTCTGATGCGTGCATACACTTGACGTCGATCCCAACTCACTAAATTCGCGCGATGGTACATGGACAATGCGGGCTCGTTGGATTCGTCGACCGCCAGAACCATTCGCTGCCCCCCACCTCGAGCGGTTTGCCAGAGCGCCTTTTGGATGATATGGCCGCCAAAACCACGGCCTCGAGCGGCAGGCACAATACCCATGTACACCAGCTCCCAAACTTCTCCATTGCCATGAGGTGACAAGAGAAGAGCCCCCATATCAAGGCCCTGGTGCTGTACAAAATACCAAAGCTCTTGTTGATAACTGCCGGCCGATTGGTAGCTGGCCAAAACATCAGGCAGAGAGCGAATTCCATCGATGGCCGGACAGTCACAGGTCCCGATATAGGTTTGTTCGATCAACTGGGAAAGACGCTGCGGCTGATCCGCCGCATGCGATTCAAACTCAATTGGCAAAATGGGAGGGGTAGGAGGAGAGGAGAGATTGTTAGCCACCAGATACTGCAAATTGGCTAACCAACTATACCCGCCTGTGATTAGTAGTTGGATCAAAGCTTGATGAGGATTGTCTGCGTTTTCCTGAGGCATTCCTAACAAGAGCTGTGTTACCACAACCTCGTGCTGATCCAGAAATCGACCGACTTCCTGCAATAATTGTCTGGCCGTGGGGACATCTGCCGCAGGGGGCCACAAAGCGGCACTCCGTCCTGGAAGCAGTTGCGCCCAAGCGACAGATACATGGTCACAAGATTTACAGATAAACAATCCGTCCCAAGCTGCCTCCTCCTCAAATCCTGTAGTTTCAATTGCTTGCACCAGCCCGGCTTGCAGCTCTTCAGGCAAGTTACTGTGCAAAGTGCGCAATGCCATGTCACGTAGACCAGGAGGGCATTGGAGCACAGTGTGGGGAGAGGTATCCATAGTCCTCAAGATAAGTGAGTTTGCTTTATCTGAATACTCGAAATGGTACCGCCTGAAATCAGCCCTTGCATTTCCCCAAGAACCTTAAGAATAGACTCTACATACGAGTTTGGTTAAGGTATTCAGCCCGCTCAGGGGTAATCTGACTGCGGGGAAAGAGCCTATTCCAGCTTTCTTTTGAATCTGCCGGGGCGTCGTCACTACTTTCACTCGATGCGGCCTTTTCCATTTCGGCAGATTGTGCAACGCTGGCCGATTGGGGCTCAGTAGCCTGGCCTTTCTCCTGCGTGGCTACCAATACCGGTTTGGGAGGTAGTGGATTTCCATTAGGTCGCTGTAGTTCAAGCTCCACATCAAAGCTATTGTGCGGTGAACTGGACCATAGGATGGCGGCCGGTTGAGTCCGTAATTCACTGATTACCTCGATGCCACGCCGATGCTGAAATAGCTGTGTGCCAACAATTGTAGAAGGCTGGCGCGTGAGATGGTATCTCTTCACTAACAGCATGACCAACTCTGTCGTATCTCCCGTACGGCCTTGAAACGAAATTCTAGTTACATGCCCCTGTGCATCGAAGCGATAAGTGAGCGATCCAGCCAGATCGGTGATTCGCGTCCCGGTTACGAGGGGAACACGCACGCCAAAATCGTTTAAATTCGCCAGCCCTGTCGATTTGCGTGGCCAACGCTGATATACCCACTCTTTGGTCACATCCATTCTCAAAACTTCATCAAGCGTCATGGTAGGTTGTCCCTCCAACGGGGAGGAAACGCGGTAAATAGATGTTTCTGACGGTTGCAGCTTTAGCGGTGGGAGAACGCCTGATGGGCCGGGTATTTCGGCGAACTGCGTCGTGGGAGGTTTTTTATCCTCAGAATTCGATTCGAAATAACTTACCAGCTTGGATTTGCTGATGGAATTCCAATCCAAATCCCATTCGGGAGAATGGGTCACTGCATAGGGCACTCCGATCGAGGCAACCAGAAGGGTGGGAACCATAACGGAGCGAGTAAACATAGATTTAGTCTTTTGTCTGTGGATTAGGTGGTTGCAGCAGGCAAACGGCAAAGTCACATCCGGACAACGTACTGCGATTAAAAAGTCACTTCCCGGACGGCTTATCGGCCCGTCCCACGTAGGGCGGGCTGGCAATTATGAAGTACTGATTATGAAATATTCAGGCTAAACTGCTGCTCTGTCTTTAGTAATCGGTTGCATGCTTATGGTGTCTGCTCCAGCAGCTACGCGCTAGTCACAATCCGAATATTTCATATAACTCGATAGCATCGATGATAGACCTAGACGATTATTCCTGGCTTACCGACCGCGAAACTGCGGTATGGCTTCAAAAGCTGGCTCACGACAGCCGGCCTGTGCATCAACAACTAACTCAACTACGAAAGCAGCTTTCAACAACACGTGCCCAGTTGCTGGTTCAGCAGACCACGCTTCGCCAACGAGCAGTGAGTAAATTTGGTCCATGGGCAAAGCAAATGTTTTTTACTGAAATCGGTTTGCAGCAGGCCACCGACCGTTGGCTTTCCACCTACAAGGCGATCCGATTTCAGCCTGCCTCGTCAGTTCATGATCTCTGTTGCGGCATAGGCGGCGATCTTATTGGACTGGCAACCCGCCATGAGCAAACCGTAGAAAGAAGATCGTCTCTCGATGGTGATGCGAATCGCCTGGCACTCGGCTGGGATCTTGCTCCGCACATGGTCCTTCTGGCAGCAGCCAATTTGCGCAACATTTTTGGCAATGGCATCCTGGAAAATAATTCTTTAGAAAACGTGGCTAAAGAGAAGGATAATGAGAAATATAATTCCGACCAGATAGCCATTGCCCAATTGGGGGATGTCGAGTCGCTCTCGCTGCCCCTGGGAGCCATGTGGCACCTTGACCCCGACCGGCGTCCCCAGGGGCGACGGTCGACCCACGTGGAATTGCATCGTCCGGGACCTGAGATGGTCACCCGACTATTGAAAACACATCCATCCGGTGCGGTCAAATTGGCACCTGCTTGCCAGGTTCCTGCCGACTGGGAAAAATCGGCCGAGTTGGAATGGATTTCCAGAGACCGCGAGTGCCGCCAGTTGGTGGCCTGGTTTGGTAATCTAACGACTCACCCGGGCAAGCGCCGAGCAACTCTGCTGGTTCCCCCACAGATGCCGAGCAGTGAGTCTGTCGCTCAAGATAAAAGCGACCCGCGACCAGATCATTGGATAGCCCACAGTTTCGTCGGTCAAGCAGGTCTCCTGCTGCCAACCGCCCCGCAATTGGGCAAGTATCTCTACGATCCCGATTCGGCCGTACTGGCTGCCAACCTGCTTGGGGAATTAGCCAACCAGCATGGCCTGGCAACCCTTGTTCCCAATGGAGCCTACCTGACGTCAGATCACCCAATCGACCATCCGTTGCTGGCGCGCTTTATCGTACTAGAGCAAATCCCCCTGCGTATCAAGCCCTTGGCCAAATACTTGTCGTCTTGCGATATTGGCAGTCTGGAAATAAAAAAACGAGGTGTGAAACTTAATCCTTCCACCTTGCGTCGCCAGCTCAAATTGCGTGGTAGTCAATCGGCCACCTTAATACTTGCCCGACTGGGACAACGCGAAGTGGCCATCCTGGCTCAACGGCAGGCGCAGCCAAATGATAGCAAATAAGTTATGTTCGCTGCAGGCAGTTTCTGCTTGGCACATCAAACATCAAACATCAAACATCAAACATCATTATGCATCTTGCTTTCAGCTCCAACGCCTACATGAACTATTCGATCGAAGAAACCATCCGTCGAGTTGCGGCGCTTGGTTATCAGGGAATCGAACTGTTGGCCGATGTGCCGCATGCCTGGCCCGCAGGCCTGTTGCCCGAACGAAAAGAGTCCATTCGTAATAGTCTGGCAGAACATGGTTTGGCCATATCTAACATCAACGCATTTATGATGAATGCGATTGCCGACCCGCGGCAACCTTACTGGCATCCAGGCTGGACCGACCCCGACCCGCACTACCGGGCCATACGCCGAGAACACACGAAGCGGGCGTTGCAGCTCGCTGCTGAATTGGAGGCACCACACATAACCACTGAACCTGGCGGGTTACTGGCACCTGAGCAGACCTGGCAGCAAGCGTCCGACCTGTTTTATGAAGAGCTCATGCCTTGCCTGGAATTAGCCGAGCAGTTGGGAGTTGGCTTGCTCATCGAGCCTGAGCCTGAATTACTGATCGAAAAATTTGGCCAGTATTTGGAGTTTGTCGAGCGACTCGATTCTCCTGCGGTTGGGCTCAATTTTGACGTTGGTCATGCGTATTGTGTTGGTGAAGACCCACAGGATTGGGTAGGTCCGTTACAAGAACACACGGTCCACTATCACTTGGAAGATATTGCGGCAACTCGCGTGCATCAGCATATGATTCCTGGAGAAGGTGCCATTGATTTTGCCGCAACGATCGATGCGATACGGCAGACAGGCTACTCGGGTTGGCTGACGGTAGAACTTTATCCCTACATCGAGAATCCCGACGAAGCAGCCAAAGCAGCCCGAGAATATTTATTGCCACTGTTGAAAGTGAAAAATCAACTTGGGTACTAATCGCCTGGCTGCCTGGTGGCAAATTCTTCGGGCTGGCAATAGCTTTACCGCGGCATCCAATGTCGTCGCCGGAGCTGCTGTGGCTGGGGGATTCGATGTTGGCTCTGGAGAATCGTGGCTACCGCTGATATTACTGATTGTTGCCTCGGTCATGCTGTATGAAGCGGGGATGGTGCTTAACGATCGTTTTGATATTGAGCAAGATAGGCGACAACGACCTAGGCGGCCCATTCCTTCAGGGCGCATTACCCCCAGGGCGGCTCTCTGCGTGGGATTGCTCCTACTGGGCGGAGGAGTTTTGGTTGCCTGCCTGGCTGGATGGATTATCCACAGTAGCACCCCGGCAGTGATTGGAATCCTGCTGGCACTGTCGGTGGTAGCTTATGATGGGGGCTTAAAAAAGTGGTGGTGCGGACCGCTGGTGATGGGGGTTTGTCGAATGCTCAATGTGCTACTGGGTGCGAGCCTGGCGGTCCCTTGGCAGAGTGCTCCCTGGTTGATCGCCCTAGCAATCGGTACTTACACCGTCGGGCTCACGTGGTTTGCCAGGTCGGAAGCAAGAACAAGTCCACGCCGTGATCTGATGGTAGGCAGCATCTTTGCCTTGGTAGGACTGGCTCTGGTTGCCATGCTGCCGTTGGTCAGCAGCATCCACCTAGCATGTGGACCCTGGACGTTGCTGTGGATCGGTATCATGGGCTGGGTTGCATCCGCCTGCTGGCGTGCGATGGGTGATCCCTCGCCCAAATTTGTGCAAGCAGGCGTGATCCGGATGATTGTGCTGTTTGTGGTAATCGACGCGGTCCTGTGCCTGGCCCGAGTCGGCCCTGGCATGGCCCTGGTGATTCTGTCACTACTGATACCCATGCGTCTAGCAAGCCGCTGGGCGCCAATGACGTGAAAGAGTTGAGAGTGTATTGTTGAGAGTTGAGTGATAAAAAGGATGGAAATACACTCAACACTCAACACTCAACACTCAACACTCAACACTCAACACTCAACACTCAACACTCAACACTCAACACTCAACACTCCATGCGTCTTGGCTACAACACCAATGGCTTGGCCCATCATCGTTTGACCGATGCGATAGATCTACTTGCTTCTCTCGGCTACCAGAGTGTGGCGATTACGATCGATCATGGAGCTCTCAGTCCGCTGGACGATCAATGTAGTCAGCAACTGTCCCGGGTGGGCCAGTTGCTGGAGCAACACCGAATGCATTCGGTCATCGAAACGGGTGCCCGTTTTCTGTTGGATCCGATGCACAAGCATGAGCCGACACTTCTTTCCCCCATGGAGTCCGAGCGGGCGCGACGGGTGAATTTCTTGTGTCATGCGGTCGACATGGCAGCGGCACTCCACAGCGACTGTGTCTCGATTTGGTCGGGGATTTTGCCAACGGAAGAAAATCATCAGGTCGGAATGCGCCGACTGGCAGCAGGTTTGCAGCAGGTGCTGGTGTATGCCGATAAGCAGGGTGTGACCGTGGCGTTGGAACCAGAACCTGGCATGCTCATCGATACGATGATTTCGTTCCGTCAATTGCTGGAGCAGTTCGATTTACCTCAACTTGTCCTGACGTTGGATCTGGGCCATTTGCATTGTCTTGGCGAGACTCCCATTGCCGATGTCGTCCGTCAGTGGCGCGACCTGTTGCGAAATGTTCATATTGAGGATATGCGAGCCGGAATACATGAACACTTGATGTTTGGGGAAGGGGAAATCGATTTTACGCCGATTCTCGGTGCACTGGCCGAGGTTGGTTACCGGGGAGGCCTCCATGTCGAATTGAGCCGCCACAGTCATCAAGGCCCCACGGCCGCCAAAGAAGCGATGGCCTTTCTGAAGCCGCTGGTGGAGAAATCAATAACTCAATAACTCAATAACTCAAACTGTCAACGATCTCCCAGGGGTAAGACAGGCAAACTGCAAAGTCACATCCAGCCATATTAGTACCTAGCAATTGAACCACGGAGGGCACGGAGAAAAGATCCATTAATAAAGCTTCTACGTGTTCTCGGTGACTCCGTGGTAATCCTTATCTTCTCGTTTCTTATAAGTCGGATCTAAAAAATACCGACTTTGTAATACTCCTGCAGGACAGGAAGGGGCTTGGCGATCTTGGCGTCTTTGCGAGAGAGAATATGGTTTCGAGTAACATGTTACCAAAATACATGTCATTCTGAAGGTGAGGGCGCCAAAATTAGTCCCGATTTCCATTGTTCAATTTTCGTGAATTTCGTGTATTTCGTGGTTTCATATTTCACTTACAATGAATGGCATGTCTGAATACGTCATCCTCGTTTCTGTTCCCGGGTTGCGTGCGCGCGACCTGGAATTCATGCCCCACTTAACCGAATTGATGGCTGGCGGCGATCAAACCGAGTTGGTTCCCAGCTTTCCGGCGGTGACCTGCCCGGTGCAGGCCAACATTACCACCGGGGTAACGCCACAGGGTCATGGTGTGGTGGCCAATGGTTTCTATTGGCGTGAGCAGGGTGAAGTTGAGATGTGGACCGCAGCCAACGACTGCATCATGCGTCCACAATTGTGGGACATTCTCCATCAACACGATTCAACAATCACTTCGGCGGTCTGGTTTCCATTGCACAGCAAACAGTGCGGAGCCGATTACGTTTGCACGCCGGCGCCGATACACAATCCCGATGGGAGCGAGTCGCTGTGGTGCTATACGCGTCCGGAGTCTCTCTATGGTGAATTGCGTGATAAGCTGGGCCATTTTCCGTTGCATAAATTTTGGGGACCGATGGCGGGCATCGAGTCGACTGCCTGGATTGTCGATTCGGCCATTCATGCGGCCTCTGAATACCAGCCCAATCTGTTCTACCTCTACCTGCCTCACCTCGATTACGCGGCTCAAAAAATCGGCCCCAATAGCGAAGCAGCCCAGCAAGCATTGATTGATCTGGACCAACAAATCGAAAAACTGATTGCCCGTTTTACCGCAGCTTACGCTCCACACAAGCTACTTTGGTTGGTGGCGAGTGAATATGCGATCACTCCTGTCGAGCAAGTCATTTATCCCAATCGAGTGCTGCGCGAAGCAGGCCTGCTAGAAGTTATAGCAACCGACGACGGCGAACAACTCGATCTGACGGCCAGCAGCGCGTGGGCGCTGGTTGATCACCAATTTGCCCATATCTTTGTACGGGATGCTGAACCGCAGACCATCCAGCGTGCAGCGGCCGTGCTGCGTTCCCAGTCAGGTGTTGCCGAAGTGCTCAGCCGAGACCAGTACGACCGCTACGAGCTAGATCATCCCCGCAGCGGCGATTTGATTGTGATTTCAGAGCCGACCAGTTGGCTGGCCTACTACTGGTGGCTGGAAGATACCCGTGCGCCGGGATACGCCCGCACTGTCGACATTCACCGCAAACCGGGCTACGACCCCGTAGAGCTGTTTTTTGACGCGGAAACCCGCACGATTCCACTCGATGCCTCCCTGGTGCGCGGTTCCCACGGTGCACCAGCCCGGGACCCAAGCCAACGCGGGATCTTGCTGGCGTCGCAACAAGGCGTCTTCGTGGAATGCGCCCTGGCCGATACCGACGTGGCTGACACGGTATTGCGACAATTTGGGATCTAGTGCGTTTCATATTATCGCAGTTCCGACAGGTACCGCTCGTAGGCAGCCTGCAACATGGTATCATCCCAACGGTTCTGATGGACGACGAGCCGCCGATAGCAAAGCGAAAAGGACTCACTCGCTTGGAGCGTATACGGCTGATAGGTTAGGAAAGCGGCGTTCAGGTAGCTCATCTCGGAACGTATCGCGTACCATGGCGTGGGATAACGTCGATTGTCGGGATGATCCATCATCGCGATACCGACAGGCCGACCGTCGATCAAACCGTTGTAGTCCATCGCCATGTTTTTCGATCGGTGAATAGATTGATTACTAAACTCCGCAGAACCATTGGCAGAGAAGGCCAGGCGGTCGGTCAGGTCTTCCGCAAAACGAATCGACAGTCCGGCGTAACCACCCCACATCTTGCCCGCAGGGTCAGGCGGCACAGGCGTACGATCGAGGACTACTTCTGCGGCGCCTGCCGTAAACGTTGACGACCAATCGAAGTGGTACTGTTGGGCATTTTCGTCAAGGGGTGAGATGAGGACAGTCCGTTTTTCGGTCAGAATCGGTTGTTCCCCCGGCACGCTATAGCTGAGATCCATCGTGATGCTTGCCCGGCCATCGTCGTGTGTCTGGATAATGACGTTCGACCAGCTTGTTTTGCCAGCAGATTGGCCGGTCTGGGGGTCTTCCTCCCAATAATTGATGCCATTGATGGTCTTCCAGGAAAACCATAGTGCATGGTGCCATGCATGATCGACCGGTTGATCCCAAGTAAGAACCTCTCCACTGGGCATGGCCACAGGATGGAAACACGGTTTGGCGTTCTTGTTGCTGTAATTAAATTGCCAAATGATCCCCTGAGGCCCGACTCTTGCCACCGATTCGTTCGGTTTTAACTGCCAGTTGCTTGAGGCACTTGGAGCGTCTTGTCCTGCACAAATGGGCAAGTGTGAGCAGGCCGTGGCAACGACCCAATAGACAATGACAACTAGTCTCAGTGGAACGGTACGCATGATAATCTACGCTATCACCAAGGATTGGTTTTCGGGAGAAAATTTAGCAACCTTGCTCTCACGGTGAGACAGGATCGCCATGGAGAGGGGCGCCTGCACACGCAGGGCTATGTCGATGTTGCATTTGGGTTGCTGCCTGGTTTTAACACACTGGAGTAAGTCGGCCCAAAGCTTGCTTGTATCGCCTTGTCCGTTCCACGGAATGCGTATTGCTTCCTTACCTTTACCGAACGGCACAATTCTTACCCCGTAATCCTTGCCACCCTGGAGCATCGACCACTTAATGATGCCATCGGTACCGCGGATGATGGTGTCATTCGGGACGTGGTTGGAGAGTGAGTTGGTCATGACGATGCTTGGACCATCGGGGTAGTCAGCAATGACGTTGCATTGATCGGGCACTTCGCGATCATACTGAAACGTGCCGCCTCCGCCAAAAACCCGCTCTGGGTAACCAAGTTCCAAGATGCAAAGTATCGGCGTGAAGGTGTGAACTAACAGGTCGGTCGCCGGACCGCCGGCGTAGTCCCAGTACATCCGCCACTGGAAAAATCGGGAGACGGAAAAAGGCTCGTTAGGCGCATCACCGAGGAATCGCTCCCAGTTAAGGTCTGGTCCCGGCTTGGCGTTCAGGTCGGGGATGGGCATGCGTTCCCCCCAATCGCCTCGTCGAAAATAGCTGCATTCGATGTGAACCGGTTTGCCGATGACCCCGTCGCGAATGAGTTGGATAATTTTCGGATAATTTTCGTCAGCCATGTGTTGGGTTCCGACTTGCACCAATCGGTCTGTCCGTGTTGCTGCCGTTTTAATGTCTTTCGCTAATTCAAATTGACTCCAATGCGTGAGCGGTTTTTCGCAATAGACATCCTTGCCCGCGTTGAGGGCCTCGATTGTTAGCGGCGCATGAAGCCGGTCAGGTGTGGCAATGCAGACCACATCCACATTGGGATCATTGAGCAACTTCTCATACTCGTCATACATTTTGGCCCCACCGCAGCGTTTGGATGCCTCTTTCAGACGTGGGCGATACACATCACAAACGGCAACCGGTTCGGCAAGTCCCTGCTCCTGGAATTTCAGAATGATCTCCTGATGGGATCGACTGCGGCTGCCGGTGCCAATGAAACCAACACCGATGCGATCTTGGGCCTCTACGCCATGAGCCAACTGAGGGCTGATAGTCGCTGCGCCAATCGCCGCCGTGGTCGTGGCGGCCGAGCGAAGAAAGCTTCTACGTGTCGATTCTGAATCGTTACTGTCATGCTGAGGGTTGGTGTTCACGACAAAGGTCTCCCATGGATAGTTTGATTTTGTCACAACAGTGCTCCCGATGTATCCTCGTGAAGCACGGTGTGAAGTAGGTTTTTCAGATGGTTGAGGCTTCTTTCCGCTTCGTCGACGGTGCCGCACTCTACGCTTAGCACCAAGTCGCGTGGGGCGGTTGCACAAACTCGTAGCACTTGTTCCCAATCGATCACGCCCTCGCCGCATGCACACCCGACCGGCGTACCAGTTACCTTGCCGCGTTCGGCATCGGATTGTTCAATGGAAATGTCCTTGGCATGTACGTGAACGAGTCGATCCTTAACGTGTTCCAACCAGTCGACTGGGTTTTCTCCTCCCAGGTAACTGTTGCCGGTATCAAAGTTCACGCCGAGTGCTGGCGATTCGACCAGATTCAGGATGCGGTCCATCCCGGCTAGAGTTCGACTATATTGCTGATGCATTTCCAGGCCGATCATAATGCCGCGTGGTTCGGCCACTGCGGCGACCTCGGTGAGTACGTAGCGCATCAGCACATGGTCTTCTGTTTCGCTAGTCCACTTTGGTTTCGGGCCTTCGTCCGTATTGACTACCGGTGCGCCACAATCGGCTGCAAATCGAAACGCCTGTTTGAGATATTCAGTACTGATTTCCGGTTTACAAAGAGGGGTATGCGACGAAAGCCCCGATAGCTGGATACCCGAATTTTCACACGCTCGGCGGATTCGATATGGATCGTCCAGCAGCGAAACGCTATGAAAGTAGCCCGCTTCGCTCAGGAGTTCCCGACCCCAGTGGACCATCGGTTCGACATATTGAAAGCCGAGTTCTGCCGCTTTCTCAACGCCCCATTCAAATGGCTTGTCGCCGCCACCCCCGGTTGAGGCATGGCGGACAAATTCCAGGTTGACCCCAAACGAAATTGCGCCCATGGGTAACTCGATCTGTGTTTAGCTCCTACTCAACCAGTAAATCGAGAACTCATGAAGTGGGCCGTTGCGAGCTGATTTCGGAAGCTGAGGGTTGATCACTTGCTATGTAACTGGAAGAATTCAAACATCCTGCCAGTATGCTAGATACCGCGAATGTCCGGAGTAATATATATACTTAGACGCAGACATGGTCGTTCATTTTCTATCCGTGAGGAATATTGAACATTTCTTCGAGCTCCCATGACACATCGAATACCAACCTTTCGATCAAAGGTAACGAGCTACGAGGCAGACTCTTGTGACGCACTGGTCGCGGGTGTCCAAGAGGGAAAAATCCGCATGCAGGCGCTTGCCCGGGGCCACTACCCTGGGCGCAGGCTGGCCCCGCATGCATTGCCAGGACTAAAAACAGCCGGATTCTGGGATGCCGATCAGCAGCAAGACTGGGGACTCGACTGGCACCGAAACGAGGGATTGGAATTGATGTTCTTGGAAACGGGTCACGTGACCTTTTCTACCAACCGCCAAACCTGCCAGCTTGAAGGTGACGATTTGGCGATCACTCGGCCATGGCAGCGTCACAAGGTGGGCGACCCCTATGTCGGAGCCGGGCGGTTGCACTGGATCATTCTGGATGTGGGCGTGCGCCGCCCCCACCAAAAGTGGCGCTGGCCCGATTGGCTTGTGCTCACCGAGTCCGATCGCAACACCATGACTGAGTTTTTTCGTCAAAGTGAACAATCCAAGTGGCACGCAGGTATCGAAATACGCAAGTGCTACCAGAAGATCAGCAAAGCGATTGAAGAAGACCAGGATGGGAGCAATTTGTCGCGTTTGGCCGTTTATCTGAACGAGCTGCTGCTGTTGATTCTCGACATGTTTCAAGCCAAGCAGTTGCCGCTTGATAAATCGCTCACAACAACCAGACATACGGTCGAACTGTTTTTGGACGAATTGAAACAAGACACCCACCTTTTGACGCACGCATGGAGCGTGCAAGCGATGGCTGAACAGTGTGGCTTGGGTGTCACCCGGTTTGTGCACCAAGTTCGTCAGCTGACCAATATGACACCAGCCCATTATTTGGTGCGTTGCCGTCTAGAAGTGGCAGCCGACTGGTTGGTGCATCACCCAACTAAAAGTGTGACGACCATCGCGTTTGCATGTGGATTTGCTTCTAGTCAATACTTTGCTACAGTCTTCCGCCACCACTATGGTTGCACCCCACGCGACTTTCGAGCTGAATCATTAGAGAGCCTGACAAAATCGTGAATCTACAGCCGACTAAGGGTTGGCTATTCATCCTAAATTCATTGCAGACCTGTCTACTTCGGCACAGCCGATGCGGACAGGTCGATTTCCAGGTGGACGGTCAATTCCTGATCAACCACGCGCAAATCTCCGTGTAGACCTTGAAACCATTCCAATAGGGGCAGTTGAAATTCCGTAGGGATGGCATCCAGGAGGAAACGGTTGGCTTCGGTTATGCCGGTGGAACCCCAAGACAAACGTTGACCAGGCCCTTCGACCAGTTGGTACTCCCCACCCAAGGGACAGACGAATTTTCCATCCACCAACTTTTCCGCCAGTGCACGACAATCGGGGCCTGGGACACGCAGTTGATTGGCCAGTGTGTTCATCAAGCGACTTGCCGCCAAGGACGTTTCGCGGCTACGCATGTACCCCAGCGCATTGATCGTAGGGGCCAATTTCTTATCCGCCAAAGAGTCGATGCGCACGCGTATTTGGGCAGCGCGCCGGGTTTCTTCCAGAGCAAGTTGCGACAACACTTGCTCGATAACCTCCGGTTTAAACGACAACAACACAAACGGATCTTGTTGCATCTGCCAGAGTTGGTCTCCCACCTTCTGCATTCCAGTGGCAGAATCAGTAGTACGTGCACCGAATATTTCCAAAACTCCAGGTCGCGGCCATGCACCCAGGTAACCCCGAATCAATTCGGGCAAGCCTGCCGCTGGAACCAATTCGCCCCGTTCAATGGCCAGTGGTGATCGGTAATCACGCAAACCTCCAAACAGATGGTGTGGTTGTTTCTCGCCGCCAATCAAGGGAACAGGAATATTGAGAATCACCTCCATCGAAGCGACATCACCAGTGACTGGGGCCAGTTGCTGTGTGCTGGCTTCTCCCAGATTGTCAATCCAGGAACCGAACTTGAAACCTGTCATGTAGGGCAACAGCAAATCGGCGACCATGGTTTCATATTCACCCTTTCTTCCCCCACTCTCGGTGTTTGATACTCGCCGAATACCGACTGCCAGCGGCGGTAACTGGCCAACCTCTTGGCGAAGCTTTGCTGAGAATGTGCGAAATGCTGCGATTTCTCCTGTTGTGACTCTCTGGATGGGGGCCCTATCGAAAAGCGGCTTGGAACTGTCAATCCATGGGCGACGGCCATCCTCCGTGCCAGCACGTGTGCCCCCATTATCATTGTGGTTGCCAAATCCTGGCGGTAGCAGGCCAGCGTCAATCAAGGCACTCAAATCCTGTCCCGAGACACCTTCCGCATTGGCCGCATAGCGGGACAACTCCATTAGTTTGACTTCACGTTCTTTTCGAACGCGCCGCCGTTGCTGGATGCGCAGCGCAGGGCTGCAGAACTGTTGAAGAAATTCGGAAGAGACATAGGCAAACACCGCATCGTTGCGTTCCAAAGGCAACTGTCTGCGTGCATGGCGAAAGCCGTCCGCCATGGCCAACGAACGACTGTTGCCTGCAGCCCGATAGAAGCGGGCTACCAGGCTCCTTGAGGTGGTCACTAAATGGTAATCGCCATCTTGCGCATAAAACGAGCGAACCTGGCCATTGGGAGTCGCGATTAAGGACACTTCGTGGCCGGCAACCGTCAAGTTCGTTTCAGTCGCTTCTGGAAATTTATGCAACGCCTCGCGCCGCTTGCTGACCAAATCTTGCTCTAAGAGAAAGCTGTTGTGTGCTTCAAATAGAATGCCAATGGCAGCACCTTGGTCCAGATAAGGATCGAGCCCCACGAGGGCCACGTCGGCAATGATTTGTGGCCCCAGAATTTTTGCCAGAACTGTCTCACGTAATGCCAACTGTTGCTGAACTCGTTGCGCAGCGGCTGCAACGATTCCACGACGCATGATCATGTTTTGTAAATTGCCCTGCCACTTTTTGTTCAAATCTCGGAACCAAAGATAGTTGCGAAAAGTTCCGAACCGCAGATAAAAACACTCCTCTGGCACATGGGTTGCAATCGTCTCAACAGGAATTTCGTCCAGGGGCATCTCTGCCAAAGGAGTTCCTGGAGTACCTGTATCCGGATAGCTGGGCGGACTCCAGGCAATCGGATTTGGCAGAGCATGCCCTGTTAATGACAGTTTGCCAGACGCTGACTGATTGCCCGTCGCCGTCTGATTACCAGTGACAGGTCGCTTGAGTTCTGGTGGGGCGGGAGGCTCATCTGTTTGCTTCAACCCTTGAAGTATTTCACGATCGGTCCGCAGCAGATAACGTTCACTGGCGAATAATTCGTCCCACACGGTTTCCTGTTGCTTTTTACGCCAGGGCAATATTCGGGCAGGTGATTCAGGCAGGACTTTATTCAGTCGCCTGGCCAGGGTTGCGGTCAGAAAGTTCTCCACCACCATGGGATATTCGGCATCGCCTTGCAGGCGATTCCAACGTCCCGAATATTCGCTCCACCAACGATCCAATAGCCGTTGATGGCCACGCTGATTCTGGCGTGGAGTAATACGCACAACCTGTTCTGTGGGGGCGTAAGTTCGCAGTTCCAGCGGTTGGTTGCCTTGAAAAAGAAAGTAGATGGTAACCGTATTTGCGATGGGGGTTTTGACTTCCAACAAACGGCGCAAGAAGCGGCGTACGGGAGTTTCCCTGAGTACCGGGTAGAGTACGCGGCCTTTGTCCCCGGCAACCGTGAAATGCTGATCGTCAACAGCAACTTCAGATTGCTCGTGATCGATATTCACCGTCACCTGTCCCACCCCAAAAGGGGACCCGCTAAATGCTTCCCAACGGGGTGCAGCCTGAACTGCCTGAATTGGTAGGACGGTCCAATAGGGACACAACCCGCACAGAAGTAATGGAAGCAAGAAATGTCTGCGAACCATCAACCGACT
This sequence comes from Pirellulales bacterium, assembly GCA_039831705.1. Taxonomy (GTDB): domain Bacteria; phylum Planctomycetota; class Planctomycetia; order Pirellulales; family Lacipirellulaceae; genus JAJRWS01. The sequence goes on along the minus strand of JBDOMT010000365.1, from coordinate 13,516 downwards.
TGTTATTTGTGCCAACCGCTTAATGCGGCCAGCGTTTTTTTGCGGCAAAAGGCCAATAGGCAACATCGTATCCAAGGTCATCTCGGCAATCTCATGAAAGGATCAGTTTTCGTAATCCTCTATGCTACCCGTCTTGAGACGGTCAGAACAGCCATTATATGCCTGAGTAAATCGCGAGAACACAGTAGATTACCAACTGATCTCTGCTATCGCTATGGGCGACGCACAATGACTATGTCGGGATGAGCCTCATTATTCCGGCGGCCTTATCGTAGAGATACTTGCCTTACGCAGTACACACAGGCTTTTTGGATTCGTGAATTGCCTTGAGTACATCACGGCGTGAAATCAACCCTACTAGATGGTCGTTCTCCATTACTGGCACACGACGTACACGATGGATAATGCACAAGTCAGCGGCCTTGTTGATGGGATCGTCAACGTCGATGGTCAGTACTTCTGTAGTCATATGCTTGGCTACCGTTTCGCCACTCACTTCATGATCGTAGGTAATCGCCAGCAATGCGTATTCCGTAATCACACCTACCAGCTGCCCTGCATGGTCTATCACTGGGAGACCACTAACTCCGAGTTTTAAAACTAACTCGATGGCATCTTTCACAGACGCCTCAGGATGAATGGTTGCAATACCATCGGTCATGATCTCACGTGCTGTCAGCATGAAGTTTCTCCTCATTCATTGATACAAATTAGACATTCAACGATTTTAGTGTCCAAATCCAATGGTTATTCCTAAAGAAACCATAGTTTAAAAACTTGACCCTTTAGTAAAAAACTTGTCGATCTTCCCAGAGACCCCTCAAATGCAGATTAATCCATGCAACCGTGCGGCGACCTCTATCCCCAATAATTATTAAGCTAGGCACCGAATTTAGTTTTGGCCGATTTTGCGACGAAGTTATATGACACGTCTGGCCCAGAATGCATCGAGTGTCTGTCAGCAATTATGTCTGGACGGAAAATAAACACCCTGATGGCGTGAAGGGTTTGCGTTCGTCGATGTTACCACTATCCGTTTGCTCCACTCCACGTCACCCGTCTCTAGCCCACAAATCCTCATGCCCACCGATGCCCCTTCTGGTCTGGTCGACTTAGCAACTGGAATTGCTGATACCGCTTTCGCCTTTCGGGGCTACAACATCACCAATCTGGGGCGTACCGACGAATTACTTAATCAGCAAGCCTACCGGTCCATCATTCGCGAGGAGCTCAAACGATACGGTGAAGTCTGCAGTGACGTACTGAACCGACAAGTTGATCTACTGGCTCGTGTGGAACAGCAGATTCCTTCCTCGTTGGATAACTATTCGGAAACCTTGGCTTTAATCGTAGCTGTAGAAATCGCCCAGATACGCTTGCTCACAGAAATACATGGGGTGGAGTTTCACCGCTCTAAGTTGGCTATGGGTTACAGCCTGGGAGAGCTGGTCGCCTTAGGATGTTGCGGCATGTTTGATCCCGAGCAACTACTGCGGGTACCCATCGCTTTATCGGAAGATTGTGCTGCATTGGCTGCTGATGTGAGCATGGGCGTGTTGTTTTCCCGCGGCCCGATTATTAACGAGCTGGATGTACTTCGGCTTTGCATTGAAATCACAACCGGGGGTCAGGGAACGATTGGTATTTCCTCGATTTTGTCGCCAAATACCTTTTTGCTGCTTGGCCAGGGAGAGACAATCAAACAATTCAAAAACAACATGCCCGAATTGCTGCCTCATCGGGCACACCTGCGAATCAACTCCCATCGCTGGCCTCCCGTTCATACTCCCATCGTTCGGCACAAGCATATTCCTGATCGTACGGCCGTGATGCTGGAGCAGGTTACTGGAGGCAACATGCCCCCCTACCCTGCTGTCCTCTCCCTGGTCACCGGCACTTACGAATACGATGATCACACAGCCCGTCACCTATTACGCCAGTGGTCCGACCATCCTCAACGCTTGTGGGATTGCGTTTATGAAACGCTCGCCGACGGTGTAGAAACGATCATTCATGTGGGTCCCGAACCCAACCTCATCCCCGCCACCTATCGACGACTCAGTGAGAATATCCTCCAGCAGACCAGTGGCAATTCCCTGGGTAGTTTTAGCTTGAGAGCTGCGGCTGGACTAGCGCGTCGACCGTGGCTGTCGTCCCTGCTGCCCTCCCGCGCCGCCCTGCTGCGGGCGCCACAAATTCAGCATGTCATTCTCGAAGACTGGTTGCTAGAGAATGTGCCAAAATGCTAAGGCCGGCAGGTTAAAAAATGTGAGCGTCGGACTGAAGTTCCCTAGCTCACAAGGGTGGCACCGACAGTCGTTAGAAATAGACATTGCCAACGAGCAGACTTCCTCGAACGATTGTCGGTGTGCGCAGCACAAGAGGCCAGCAACCTCAAACTCCTCCTGTGCTTCGCACACCGACACTGGTCCGAATAAACCCCTCCTGCCAAAATGCCGTTCTGCGGTCCAGTGTCGGTGCCACCCAAATAGATCAACTCGTATAGTAGTGAAAAGTTATTGGTCGTTTCTGTCTTCGTGCTCTTCGTGTCCTTCGTGGTAATATTATTCGTCTCCATCTGCTACTACTGATCCAACTTCAAACGATAGCAGGCCACTTCTACGGAATTGCGCACCAGTAGATACGGTCTGGATAGGGCTGGATTGTTCCAAGTAATTTGGTCCTTATCAAACACACTCAGGCTGGCAAGTTCCTGATAACGGTCGGGAGAGGCATCCGCTAACACCAATTGGCCCTGCTCGGTGAGGATCAGTAAAACATCGCCCACCAACATGATTTGGCCATGCCCAAAGGGCGGACGGCGGCGCCGCTTCCACTGTCTCTTTCCCGATTCCAACTCCAGGCATTCCAGTGTGACACCATCCAATCCATAGACATATCCGTCTCGGATCAGCACATTGCCCATTTTTGTTTTCATCACCGGTTTTACCGCTGGGGACCAAAGTGTTTTCACTCGAAAGGCGCCCTCCGTACCTGTTTGTATCTGTAGCAAGGTGGCACCGATTCCGTAACCTTTGGATAAAAAGATCCGATCGTCGCCAACAGGTACCGGCTGCGAACAACTGGCCTTGCTATCGCTGTTACCGGGCCATGGGTGTTCCCATAGCACCTGGCCGTCTTTCACTCGGTGGGCCGTTAGAAAGTCTTCATTGACCACCAACAGTTGCAATTCACCTGCCAGCTTTGCTTGTACGGGAGATGCGTAGGACGATCGACGATTGCCCGCAGACCAGACAACTTTTCCTGAATCGATGTCGTAGGCGATCAGCGACCGTTCGTTCGTCCCTCCAACGCTGATTATGACAAGGTTTTCCACCACCAAAGGAGAGCCTGATTTCCCCCAGGTGATGTTGGCAGTCTCTGTCTCTGGAAGTGTGTCATGCTTCCAAAGTAGCCGACCGGTCCGCAAATCGAGGCAATTGACAATTCCTGTGGCTCCATGCGTTAGCACCCGCTGGCCATCAACGGTAGGCGTTGCTCGTGGGCCGACAAAACCCAACCCTCCAGCCCCACCTGGCGCAAAACGTACCTGATCCACATGCGTCCATACGACCTCACCGGCCGGATTATCGGTATTGATCCGATAGCAGACGACCATTTCATTTTCACCCCGTTGTTCTTGGGTAATCGCAAAGTGTCCTACCACTGCGAACCCTGACCAGCCTGCGCCAATTTTTCGCCGCCACATCAATTGGGGTGGGTAGGATTCCCAGTCGGTTTCCAGATTCACTCCTTCGACTTCTGCCCAGTAACCACCGCCTAAAAATTGCGAGTAGTCGGTTGTCGAGGATTGCCATGGGTCGGACGGTTCAGACAAGTCCCCTTGGGCATCCTTCGCCGATATCTCAGGCATGTTTAATAGTTGGTCTGCCTTAGGAGCCCAGCGCCATTGCCAGCCAACGACCCCAATGTCGCCGTTGTTCACCAACTCAAACTGTGAAATCCAGACCAGGAGAATTCCCCAAGGTGCTAGTGCCAAACCCCAGCATCTCCTTCGCGCCAGGCCACTGCTGCGAACCGTCCATATTGAAATACCCAGCAAACTCAATAAAAAGGCAAGTTGAAATACCAGGTTTTTTACGTCTTGAGTTTTATCACTCACCTGAAACCCAATGCAGACGATCAGCAGGATCATGAGCCATGTTACCAGATAAAGGCGTCTGCGAGGCCCCATGGGAGCCGGTGGAGTTGGTTCTGTATGGATGGATGTCATGAAGGATATGAGAGTTGGAATACAAGCACTCAGCGTTAGCGGGTGTGTCCACAGCAACCGCACCTATTTCTCTCGCTTGCGCGTCGTACTCGTATTTAAGGGAAATAGGAGTTGTTCTTAAGCTTAATAATAATCCCCTGCCTGTCTCACCCCCTTGGCTTTCGATTACGAGTAAGAGTAGGATTAGAGGCAAGGTAATCCACATTTACATTAAGAGACTACCCCATAACGACCAACAGGCTGGAAGTTTAGGTTGCGTTGACCAGTCATGGGATAGTCTCTAAGGCCGTAGAATGCAAAGCCATTCCCATGACCATTCACCCCCCCCATCCGCATTCAGATCAATATTCCCTTATGGGTAAGAGAGCTGTGGTCACGGGAAGCTCCCATGGTATCGGCCGAGCCATCGCATTACAACTTGCCGGAGCGGGAGCTGAGCTTGTCATTCATGGCTGCCACCATCAATCCGAAGCCGAAGAAGTAGTGAATGCGATTAAACAGGCAGGAGGAAAAGCCCTGCTGCATATGCTCGATTTGAGCCAACCAGAAAATCAGGACCAACTGGTGGAGCAAATTTGGTGCGACGGGCCCATTGATATCTGGATCAACAATGCCGGAGCCGACGTATTAACCGGCCAAGTCGCAAGTGAAACGTTTGAAGCTCGCCTTCAACGCCTGTGGCAGGTCGATGTCGTGGCGACGATGCGGATGAGCCGTGATGTAGGGCAGCGCATGATCAACCAAAGACAGGGTGTCATTCTTAACATGGGATGGGATCAGGCTCAACTGAATGTGGCTGGTAACGGAGGCATGGCAGGTGACAGTGGCCAGATGTTTGCTGCCATCAAAGGAGCCATCATGGCGTTCAGCCTAAGCCTGGCCAAGTCGCTCGCACCTCAGGTCCGAGTCAACTGTCTTGCTCCTGGCTGGATTCGCACCAGTTGGGGGGAAACTGCCGCGACGGAGTGGCAACAACGAGCAAAGCGAGAATCGCTACTGGATCGTTGGGGCAGCCCCGAAGATGTCGCCTCCACCGCCCAGTTCCTGGTATCGGACCAGGCCACCTTTATCAATGGGCAAATATTATCCATCAACGGCGGTTGCTCTGGCTATGAGAAATGGGCTGGCGATGAATGATGGCATAAAATTAGGTGAGGGTGAATTCTCAAAATATTTTTTCGATTTATTTCTTAGTATTCTAGAAAGGTTACACGGCCGATGACTGCTTCTTCTGGCAAACGGGAGCACATCCATTTCGTCACCGGCCGTCTGGCGCAGCATGCCCTGCACGATGTTTTGGAAACCTTGGCAGAGCAAGTAGGTTTTCAGTACAGTGTCGATGTCCTGCCAATTACCGTAGCTGCCCTGATGACACCGGCCTGGATCGCCCGGCATTTGCAAATTCCAGAGCAGACGACGCGTATCCTCATTCCCGGTTACTGCCAAGGAGATCTGAGCCCATTGCATTCGGCAGTCTCACTTCCTGTGGAGGTCGGCCCGCGCGACTTAAGCCAACTGGTGAACTTCTTTCAAGCCGATCCCAAACCAAAAGACTATGGTAAATACGACATCGAAATCCTGGCCGAGTTGAATCATTGCCCGGGGCGGTCGCTTTCGGAAATTCGTGACCAGGCGACCCAACTTGCCCAGGCAGGTGCCGACTGGATTGATGTGGGTTGTGATCCTGGTGGGCCATGGTCGGGTGTCTTTGATACGGTCCGGGCGCTGTGTGACGATGGCCACCGTGTCTCGATCGACAGCTTCCACCCTCAGGAAGTCACCGATGCGCTGCGTGCCGGAGCGGAATTGGTATTGAGTGTGAATCAAACCAACCGAAAGATGGCAATCGACTGGGGAGCTGAAGTTGTGGTGATCCCAGACGATCCTCAATCCCTTGCGGGACTGGACACTACGGTGGAGCATTTGGCCCGGTCAGGAGTACAATACCGAATCGATCCCATTCTGGAACCGATCGGGTTTGGTTTTGCGGCCAGCCTGGGACGTTACTTGACGATTCGCCAGCGCTATCCTCAAGACGCAATGATGATGGGTATTGGAAATTTGACCGAACTGACCGAAGTCGACTCAGCCGGTATCAATACACTTCTGTTGGGATTTTGCCAGGAGCAGTCGATTGCCAGCGTGCTGACGACCCAAGTCATTCCATGGGCTCAAACCAGTGTACGGGAATGCGACTTGGCGCGCCGAATGATGTACCATGCTGTACATAACCGATTATTGCCGAAGCACCTGGATCCTCAATTGGTCATGCTGCGAGACCAGCAGATACTCGAACCTTCAACTGATAACATGCACCAGTTGGCTGCCGACATTCGTGACCACAACTATCGTATCCATGCAGTCCAGGGCGAAATCCATCTGATCGGCCGTCAGTTGCATTTACATAACTCTGATCCCATGCAAATCGTGGAACAACTTCAGCAAAAAATAAACCAAGAGAAATCCTGCAAGCCATTAACACCCGAGCATGCTTTCTACCTGGGCTATGAAATGAGCAAAGCGGCCACAGCCCTGATTTTAGGGAAAAATTACGAACAAGACGAGCCACTGGATTGGGGTATGTTAACGAACTCAGATACTCGACATCGGCTGCTATCGAAGGGCCAGAATTCAAACCCATGACGCCCGAAAAACCTCAGAAAAGCAATCCCTTAGAATTTCCTTTGGTGGAGCGATTGCCTTACAGCCTTTCCAGTAAATGTGCCTTTCAACGACTTTCCAACTTGCCCCATGTGGTGTTTTTTGACAGCGCCCAACGCGACCAGGAAGCGGGACGCTATTCGTTTGTAGCAGCCGATCCTTTCGATTGGATTGAGCGACCCGCCGATGGAAACCAGGCACTGACGGATATGGAGCATGCCTGGCAATCGTATCGTAGCCAGTCCCACCCTGAACTGCCGCCCTTTCAAGGTGGACTGGCAGGACTCTGGGGTTATGAACTGGCACGCAGTTTGGAAAGCATTGCCGCCGCGCCGATTGACGATTTGCCGATGCCTGCGTTGGCTGTCGGTTGTTACGACACGGTGGTAGCTTTCGATCATTGTCTGAACAGTGCCTGGATTGTGTCGCAAGGTTTCCCTGAAACAGATCCACAAGCGCGCAGGCAACGGGCAACCGAACGACTACAAATGTTTCGAAAACATCTTCTCTCCACCTCTTCAAACCCTGCTCAACCTCGGGTTGTCCAATCGACTGATTATGCGCAGCTGCAGGCAAAGTCATGGGATACTCGGCAGCACTCAGGGTCGTCTGAAATTACCAGCAACATGTCGGCAACAGAGTACCGAAAAATGGTAGCGCGGGCGATTGAATACATTCATGCTGGAGACCTCTTTCAAGTCAATCTGTCCCAGCGTCTGGTATGCAAGCCTAATGCTTCGTCTCACGATCTGTATCTGCGTCTGCGCCAATGCAATCCGGCACCCTATGCGGCCTTTTTAGATTTGGGAACTGCGCAAATATGCAGCGCATCCCCTGAATGCTTTTTAACCGTGCGCGACCGGCAAGTGGAATCTCGACCGATCAAGGGAACCCGCGGACGCTCTCCTTCTCCAGAAGCCGATTTGTTTGCTGGTGACGCATTGCAACAAAGCGAAAAAGACCGAGCTGAGAATGTGATGATTGTTGATCTGATGCGTAACGACCTGTCGCGGGTCTGCACGGCGGACAGTGTGCATGTCGTGAAATTATGTCAGTTGGAAACATTTGCCTACGTCAAACATCTGGTTTCGGTTGTACGAGGCACTCTCAAAGACAGCGCAAGTCCCATCGATCTGTTGCGTACTTGTTTCCCGGGTGGGTCCATTACCGGTGCTCCTAAAGTTCGGGCCATGCAAATCATCGCGGAACAGGAACCAACCACACGCGGTGCCTACTGTGGCTGCTTGGGCTACCTGGGATTTGACGGGCAGATGGACACGAGTATCCTTATACGTACCATCACTGCGGCACATGGATGGTGGCAGTTTTCTGTGGGCGGTGGTATCGTAGCCCAGTCCAACCCGGAAGACGAATACCAGGAAACCTGGCACAAAGCGCGTGGCCTGTTGGAGACGATAAATGCTCTTGTTAATTGATAACTATGACAGTTTTGTCCATAACCTGGCACGCCATTTTGAGCGTTTGGGCCAACAGACTTTGGTCGTCCGTAACGATGCGATTGGGGTGGCCGCTATCAGACAGTTAAAACCCCGAGCGATCGTGCTCTCGCCTGGTCCCTGTGCTCCAAAGGAAGCAGGCGTGTCGCTGGATCTTGTTCGTCAGTTACATGCCGAGTTGCCTATCCTGGGCGTTTGTCTGGGACATCAAACCATTGCCGCAGCGTTAGGGGGCATGATCCAACGGGCCAATCAGCCCATGCACGGACGTACTTCGCTGATACAGCATCATCAAAGTCGCCTGTTTGCCGGTTTGCCTGCTCCGCTATTGGTATGCCGGTATCATTCGCTGGTAATCGACCCAGCAACTCTACCGTCTTCGCTGCAAGCATGCGCCTGGACGAAAAATGGCACGATCATGGCCATCGAACACACCCGGTTGCCTCTGTTTGGCGTGCAATTTCATCCCGAAGCGATCCTCTCCGAACAGGGCTACCCACTCTTGCAGAATTTTCTGCAACTGGCGGGCTGCGATCTGGCCGCAGGCAGCCATCGATCCACGGGGTCTTCCTACATGGGGTCTTCCCAACAGGGTGTCTCGCATTTGGATGTCTCGCATTTGGATGCCAGCGAAATTCGACAACCCCAGCAATCCAACTATCGGCCTCCATCCGTGCCCGTTACTTTTTGAAAGTCACCTTATTCGATGCCGAACCCATTGTCCAAGTCTCCTGCCCTGCCTGACGGCCAGAGAATTCTGGAGAGTATTGTCACAACGGTCAATGAGGATGGAACCACCCACATTGCGCCGATGGGACCCTTGATCGACAACGCCTTCCAAAAAGTCCTGCTCCGTCCTTACAGCACGTCCACCACCTTGGCCAATCTCAGACGCACCCGTTTCGGAGTCATGAACATTACCGATGATGTGGAGTTGATGGCTCGATCCGCTATTGGCCCATTGCACCCTTCTCCTCCTCTCATCACAACACCGGATCACAAGGGCATCCTATTGGCCAATACGTGTCGTTGGTATTCTTTTGAAGTGAAAGCGATCGACGACCGCCAACAGCGAGTACAGATTGCCGCCCAGGTCATACAGCAAGGACGGTTACGCGATTTTTTTGGTTTCAACCGAGCCAAACACGCAGTGATCGAAGCAGCCATCCTCGCCACGCGACTTCATCTTCGACCCAGAAAAGAAATTCAGATTGAATTTGAACATCTCGCAATCATCGTCCAAAAAACGGGTGGCGAGCAAGAGCGGAACGCCTTTCGTTTCTTGCAGGAGCATGTAGAGAGTGTTGAGAGTGGCCTTGTTGAGTAACTGTTTTTGAATATTTTCAGACAGGATAAACAAGATTTACCGGATAGGTATTATATTGTGTAGAGATCTACGATCGAATGGTACAAATAGTCCTGTACATCCTGTTTACCCTGTCAAAAAAAGAATACCGTTCAAGGCAATTGTTCGACAAGACCGTCCAGAGTTAAGAACGTTAAATTATGCCACGTACCGTCCAAGTATCCGCTCCCAGCCGTTTGCACTTTGGCTTGCTGCGATTTGCGCCAGCCGCAGGATTGGGTTTTGGTGGCATCGGCCTGATGATTGACAGCCCCAGGGTAGTGGTGGTGCTATCCAAGGCGAATCATTGGAGTGCGGATGGCCCGGCGGCTCAACGCGCGCTGACCTGGGCTCGCAGTGCGCTAGAAATTTTCCTACCGACTGCGGAGTTTGCGTTAAAGATCCAGGTTTCCGCTTGTCCCAATCCCCATACGGGGCTTGGGACGGGAACTCAACTGGCATTGGCAACCGCCACGGCCGTACGTGCACTCTGTGAACTGCCACGCCTGCCAGTGGAGGAAACTGCCCCGGCTATGGGCCGTGGCCTGCGCAGTGCGGTTGGCAGCTACGGCTTTTACTCTGGTGGTTTAATACTGGAAACGGGTCAAAATACCACGAACTCTTTGGGGAAATTACAGCAGCGGTTGGCACTTCCCAGAGACTGGAATATTTTGTTGATCACACCACAAACAGAACTTGGCTGCCATGGTCGTTTGGAAGCCGAAGCCTTTGACCAACTCGGTGCCATGCCTGAGTCGTCCAGTCAACAACTACTCGAATTGGCGACGAAACAAATCGTTACGGCCGTTCAGCAAAACGACACAGCTACATTCGATCAGGCCATTTATCAGTATGGGTTGTTGTCAGGAGAATGCTTTTCCTCGGTGCAAGGGGGGCCATTTGCATCTGCGGCCACTGCACGACGGGTAGCCTTCCTGCGTAAAATTGGTACACAAGGGGTAGGCCAATCATCCTGGGGACCAACCGTTTATGCCCTGGTGCGAGAGGAGTCACCCGACACATTGATCGCCCAGCTTGCATCCCGACCTGAATTTGCAGACTGTCGCTTTGAGATAACGGCTCCAGATAATCGAGGAGCGATCGTTTCGATCGATGGACAGAATGGCCGCTAATCCACTAGCTTGCAACCCACTAGCTTACACTGCGTGCTAGTAGTATTTATCCACCGGCTGTTTGCATGGCTTGCTGGGGTGCTACGGATATTCCATAGGTATCCAGCGTTTTACGCAATGAAGCGGCCTCCGCAGTGGTGAGTGGAGTCATCGGCAGTCGCATTTGCCCCGAGTCTCGACCGAGCATTTGCATGGCCCCTTTCACTGGTATTGGATTGGTCGATAAGCCCAGCATATCTCGGCAGAGAGGAAACAGCTTATGATGCCACCTGCGTGCTTCTGCATAGTCGTTCTGTTGACAGGCTCGAACGAGCGCCAGCATATCCTGGGGAACGATATTGCCAACCACCGAAATCACACCGCTGGCCCCCACTGCCATCAGTGGCAGAGTGAGGCTATCGTCTCCGCTGAGGACCGTTAGATTCGTGGATGACAAGATGGCCGAGGCCTGATCGAGCGAGCCAGTGGCTTCCTTGACAATTTGAATATTCTCCAACTCTGCCAAACGGGCAATCGTTTCTGGATCAATGTTTTTGCCAGTACGCCCTGGAATATTGTAGATGCACTGTGGCAGACCGGTCTCTTCGGCCAGTTGCTGGAAATGCTGATAAAATCCTTCTTGAGTTGGCTTGTTGTAGTAGGGAGCTACCTGAAGCGCCGCATCCGCTCCCACCTTTTCCGCAAATTTGGTCAAACGCAAGGCTTCTGCCGTGTTATTGGAACCGGTTCCCGGCATGACCTTCATCCGCCCGGCCACGGTTTCACATACGAAGGCAATCACTCGTTCATGCTCTTCATGGCTGAGCGTTGGGCATTCTCCCGTTGTCCCTACCGGACAAAGCACATCGGTATCTGCTGCAACTTGAAATTCAATTTGTTCAGCCAGCGTTGGGTAATCGACCGCGTTACCCTTGAACGGTGTCACCAAGGCCACGGACAATCCAGCAAATGCGCTTCCTTTTCGTTTGGCACTCATCACAATCGCATCCCTAACAGGTTTGGTATCAAATCGGTAAACCACGGCAGGTCCTTCTTTTTACTTTCTATAACTTGCTCCAATGATAGAACAGAGCCGATCGCCTGGCAATTGGCTGCTCACTTCGGAATCAGCTTCCTGAGTGTCTGCAGATTGATGACATCCATTTCCATGCTTTTCTGACGACCCTCCGTTTCCTCGCCTTTGGGTGTTTCTAGATACATCGGCACCTTGCGAAACCTTCGGTCCGCCAGCAGGAAACCAAAGGGCTTCAACCCCATCTCTCCACGGCCAATGTGGGCATGTCGGTCGACGCGGGAACCGAACGGTTTGAGGCTGTCGTTCAGATGAAAGGCTTTGATTTTCTTGACCCCTATCGTCTTATTGAGCAAACGCATGGTCGCCTTGTACTCTTTTTCGGATCCCGTGGGATAACCGGCAGCAAATACGTGGCAGGTATCGTAGCAGACCCCCAAACGGTCGGGGTCACGGACACCATCCAGAACGGTAGCCAGGTGTTCAAATTTCCACCCCAAATTGGAACCCTGTCCGGCCGTCGTCTCCAGTAGGCATTGAGCTGCCAATCCGGTTGTTTGCTTATGTATTTCATTGAGCGCTCGAATGATCCGCTTCAGCCCCTTCGCTTCGCTGCTGGTCGTATACGCTCCCGGATGGGCAACCACATAGGGAATCCCCAACTGTTCCGCCCGCTGCAGCTCAATCACAAAAGCGTCGATCGATTTTTTCCAGAGTGTATCCTCTGGACTAGCCATGTTAATCAAATAGGAATCGTGTGAGATCGGGTGGCCAATTTTCTTTTCAGAAAGGGCCGTTTGAAATTTGACCTTATCGGCCTCTTCGATCGGCTTGGCTCGCCACTGATTGTTGTTCTTGGTAAACAACTGCACGCAATCACAGCCCATCCGGCGCGCAGCGTCCACCGCTTTGTAATAGCCGCCTGCAATCGACATGTGCGCCCCGAGTATCGCCATGGCTACACATTACCATGTCGTCCCCTAGAATCACACCGCCCATCACTCAGAAACAGGAGGCCAATCCCTGACAAAATCTATTTTCCAGTAAGGAAATGATCCTATTCCATCCTGTCAATTTGCAGGAAAGAACCAACTATTGCCTTTTGTCCAGACTTAATTCTAGTCTTCGTCCCTAGCTCTTAACCAGGGTGTAATTGTTGGAGTGAAGGAGCAGATTTCTTCGTTTTTGAAATAGAGGGCCATTTCCCGAGCGGCCGCATCAGGTCCGTCGGAGCCGTGGACCAGATTCATTTGCTGGCTGGAACTGAAGTCACCACGGATGGTTCCGGAGGCAGCTTCAATGCCACTGGTAGCGCCCAGCATACCTCGGACCACTTGAATCGCGTTTAGGCCTTCAACAATTGCGGCAACTACAGGACCACCGGTAATGAAAGCCTCTAAAGTCGGATACCACACTTTCTCCACATGTTCTGCGTAATGCTGTTTGGCCAGTTCCGGTGTGATTCGGATCATTTTCATGGCCACGAGATTGAGTCCTTTGTCCTCAAATCTAGATAAGACACGCCCCATCAAACGGCGTTGAACACAGTCGGGCTTCAGCAGAATAAAAGTGCGTTGCATACGATTTCAGTTTTCAAATGTATAGTGCTTTGTCAAACTTATCACTTTGGGTAGACGCACAAATAAACCTTTACCCTGCCAGCACTTACGGCTG
>JBDOMT010000334.1:0-4296 GCA_039831705.1 Pirellulales bacterium | reverse complement strand
CACGTCCTGGAACATTCCAGGATGGCGTCCTGTCGGGCACACAACAATGGCGGAAAGGCCCTTTTGCATCGAAAAATTCAGCACGCTAGCAGTGCTGCCTTTTCAGTTTGAGGATCTTAGTGTTCTCCGAGAGATAAAAAACCTCTCGCAGAAATCGCAAAGAGCGCAGAGAAAAAAACAAGATAGCAATGAATTGATATTCATGGCACCTCGCAATGGTTAACCTATGACATTCACATTTTCACCCACATCATCAAGAGCCCGTTGTCTACTATATATCCTGGGTATTGTAGCGGTCTTCGCAGTTGAGCCTGCACTGATTGCAGGGGAACCGGTATTCCGTGCCGGTTTCGCCAAACGGGATATCACCCCTCAAAACCCGATGCCGATGTGGGGTTATGGCGATCGGCATGACAAGCTCTCCACGGGGACCATTCACCCCCTCCATGCCAAAGCGATCGTGATTCATGCCGGCAAAGATAAGTTAGCACTCGTCGGACTCGACCTGGGCCGCGGCCCGACCAGTTCGATGACCAACTCGATTCGCCAGGCAATCCATGAGCGGGCTGGGATCGAGCATCTGATGATCAGCGGAAGCCACACCCACCACGGACCCTGCATCGAATTGCTGGACCATTCAGGTTTTGGCAAAGATAAATTTCCCGCCGCAGTCGCTTACAATTTGAAGCTGTCCGGATTGTTGGTGGAAGCAATTCTCGAAGCTGATCAAAATGCCATATCGGCACGCATCGGCGTGTCGACGCGAAAGGTGAATTTGAACCGCAACCGTCACTCAAAACACTCACCTAAAGCAGTGGATCCGATGTTGTCGGTTATCCGTTTGGATGCTCATGAGGGTGACCGGGAGGGCCAGCCGATTGCCGTGTTGGTAAATTATGCTGCACACCCGACCATGACCGAAACCCAGCAACTGAAATTTTCCGCCGACTATCCCGGGTTTCTGCAGGACAAAGTGGAGCACGATTTGGATACCGGTTGCGTTTTCATGCAAGGGGCTGCCGGGGACATGAGTGTAAATCCGCCAACCGGTGTTCACGGCCCCCAAGCCTATGGTGAACTACTGGCCACCGAAGTCATTGAGTTGGTATCAGCCACCCAAGGGGAAGTGCCTAAGAAGCCAACCCTGCGTGGTAGGGTCGATCATTTTCACTTTAAGTCCCGTGTCGATTTCACCAGTCCGCTGATCGCATATGCCTACGGCGAAGCTTTCTATCCCGAACTGATCCGCTGTTTTACCAAAGAGTTACAGGCGGGCATTCCTCCAGAGCTCAACACGGTGGTGCTAAACGGACAACTGGCGTTGGTAGGCGGGTCGGGAGAATTTTTCTGCAATCACGCCAACCGACTCAAAACGCGGTCTTATCTTCCACACACACTATTTTTTGGATACTGCAACGATCACTATCTCTACTTCCCCACGATTGAAGCCGTTTCCGAAGGCGGTTATGGTGCCGATCCACCCGTTTCCCCAGTCGAAGTCGGAGCGGGGGAGCAAATGATGAATCAGGCGCTGAAAAACATCTACACGCTCGTGGGGAAAATCGCCCCAGAAAAAAGTACGACCGTAAAGCCTTGAGACTTGATTGGTGCATGACGGCATTTCAAACCATGGACGAAGCATTCTGTTGAAAGGTAAGAGAACGATCATACTATGGCTGTGATGTCGCTTAAATCAGACAATACGATTGAGCCCGTCACTCTCGTATGGACACCCTGGTTCGTAGACGCCACTGGAGTGATTGTGCCAAGAAACCGTGAAGAATGAGAGGCACATCTTCAAGCCCGGATATTTCACTCGCATCAAGTGTTTTGGAAATCGCGATGTTCGATGTCTTACCGTTATTCTCTAAATTACACTGTGTAATCAGGCAGGCAAAAACTCGACGTCCATGTAGGCGCCTTTGGCATTCGCATCTGTGACAAATTGTGGAATCTCATGGATCACATCAATGGATTGTCGATGAATATGCCCTGCAAAGACTCCCAGTAAGTTCGGCGCCGAGAATACTTCTCGATGAAAATCCATCGTCACTCGTGTATGTCCTGACTCCGGCCACTTTGGACGCCGTTCCAGTTCATGGTTACGATCGCTCATAGCGCCCCAATCCGGATGTCCACAGCCAAACCCAGTTGGGCGCCCGGGCGCAAAGAGCGGGATGTGTAGCAACAAGACTATCGGATTGCCACCACGTACATACTTGCGAAAATAGTCCAGTTGTTCTGGTAGGATTTGATAGTGTGAGTTGTCGATGGCTAAGAAAGTGACCCCCTGAACGTCATACGCTGCCATGAGCGGATGGTTTCCTTGGTAGAGTGGTTTAAGTCGATTTTCAGTCCATGTGGCTCGCAGCGTTTCGAGTGAACCCTCCATGCCTTCGTAATGCCAATCATGGTTTCCAGCCGTGTACAGGTAAGGCAAAGCAGCGTGTTTAAGCCGGTCGTTCACCCAATCGATCGCGGCCTCAGACGGAAAGCTAAAAATGTCCCCTACAAGCGCTAATAAATCAATTTTTAACTCCTGGCCGAACTTCAGCACCTCAGTAAAACTCCGTTCAGGATTTGTTGGTTCACTCGTTCGAAAATGGCTCGTCTGATTGTAGGCTTTCGCCATACGCCTGCTGAACTGCCGATAAGGTTCACCGCGATCATCGTCGGTGAATAGGTGCGTGTCAGCCACAACCAAAACCCTGAAGGGTCTATTTACCGCAGGTGAAAAGAATCGTACGCGGTTATCATCTACCGCAAAGGAGCCACGACTGAATGTACTTGCAGACTTCTTCTCTGCTGCGGTAATCTTGGCAACCATGCCACCAACGGGCATGGACAGAGACGCCATTGCTGCGGACTGAATGAAAGTACGTCGTTTCATGGCGTTGCTCTTCTAATGTGTGTTATAGCTATTAATTCGAAATTTATACTAATCAACTTACGCGACTCATCGGCGTATTGTACAGTCCAGACAGCACACAGGTCTCAGGACAGGACGACATTCGCAATATCCCCATAGGAGCAGCTACTGGTTGAGCGCACTAGGGAATGCCTAGGGGAAGATTGTGGAGAGTACAGAGATGAATGAAATAGACGCAGGCTCTTTGGTAGACACATGGTTTGTTTATATCCTCCGGTGTGACGACGACTCATTGTACACGGGCATCACCAAGGATGTGAGCCGAAGATGCAAACAACACAATACCGGAACAGCCTCACGCTATACCCGCAGCCGATTACCAGTCAACCTCGAATATCTAGAACGGCAACCGAATCAAAGCAGGGCGCTGAAGCGAGAGTTGGCGATAAAAGCACTCTCTCGAAAGGCGAAAGAAGCACTCATCCTACTGGCCGCCGACGATCCAATCGACATGTATGAGTGAGCCACCAAAAGAGGACAGAGGATTTGAAAAGGCACCCACGTAGGTTCTGCTGATTTCGACCGCAGACACGGTACCCGTTGGACCCCACTTGGTGACGACAAGAATCGTGGTTATCAACAGAAGGTGTAATATTTGGTTACTTGTACTCATAGAAGCTCCCCTGAATAGCATTCATAGATTCGATGTGTACGATCCTTGGTTAGATGACGCTTCCTAAAAAACGCCTGATTTGGGGTTTTGAGACAAAGTACCGGACGAACTCGCATCATTGGGGCAAACCACCCATTAGCCCATTTCTTTAACGGTCATTTGTTGAGATAGGCGCGCCAGGGATTCCAGTAATACTTCTCCCAATCCTGGCTGACCCCAGCGAAGTCCTCATCAGGGATGTTGACATGCACAAGCTCAATTCGCGCCGCATCTTTCTCCGGCCAGAATGAAAGGGTCAGAACTGCGTCCATGGCTTCGGTAGGCCAATTAACAGATCGCCAAGTTTGGATGATAAGCCGCTTCGGCTCGACGTGGAGCATCCTGCCAGTCAGCACACCATCAAAAGCGCGGAACTCGGTTCCGGGACGCGGATCGATGGTAACGGGAGCTCCCGTGAAGGCGGCATGAGCCTGCGGGTCAAGGTACATATCGAAAAGCCGGTCGGCAGTCGCTGGAATCGACGCTGCAAGAATGACGTTCCTCGGCATATAAACAAGCTCCTGAACTGCGGCAACTGAAGACCACCGCCTGAAGGCGGAGGGTCCGCCGACAGTCGGCTAAAGCCCGACTTTCTGGTTATGGCTTACTTACCGCAATCGCCACGAAGTGGCGAAAGCATCTAGCCGTGGGGCGTGAGCCTGTTGTTTATACACAAGTCTCTTGAAAAACCCAGGGAAATCGACCAGCTTTGGCA
>JBDOMT010000331.1:0-4317 GCA_039831705.1 Pirellulales bacterium | reverse complement strand
ACTGATACTTGACCACTGATTATTGCAGAGTACTTCTCACGGCTCTCGGGTGAGCCGTAGACACCCAGCATGACCTTTTTGCCAGCAATACGAATGTAAGCAGAATCGGACTTGTTCTTACGTTTTTGGCGAAGGTACTTAGGGGGTCGGGATGCACCAGATTTACGAACAGAATCAGACATGCGAAATCTCCTTTCGGCCAAAACGTAACACCGGTGTTACGTTTTCTCAGGACAGGTCGCACGCCCAACGTAGGACGGTCAGCAAAAAGTGCTTCATCGACAGCGGTTTTTTAAAGTGGACAGGCGCGGGCTCGAACCGCGGACACCGGCCTTTTCAGGGCCGTGCTCTACCAACTGAGCTACCTGTCCAATGGCCCTATAGCTACTGGCCATGTGAAGCCCGCCATAGTAGATGCCATCACTATGGTTGTCAATCGGACACACATTGACCAAAACTTGACATTTCACAATTTGGCCTGTTAACATTGCCTGTACTGGATAGAGTTTTGGTAACAGAGAAAATGTATCCATCTTGAGCGAGGCGTAAATGGCTGGCAGCCGGTTTGGCGTGCTGAGGTGTTTCAGATTGTTGCTGCGCGCTTTACAGAGAAATATGCGTTTTTTTTCTGGCTGGTGGTCGTCTGACTCTGTAGGGTGGTTGTTTGGCTCCATCGAATGGCTCTATGGGGTAGCCATCATGGGATTCTGCGCCGCCATGCGATGGGCCACTAGACTCTCTGCTGGTGGGTTTTCCGCCCCTGGATTCATTGTTGGGGGGCTCTTCTTCCTGGTTGGCTCTGCTGCAATGATTTGGCCTGCTGGGTCGGTTGTTTGGGCTATTACACCTGAAAGTCCCGAGGTCCGTAAGCTGATCTCAGATGGCTTGCGATTTCTGGAGAAGAAAACCGACAATCGACTGGGGGCGAAATGCCTGATTGGATTGGCATTTCTCAAGGATGGGGCGTCGCCAGAGCACCCACAAGTTCAAGAGGCACTCCAAGCCTGCCAGATGAAAGCTGCACAGCTTTCCAATGATGAGTTGGTTTACGGCAATGGGCTGGCGATTCTATTTCTTGCAGAACTGGATCCCGTGGCTCACCGTGTACTGATTAAGTATTTTGCCAAGGTGATGTCTGAACGGCAGAAGTCGCACGGTGGCTGGGGATACGCAAACCGTAAAACGGGGGATACTTCGCAGACCCAATATGCCACTCTTTGTTATTGGGAACTGATGCGAATAGGCCTACCTCCCGATGTCGACTCGGTGGATCGCTGTACCAATTGGCTGTTGCGCACCCAGGATCCCAGTGGGGTCTGGGGGTATCAGGGCACAGACCCTGGTGACTGGACGCGAGTGAATCAAAGGGAAACTCGTTTGTCGATGGGTGTTGCAGGCTTAGGTAGTGTGCTGATCTGTGGGAATATTTTGAACTTGTTAAAGCTGGAGGAAGGGGGCCAGGAGGCTGGGTCTTCAGTGCAAAAGAAATTGCCTTCGTCCCTGCGATTGGTGGAGGGGACCAAAAAGCAAAAAATGTCCACACTTCGAGGCAGTCAGGTTGAGGTGGCACGATTCAAGGAGTCGATCAAATTGGGACAGCAGTGGGTGGCCAAGAATTTTCAGCCTAGTGTCGAAAGGTACAATAACTACTACCTCTATTCGTTAGAACGCTACAAGAGTTTTGAGGAGTTGGCTACCGGCAATGCTCCTGTGGAACCTGGCTGGTATCAGCAGGGGTATGAGGTGCTCAAGAATACTCAAAAAGATTCTGGCGGATGGCAAAGCCTTTCGACCGCACCCTGTGCCACGGCCTTTTCTGTATTGTTTTTATTGCGTTCGACGCAGAAAAGCATCAAGTCAAGTCTAGGGGAAGGTACATTGATGGGAGGACGTGGTCTCAGTGCAAATTTGAATCGGATGAAGATGCGACATGGCAAGCTCATTACTCTACCAGACGAAATTGACGCCGATGGTTTGTTGGCAATGCTTGAAAACCCGAAGCATCAGAATCTGGACACGATTGGAGAGAGCCCAACGGTATTGAATGTGGATCATATGGGCGAAGAGCAAGCCAGAAGGTTGCAGCAGATTATCCGTAGTGGGTCGCCTGAGTCGCGATTTATTGCCGTCCGGACCCTGGCTCGGATGCGTCGCTTAAAGTACGTGCCTTCATTGATGTATGCCTTGTCCGATCCTGATCGTAGAGTAGTACGCGAAGCGAGAGACGGTCTTCGTTTTATCAGTCGACGTATCGGTGGCTTTGGGTTGCCGGATAATTTCACCGAGCGTCAGCGTTACGATACCATAGATAGATGGAAGCAATGGTACCGGAAAATTCTGACCTCTGACCTCTGACCTCTCAACACTCAACACTCAACACTCAAACTCCCCATGCCCAGCCATTCCTATCAGTTGACAGTTAATGCATACGATCGCACGGCGACCTTGCTGGTGGCATTATTGGTCATTGTGAGTATTGCCGTATTGGGGCTGGTCATTGTTTTTTTTGCGAGCACGATAGTTGTGACCATTGAGCCGATTCCTGTGGTGCCAGTGGAAGCGATTAGTTCCAGTGCTAACCAGGGCCTGGCCCTTGATCCGGAGCCTCCGGGTGTTGAGGAAGCACCCGACCTTGCCGAACCTCAATTGCAAGATACGCTCGATGCGATGATGAGTTTGACCTCTTTGCGACAGACCTTGCTATCTGATGAAGAAATTGATGCTGACAAACAGCTCATGAAGGGGCAGGGTCTGGGCGATTCGCGACTGGCTGGCCCCGATGGAGAAGGGGTTGTCGAGAGAGTGCCACGTTGGCAGCGCTGGAGATTTCGCTTCGAGCCCAGGTCAGTGGCTGATTATGCGAGTTGGCTTGACTTTTATAAGATTGAAATTGGTGTGCTGGGGCGTGATAATCAAGTTCATTATGCGGGGCAATGGAGTGGTGGTAATCCAACGACCCGTGAAGGAAATCCAAACCAGGAAACCCGTGGCTATGCGGCCCCTGCAGACGGGCCCATGCCAGGGTTAACAATGCAATTGGCCCGTCAGGCGAAAATTGCCAGCCAAGGCTCCATTTTGTTGTTGTTTTATCCATTCGAGGTGGAGAGCATCCTCTGGGTGATGGAAAAAAAATATGCAGGCGATCGTGATGTGAATACCATTCGGCAAACTATTTTTACTGTCAAGCGTTCTGACGACCGTTACGAATTTGAAGTGGTAAGTCAGAAGTACTTTTAACCAGAATCTGTTCCTTTATTGTAAATGTGAGATTTTAATCTGCCATGGAATTATTGTTCAAACTTCTTGGGTGGGGTGTCTACGCCATACTTGCGGTCATCGCTTTGTGGGGGGCTTACTGCGTGATCATGGTTTGGCGACGGGTCGCTCAAACACGATTTTTCGATGAAGAGGAGCAGGATGAGTTTCTGGACGAGTTGGAGCCCGTTCTGCTCGTGAAAAATTATGACGAGGCGATCTTATTGTGTGAGGGTGACCGCCGTGCACTGCCGCAATTGGCTCTCTACGCAATTGATCATCGTGAGTTGGAACACACCAAGCTCCGTCGTCGGATCGCAGAGCGATTTCAGCAGGATGTGATGGCCGACATCGAACATCGGTTGAGTTGGGTGGGGACGGTTATTAAGAGCGCTCCCATGATTGGCCTGCTCGGCACGGTGATGGGGATGATGGGGGCATTTGCTAATCTGAGTAGTGGGGAGAAAGTCGATACAATTCAGATGGCGGGTGATATCCAATTTGCGTTGATTACAACCGCTTGTGGCTTAGCGATTGCAGTGCCACTTGTGCTGTGCGCGCAAAGTATTAACGTACGAATTCGTAAAATGGAAGACCTGATCGGTTTGGGTTTGGGACGTTTGTTCGAAAACATCAAATTTTCCAAATGAAGGACCGGGACATGGAAAAAGTACAGGCAACAACTTTCGAGATCGACCATCCATCGGACTCCTTTCTGCCAGACAGAAGCAGGATGAAAGATAAAGATTTTGATATGGATATCACCCCAATGATCGACATCACTTTTTTATTGCTGATATTTTTTCTTGTGTGTTCGACGCCCGATGCAAAAACCTCTATCGATCTGCCAAAGGCCCGCTATGGAAAAGGAGTTGGAGAACGAAATTCAGTGATGATTACCATTGGTGATGAGATAACTTTCGATGAGAATGGTGTCGAGCATGTGCCGCGTCCTTGATGAGTTATAAAATAAGCGCATACTTTTGCCTATGTGACAAAGAAGAGTTGAAGGCAATGCCAGAAGGTGGGTTTCAACGGGACATTGATCGGAAAGCGAAGGAC
>JBDOMT010000264.1:0-19450 GCA_039831705.1 Pirellulales bacterium | reverse complement strand
GGACGGAGAAAAGACTCGCCTCGATTTGGCCAAATGGTTCGTCTCGGCGGAGAACCCATTGACTGCTCGAGTGGCGGTCAATCGAATCTGGCAACAGATATTTGCGGTAGGCATTGTTAAAACATCAGAGGATTTCGGTGCGCAGGGCGATTGGCCCAGCCATCCGGAATTGCTCGACTATTTGGCTGTTGCATTCATCGAATCGGGATGGGACGTCAAGGGGTTGATCAAACAAATCGTGATGTCCGAAACCTATCGACAGACCTCCACAGCAACTCCTGATCAGTTCGAAAACGATCCCGAAAATCGTCTGTTGTCGCGTGGTTCTCGTTTTCGCATCGATTCTGAAATGATTCGCGACCAGGTGCTGGCAACCAGTGGCCTGTTGAACTACACATTGTATGGCAAGAGCGTCAAGCCTCCACAGCCGGCGGGACTGTGGGAATCGGTCAGCATGCCCAGTTCGTATCCTCGGAGTTACGAAGCCGACACGGGTGACAAGATCTACCGTCGTAGTCTCTACACTTTCTGGAAGCGAGGTATGCCACCGCCACAGATGAGCATATTGAACGCGCCTTCCAGGGAAGCCTGCATTACCCGACGGGAACGCACCAACACGCCACTGCAGGCACTCCTGTTGTTGAACGAACCAGAATACTTAAGGGCAGCCCGCCATTTGGCTCATGAGACCTTCGCCGATCGATCCTTGAGCCCCGCAACCCGTTTGGCGATTATCTATGAAACCATTACCTCCAAATTACCCAACGCCGAAGAAACGGAAGTTTTCCTCAAAACGGTCGAAGATTTGGCAGAAATATATCGTGACAATCCGAAATTGGCCGGCCAACTCTGTGAAGGTATTAAGTTGAGTGAAGGAGAGTCGGCAGTGGAATTGGCATCTTGGACGATGTTGATCAATACCATCTACAATCTTGATATCACTAAAACGCGAGGCTAGCGTCTGATGCGCAATTTGTTCGAACAACACAATCGACTACAGGCTCGGCGACAGTTCTTGAAGGCTTCAAGTATGGGGCTGGGAGCGACAGCACTCTCCGCGCTGTTGCCGCAAAATGGCGCAGCCCAGCCAATTATTGATCGTTTCCCACACGCCAAACAAGTCATCTTTCTGTTTATGGCCGGAGCGCCGAGCCAGATCGATCTGTTCGATTACAAACCGAAATTGGGTAAACTTTTTAAGAAGCCGTTGCCCGAGAGTGTGAGTATGGGGCAACGCGTGACGGCGATGACCAAGGGCAAGACGCAGTTGGTAGCACCGTCGATGTTTAAATTTCGGCGTCAGGGGAAAAGCGGCATCTGGATGTGCGAATTGTTGCCCCATCTGTCCAAGGTGGCGGATGATCTGTGTATTATCAATTCGATGCACACCAACGCGATCAATCATGATCCGGCCAAGACCTATTTCTGTACCGGATCAGAAATTCCAGGAAAAGCGAGCATGGGATCCTGGTTGAGCTATGGTCTGGGATCGATGAACCGCGACTTGCCTGATTTTGTCGTTCTCACGTCAGCCTTTTGGACGGGGGGCACGGGAAACGTTCAAGCTCTCTACAGTCGTTTGTGGGGCAGCGGCTTTCTGCCATCCAAACATCAAGGGGCTGCGTTTCAAACTTCAGGAGATCCGGTCCTTTTCCTGTCGAACCCCAGCGGAGTTGACGCTCGTGTACGCCGCCGAATGCTCGACGCTTTGGGCCGACTGAATCAAAAGCACTTCTTGGAGATTGGTGATCCCGAGATTGAGACTACGCTGACCCAACAGGAAATGGCGTTTCGCATGCAGGCTTCGGTTCCCGAACTGACGGAAATCTCCGAGGAACCTGAGCACATTATGGAGCTCTACGGACCAGAAGTTCACAAGACCGGGTCTTTTGCTCGCAACTGTCTGCTCGCCCGACGGATGATCGAACGGGGCGTGCGTTTCATTCAGGTTTTTCACCGAGGCTGGGATCATCATAACATTTTGCCCAAGCAACTGCGCGGCCAATGTTACGACGTGGACCAGCCATCGGCGGCCCTGCTGACCGATTTGAAGCAGCGTGGTTTACTGGATGATACGATTGTGGTCTTTGCTGGCGAGTTTGGCCGCACGGTTTACTGCCAGGGCAAGTTAGAGCACGATGATTACGGCCGCGACCATCACCCACGCTGCTTCTCGGCGTGGATGGCCGGCGGTGGCATTAAGGGCGGGATCACCTACGGCGAGACCGACGAATTCAGTTACAATGTCGTACGCAATCCCGTAGCCGTCCGTGACCTGCACGCAACCATTTTGCATCAGTTAGGTATCGACCACGAAAAGTTGACCTTCGCTTTCCAAGGTCTGGATCAACGCTTGACCGGAGTCGAAACCACTCAAGTGGTGAAAGGTATTCTTAGCTAAGGATGCCCTTTACCAACTAACCCCAGCGCCGGCGTTGAAGCCGAAGAAACCGAGAGTGCCTTCTTCGCTGGTGGCGGTGCCGGCGCCGTGCCAGATTTGGCCTTCCATCGCGATGGAACAGAAGGGGCGGTAGGAACGGCCACGAACTTTGCGACCCTGCCAGCGGCTGCCCAATTGAATTTCACCGATGGAGAGCAGGTCGTCGCGACTGGTGCTATGGGTGGTGTTGAGCGGCGTGGTAAGGTCGAGATCTTCACCTGCAATCAATCGACTTTCGCCATCTCCGAACAGTACCGAGCCACGCGCTTTGCAAAAGATGGAAAACTGGTAGCCGATGGGGCGATAGGCGTCGAGCGAAATGGTGGGACCAAAACCTTCAAGTGAGTGTTGGAAGTCGATTTGGCCGCGGAGCCCATTGTTGGCATCACGAAGCTGGGCGTAGTAGGATTGTTCGGCGTTGGCATAGCGAATACCGCAGCCGACACCGAGGTCCCAGCCACAAAAGCTTGATTGTTTGGTTGCTTCAATATCGATCGTGTAAGCATTCAGATCGCTGGCGGCAGCATAAGTATCTGTCGGGATGTTTGTCGATAAATCGATGGTTCCGAATGCTGGGGGATCGATGCTGCCAAAACCGTTGGCTGGTGGGCTTGCCGATGCATTGGCGGCCGAGTGATCGAACTGCCACCAGGTGGCACGCCAGCCGAGATTGCTATTCTGTTGCCAGCCGATAAATACACGGGGTGTGAATTCCAAGTCGTAGTTGAACTGGGTGTCGGTGAACGATTCAAAGCTTGCCCCGTCTGCTTCCATGACGGTGAAGGCACGATTGTCAGAAAATCGGGGCTTCACAAAGGTTGCCTCAAAGCCCGCATAGAAACTGGTTCCAGGACTAAAAGGTTGGTAACCGACCGGGTCACCGCAACACACATCGTCACAGTACACATCATCACGGTATTCACCGCCACAGCACTCATCGTCACAACTGCAAGCCGGTTCATTCAGAGTGCACTCATCGCAATCGCAGTATTCGTTGTAGCTTTCCTGTTCAAGGTAAGGACTCTCCTGTTCAGCATAGGAGCTTTCCTGTTCGGCTGAAGGACTTGCCTGAACAAGGAAGGGGTTTACTCGCTCAGCGGCTGTCCCATTGCTATGAAATACCGTAATTGCTGCAGCTAGCATGACTGCAGCACCAGGCAAAGAAAAATTGATCCTGTAGCGATCCATCGCAACCATCCCCCCAGGCGGATACCTTGAAAAGTCAACGAACGTAGCAATCCCACAAATTGGTGGTGAGGTTGCCGTTGGTAGTATCGGTAAGATATGAAAAATAATCCAGTTATTCCGATATTGCCGACAGGCTTGGTGAATTCGATCTTACAGCCCTCTACTCACCACATAGCGCCTACACACCGGGCTAACCAATTGGAATAAACTCTTCATCTGGTTGCCACGGTCTGCCGGGCAGCGATGGTAGTGGCTTTCCGTGCCACTCATTGGAGAGCCACAAGAAATCGAACACGAACTGTTTTTTTTCGACTTTACGCCTAAGATCAGTAAGGAAGGCGTTGCCATAATGGTAGAGGTGTTCGTGCTCATGTTCTTCAACTTGCATGGGTCGGGTGCCACTTTTCTCGATCCAATCGTGGAACATTTGCAAAAACTTTACCAAAACTTCCGATGGAGTAGCATTGCCATCATTGGCAACAAGATGCTCATACCCATTCGGTACGGTGAATAGATGATTGGGCACGTTCGCTGATTCGAGAAACGTTCCATCTTCGGTCAAGGCAAAGACTGAAACGGTTGTTAAAACAGTGGTGTCGACGGGGCTCCAAATGGCACTTGCAAAAAAGGTTCGGTTGGGATTGGCCCAAAGGCGACGGCAGCGATTATTAGTGAATTCGTGATTGATATCGCCGATCGGATCGAGGCCCGCTTCGAGCATGTCCGGTTCCACTCGATTGAAGTAGTCGACGGCTTCTTCGGGCAAGCTACTGGTTTCAACAAATACAAGTCGTTGCCTTGCTGATTTAGCCGCGATCGATAACATGCCGATGGTCAATAGGTTCAATTGCAAGGGAATCAACCAAAGGTAACCGGGAATCATAATACCGCTTGCCAATACGGTTCCCAGGTATCCGATGGTAGAAATACCTGCCACAACACCCAGCAAGACGAAAGGGAGTGGTGCCAGTATCACTAACCCAATGATCGATTTTGATGGGCGGCGCTCTGGGCCTAGTGTTCGTGACAGCAACCACACACCTGCGAGAGTCGTGAAGAGACCAAACACGATTAACTCTCCAAACCCAACGAGTAAGTCGGGTCGCTTGGCGGCGAATTCTGTCAAGGAGGGCATCTGGACGACATTCTGCACTGCCCAAAATGCTTTTAATGTCTGCAGTGAATCGAGAAATAAGATAGTGCCCGAACCAAATATCAAGGTACCTGAAATCAAGACAAAGATGGTGCTATGAAGGAGGACTTTGAAACGGAGCTTTCTTAATTCCATGGAATCGACCAACCAGGAAGCAGAATTCTCACGATGGATACCTTTAGACCAAGGCATGGTGTTTTTCCTTTACTAGAAGCTGCCGAAATCGGCCGTTTCGTACTTGATGCGGAGGTTGAGCATTTCTTGTTCGCTTTTGAGCCCGAATCGCACGAACGCTTCGGGGTTGGGGTTACTGGGGTTGAAGTGCGAGTTGTCGAAGTGCGTTACGCTGTAGAGTGCGTCTCCCGCCTTTAGCTTGAGTGGATGCACGAACTCGTAGGTTCGTTGCCAATTGAAGTCGTACACCGCAATTTTCAACACCAGAGTTCGCCGTTCCTGCTCGCTGCCAGGATTCTCAATCTTCACCAGGGTAAAGTCTTTGCCACGGTAGTGCATGTGCGGTGCGAGCGCATGGATCAATACGTCGGTTGGGAATTGGTAGTAGGTTTTTTTTTCGTAGTGCATGTCGTGCGGTCGCAGACGCAAGTCCTTGCGGTTGAATACCTTGGTGTGAACGACATGCTCTGGTTGACCCTCGGCCCATCGGATGGCCATTTGTGACTGGTCGGGTGACTCCTCCCGACCGGTTGGCGTGTAGTGTATTTCAAAGAAAAGATCATGTTTGGCCGGCAGTTTGAGTGCGTGGCCATTGGGGTAGGTTCGTGCATTGAATGGGTCGCCGGCAATGTAGTCGCCGATTTTCAGCACTTTGTCACCGGTGAGGCCGTAGAGTTTGAGCATCGCCTCACTGGCGGTGAGTTTCTCATCAGAAGCAGGGCCGACGATTGCACCGATGTGGTGGACAACCGCCTTGTTGCCCGGTTTCATTTCGATTGCCTGGATGTAGCGGTCTTCAGGGAAGTTGGCGCGGATGCGGTAGTACTGATATTCATCGAGACGATATTTGGGAACTTGATACGGTTCCGGCATTTCGAACACGAAGTCGGGGGGGCCAATCTTCCAGGCGTCTGCGGCAACGAAAGTTTTAGGTGGTGGCGCGTCGTTGCTGTCCCCCGCCGGGCAATCGGCTTCCACCCACGCACGGAATAAGTTGATTTCTTTGTCGGTCAGTCGGGCATCGTGCTTGAACCCACCCAGGCCATTGTCGGGATCGGTGCTGCCGTGCCACGGAGGCATGAGTCGATTTTCGATGCGACTTAATATCACCGCGCTCATCGCAGCGACGGTTTCGTAGGAGTCGAATGGGGCAAACAGCTCCGCTCCGGGTTCACCCTCCCGATGGCAGTCGATACACTTGGATTGAATCAGTCGAGAGATTTCTTGATAGTAGGTGGCCCCTTGATAGAGTGCCAGATCGTAATGGGCTTGTCTGGCGATGTTGCAGCCCGAGGCGGCTGTTTCTGCAATTGGTGCTGGCTCATCGCGCAGGAAGCTAGCCAAGGCATCGGCAAGGTACTCCTGCTGCTGATTGGCTGTGCCCCCGCCAAACCAGCGGCCATTGATCTGTCCGCGGTAAAACACCCGACTCTGGTCGAAACCATCACGCGTATCGAGTACCACCACTTGGGGTGTGGTTTTCAGTCCCAACTGTACGTGCCAAGGTGTGTCGGGATCGTCCTTGAAGACGGGGAAAGTGAGTTCGCTTTCGACGGCGTATTCGGCCATTTCTCGCAGGTTGTCCATGCCATTGGGGAACAGGCCAATCAGATAGATCCCGTCGGCGGCGTATTGGGCTTGCAACTCATTCAAGAGGGGGACGATTCTTCGAGCCAGCGGACATTGGGTGGAAAACGTCACGACCACCAGGGCGGTTGTTTTTTTCGACGGTGAGTTATAGACGAGTTGTTGGGGCATCCGCGTATCTCCCCATCGGCCCGTCAGTACCGAGTTGGCCCGGCATACAGAATTGAGTGAAAGAATTGACAGGAATGCAACTGCCAGCCAGACCAACGGTTTTGAATAGCTTGCCATTATCGTTTAATCGTTCCAAACGCTACCACAGGTAAGTTCTTCATGAAATCGTTTCGTGAGCTGGGCACATTGGGTCGGCTTGCTCCGAAAAAAACCCATACTTTGCAAGCATAGTTTAAAAAACGAGTTCCTCGCCGACTCCTTTGAAATCGATCGACATGTCAAGAATTATCCTTCCGACCCTAATTTTCGTTACGTTGCTGCTTATTTCTCGTCCGGTGCAAGCTGATTCGAGCGAATCACTCGAAATGCGAGTGGATAAAGCTCTCGCTCTGTTTGAAGATGCGGAGCAACGCTTCCAACCACCAGCGGCAGAATGGTTCTACGATGCTCAGTTGGCGCTACGCAGCGAGGTGGTCCGAGTAGACGCGGCGCTGAATGCTATCGATCCGATGGAGGCGCAAGCGTGGAAGTCACACCTCCGCTGGCATTTGCTGGAAGAAAATTTGCACTCGAGGAGTGTGAACCTCGAGGAATTGAAACTGGTCCGACGCTGGATGTTTTCCAATCGCGAAGGCTTGGAAGGGCCGTTGTTTGCAGAGCTGCGCACGCGGATGGATGCGTATCTCGATGCGGCATTTGCTCTTTCATTCGCGGACTTGCGGGAGACCTTTGCTGAACAGGTGGCGTTGGCCCGCCGGCAGTGCCAGGTGATTGCAGAAGAACCTTCCGATGTCCATGCGGTGGCTCTTGGCCGCACGCTCGGCTGGTTACAGCGTACTGGGCAGCTCACAGGCCAGATCGAAAAGGTGCGGTCGCATCTTTCATTGCCCAATGCGCAGGTTGTTGTTTCCACCCAATTTGCCGATCGCCTGTTGGGTCTGTTTGAGGCGGATATTGATCAAACGATTCCAGTCGCGGATACCGAGACAGCTCCTGCCGGTGGCCTCTTACAACGTAAGAGACATTTTCGTATTCACGGTTCGGCGAGCACCGTCGGTACGACTTCATTGGAAGTCGCTACTAACGCACATGAAGTTGAGATTCGATTCGTTTTCTTGGGGCAGGTAGTCGCCCATTGTCGTGCAGATGCAGGATCGGCAGCGATTCTTGTGAAAACGATCGGACCGGTCGAGGCAGTCAAACCCATTTACCTGAATCTGGCCGGCTTACGTTTGGGTGAGACGGTTGTCGACTCCCAAGTGCGAACTCGACTGCAAGGGGTATTAGCACGCGGCAACTTCATCGGTCGTATCGCCAGGCGGCGTGCCGAGCAACCTGAGTCGCTTGCCCAAATGCGCACCAGTGGCCACTTACGCACGACGACCTTGTTGCGGGAAAATTTGGACCAACAGATTGACGCGGCCATTGTGAAAATTAGAGCCGGAGTCGCAAAGACGCAAGCATCCATGGGCTCCTTCCGCGAGGTATTGGCCCCGGTAGCCCGCGAAGGGGCCGTTCCCGAAATACACGGCTTGCATAGCACCGATGCCGGCATTGAACTCAATGTGGCCGCTCAGCGCCGTCACCAGTTTGGTGCGCTCCAATCTTACTCCTCCCATGCGGTGGGTGGGGATTTGCAATTTCGTGTTCACACCTCACTGCTGAACAATATGCTGGAGACGATTCTCGGTGGCAAAACGCTCTCGGACGAGTTTTTGATGCGCTATGCAAAAATTCTGCAGCCGCAATTGCCACTCCCTTTGATGGTACACTCTCGGTCCCAACGCTGGGCAGTCACCACGGCAAAATATCGTCCCCTAGAGTTGAGCCTGCCCGAACCGAACCGATTTCAGTTGGTCATGCGAATCGAAGCTGTCGAGATCGACGAGCAAACGTATGAAGTGCCTGTCACAGCTACGATGGAATACCAATTGGTGAAAAATGATTTCGACGAATATGAACTGGTTCGGAATGATGCGGTGCACTTCGAAACCACTTTGCCAGCCCATACGCGATCGTTTTTGTACAAGAAGCTGGACGCATTTTTTGCCCCCCAATTGAATGGTGGTGGAGTGGCAATTCCTGATGGCGGAGTGCTAGGCGCCATGAATGGTATTGAACCGGCGGGTGTGGAAGTTGCCAACGATTGGATTGTCATTGGTATCAACATTCCCGAAAAAGTCTTCGACGCAGTCATGCGTTATTGGCGTTCCAAAGAAAATCCAGACACCTGAAGACATCGTTCGAAAAGGCCACGAACAACGGCAACTAATCAGCCGAAGGACTTTTTTACTTGTCTGGTCCATTGCTGCGAGCACGTCGAGAAGAGCTCTGATCATGACTTTTTGTTCTTCCAGATGGCCGTGTTGGGCTTCGACGTTGATGTAGGGAATGTTGTGCTGACCGCAGTAAATCGACAGAGAACCGTCGTCGGTTGCCGTCCGATTGTCTTGTAGTACAACATTGAACTGTCTGGCTCGTAATGCATGGAAGAACGACCTTTCGGTGACAAAGAAAAAATCGTCGGCATCTTTCTCTCCTTCAAGATGTACCTCAGCCACATCGCCGGCCAATTCCTGTCCCTCAACATAGCTTGTGGCCGCATAACTTTCTTCGGTGTTGTTGTGTAACGCGACAACCGCTTGGGCTGTATTCAGCGAATAGAGCTGAAGTAATTTGGCGGAAAATATTTCGACTGCATGCTGCGCGCTCGCATCCCAGCGGGATAAATTCTTGAGTGTGCTGCGGATTCCGCCAGCGGAGAAGATGCGATTGGGATCGCACTCGAATCGCTCACTCCCTACATGAAAAACGATATTGCGCGTTCCCACATGTTGCAGTTCGACCGGTCGACCGGCGCGGGTCGCTAACACCTGGGCTGCCGTAGAGACGCTCGTATTTTCGTTGTCGTGGAGGTTGCAAAGGAGAAGTTGGGAGTTACCAAATAGTTGCGTTCCCACGTCGATATTTTCTGTACCGAGCGCGATGGAGTCCCTATTCACCGTGGCAGAGGGTTGGGTACGGCCGCGCGAATCGATCACCGGGTTTTCTAACAGGCGGACAGACACTGCATCCGCGTTGACTTCCGCCAGCGCGCCGATCGGTAAAGTTGCATTCCACTTGTGGTGGCCGACGGGAAAATTTTTAATGATCGGATAGGACGCGTTTCCAAAGTAGTCTTCAAAGACTTCATCGAGAGTCAAACTCGACTTGCCTTTTTCCGCCCCACATTTTGTAAATTGACCCAACAGGCTCCGCCAAAAATATCGTGCCGAGAACTCCGAAAGATTGTCCGGGCTACCGAGGCCCCACATCGGTGCGGGTGAATGAAAGGTGATCATGTTGGTTTTTGCCGCCAGGGCCAAATGGAGCGCTGTGATGTCACTGAACCCGATCACGATCTTTGGATTGGCTCCGATGATATCGTAGTCGAGGTGATCGAGCATCCGCGACACTCCGTAGCCACCGGTGCCCGGAAAGACGCCTTTCACATCCGGGTCAGAAAACGCAGCCATAATTTCCGCAGCCCGCACTTCGTCGGAACCTGCCAGATAGCCACGCTTGCGGTAGAGATCGTCCGGCACCCGAATCTGGAAACCTAACGCCTGGAGGCGCTTCTGTGCACGTTCCATTCGTTCTTGATCCAACGGACCTGCAGGCGCGACGAACATAATCGTATCACCAGGCCGCAGACCCTCAGGGTGTACTTTCGATGGTTGCGATTGCTGAGCAAAACATATTGCGGTCAACAGACAATAGGCAACGGGAATGTACTTCAATGGAGATAGCTTAGTCATAAGATTATTAGCCGAACCAAGTCGCTACCAGATTTATTGTACCCTTGAGTGGATACGAACCACTCCTGTTGAAACTGTGTCATTCAGACTAGTGCTTTGTCAAACTTATCTTTTGGGTTGACGCACGAATAAACTCTGCCCTCGTAAGTACCTGCTGCTGCGGCTACTCCAAAAGTAAGGCTTGACCAGACACTAGAACTCCAGAACGGCTCGTCGGCGATTCACGATCTGTCGAAAAGCCTCTTGGAACGGTTCATCGAGAAATGAGCGAGCGATCCATTGCTCCCATTGCTGGATTGCTTCGTGCAGACTTTCCAAAACCGACTCGATGGCGCCCGATTCCAGTTGGAGACGCTCCTGGGCGAAATATTTCAGAAAATCATTCCGGGTCAAATTTTTCTTTTTTCCCTTGAGTGGCATCGCCAGCTCCTCAACCGAGCTGTCCGCGTAATAAATGCTTGTGTTCACCATGTCGTACGCTGGCGACAAAGCGATTTTTCCATCGACGGTGAGGAGGGAGAAATTTTTCAGGTGCATATCTTCGTTGCCCACGAGAAAGCAAAATAGCGTTCGCCGAAAGAGCTCCATCCTTTCAATCATCGGAAACGAGCAGTGCTCGTTGATGATGCTCACCACTTGCTCCATACTGCTGCCATATTTGGTGTCGCGTGATTTGCCACTCAGCTGGGCAAAATCTTCAAGCGGACGTTTCTTACCGCGCCCCATTCGATCAAAGCGTTTGACAAAGTAAGTGAGTGTTCCGTCTTGAGCATAAATCAAGCCGTGCATGGGAACCGGTATTCTTGCGGCTCCCGCCATTTTCATGCAAAGGTCTTCATTTTCTGGCAAAAACGGATAGAGACGCTGCGGTGGCTTAAGGATATAGGTACCACCCTGTTCGACTAGCGAAAATATCGACTCTTTGACTCGGAGTTTAGCACTCAGCTTTGGTTGGACTCCTTGGATGGACATTTTCGAAGAGCGTTTCCTAGCCTCAATGATCTGTTCTTCGGCGCTGTACGGTAAATCGCGAAGATCCGCCAGGGTCGTGGAGAGTCTGCGTAAACCACGCTGGGAATAGCGGCTTCCAACAGGAATATCTTCGTAAGTGATAGGGCAGCGATGTTCAGATTTCAACGGTCACCGCCCCTACCAGATCTTGGCCCAGACAAAGAAGTTGCTCGAAATAATCGGTCTTGTCGATTTTCTTTTCCTTCAGCAGCGACTCCAGAGCGAGTCCCTCGGGTAGCAAACCTTCAAAGAAGGGAGGAAAGCGGTCGAATTCATAGCGAGATGTTTCAAGTGGCATCGTGAGTGAAATGGGAGGCCCGTGGTACTCGGGAACGTACTCGAATGCATACGCCTTCCCCTGGGAAATCTCTTCGAGAAATCCTGCAGATACCCCATGCATTAACACGGCAGCTTTTTTCATGACTGCTTCCTCTGGCTGGATTCATTTTCGTTCGCTGCCAGTTCCAGTTGATCGAACTTCTCTCGAAATGGGCTTTCCCAGGTCAAGGTGACATTCAAAACACGACATACTTTGCCAAGCGTCTGAAAACGAATCGTTTCCTTCCCCTTTTCAATATCATGAATGACGGTCTTGCCAACGCCCGCGATTCTGGCAAGTTCGATCTGAGTCAATCCGGCCCATTTCCGGTGGGTACGTACAATTTTTCCAATGTCCATAACCGGCCCTCAATCTGGTGATTGCCTGAGACTAAATTCTGAGACTAAGTTCAAAATTTATGCAGACCGACGGTATTTTACTGCCTTAGCAGTATATTAGGCCATTTATTCACAGGAACAAAGTAAAATATTGCGAATCACGACTAATTTACTGCTAAAGAGGACATTGTAGCCAATTACAGCTAATAATTCCAGAAATCACAGAAAAAAACAAGTCTTTTGCCGCGGTCACGGGGATTTAGCCCGGATATTTCACCAAACAAGAACATCGACACTGCGGTACAGGCGATGCATGAGCACCTAAGGTGCAGCATGCTACCTACACAAAATCCCAAAACGGCTCATCTGATTCAATACACGGTCCCAGGCGACCAGGGGTATTCGTCGTCGGACTTTGGCGATCCGAGCAAATTCACTGAAGCAGAAATCATCGAGCGGGTAGATCTGGCCGAAGCAAGCGGCGCTGAACTTACGAGTTTGGCCTTTACACCGATTCCATGGTCGGCATCAGCCGTGGCACGCAGCCCCAGACCCAATGTGGTTTTCATCTTGGCCGATGACCTGGGGTACGGAGATGTCAATTGTTTTGGTGGTGATCGGTGCCAGATCGATACTCCCGGGTTTGATCAGCTTGCTCGAGAAGGTATGCGCTTCACCGGAATGTACGCAAATGCTTCACATTGCATACCGACACGTGTGGCTATTATGACCGGTCGATATCCCTGGTGTTTTAGCGTTCATTCTCCTGGCAGTGGAACATGGGGGACATGGGGAAACACTCCACCACGTGAGGATGCCTGGCGCGAAGCGGTCAAGACCTATGGGCATCACCCCAAGTCGCATGCCGAGTTAAGCCAAACGCCGTTTGTGCAGCTTTTTCATCTACAAGATGATCCTTCTGAAGCGAACAATTTGGCTGCACAACATCCAGAAAAAGTGCGCGAGTTACTATCTTTGCTGGAGCATCAAATTGAGCAAGGTCGCAGTACCGCGGGACCCAAGTTCCCTGACGATCTCATGGCATTACGCCTTACGACAAAGTACCGGAGTTTGTGTGGAGCCACAGGCCAACTCCCTAACGC
Organism: Pirellulales bacterium; assembly: GCA_039831705.1. Lineage (GTDB taxonomy): Bacteria > Planctomycetota > Planctomycetia > Pirellulales > Lacipirellulaceae > JAJRWS01. The sequence goes on along the minus strand of JBDOMT010000264.1, from coordinate 6,169 downwards.
GGAGCTTGCTTGTTGATCCAGGACAAATAGCCATTAAGCCTATGATTACCACAAGTTCCTTTCACAGACCTTTTTTCCTGGCAAGCCGTTTTTATGTCTCCCTTCTAGAGAGATTTCTCAAGCCACCTGCTCTGTAGGTGGTAGCTGACTACCATCTACTTTCGATTTAGCCACATCGATACAGTTCTACTTCACCGGGGCAAAGGTCTTCGCAGCCATTTTCATTGAGAAGATAGATATTCTCCAACCGCACACCAAGGCGCGCTTCGGCGAAATAGCCACCCGGTTCGACACACACCACATGGCCAGGTTCCAGACAGCCCCCACGATCACGATTGATATCGGGAAGCTCCTGGGCGCGTAGTCCCGTGGCATGGCCGCCGTGATGGATGAGTCCCACATCAGCCAATGGAGGATGCAGCCTAATCATTTCATCGAGCGCGCGAAATAGATCGATCCCGTCGACGCCCGGTCGAAGCAATCCGGGTATTTCACTTTGGATCCAACGGATGTGCTTAAAGAGATTTTGCTGCACGTCAGTAGGTTCACGACCGACGACAAAAGTCCGCGACATGTCCGCCCAATAGCCACGAAAACAGGTCCATGCGTCAACGATATACAACTCACCCGCCTCGATCGATCGATTGCGCGCAGGACCATTGTATTCACCACACTGATAATCGCCGTCGTGAAACACTTTCTCGCCAGCAGATGCCATGGCCCCCTGGATGCCCGCTGCCAGTACATCGAGTTCTGTTGCACCAGGATGGATGGCCATTCGAACCGCCTCGTAGGCGCCCAGGTTGGCCTGAATGCTTGCTCGAATGATTTCCACCTCATCTGCATCTTTAAGCTGCTGCAATTTAGCGATCGACTCGTCAATAGCGATCCATTGGCAATCCGCTTCGGCTGAAATTTGCGCTCGCACATTGTCAAGTAACGACAATTTTTGAAATGCAACGCGTTTCGACCCGAGCGACTTCCAAAAACCTTGAGTAACTTCTTGTAGCTTCTGCGGGAGGTCGGGATGACGGGTGCCTTGGCAATTCCAGTCATAAGTGACCATTTCTTGAATCTCTGCATCAGAGTACCCTTCGGGCCCAATCAGCCGACAACTTCCATCTGAGTGTGCCAACCACAGGGCCGGCAGATCGGCTGGTAACAAAGTTCCCGTGAAGTAGTAGATGTCGCGAACATCTGACAAGAGGGACACGTCAACACGTTGTGATTCCATCAGTGCAAGAAGGCGATTACGCCGGGTGGCGCAGCGCGCAGACGTAAGCGTGGGCATCATCATTTTGTCATCGATTTCTACACGGGAAAGCCGAGGCGACTTCGTCATAGGCAGCAATCTTGAAACTGCTACGATGAGTATCAAACTACCACGGCTATGGCTTTTTAGCAATCTATATCTTGTCACCTGTGGTCCAGACTGCTAGCCTCTTGTTGTAGGAGAACCACATGAATTTTGAGCAAGGAGTTTGCAGATGAAATTGGTCACTTACCTCACCGACAATGGCGAACTTCGTCCTGGTGTGTCATCTGGAAACTCGATTGTGGACCTGCTTGGCACCGATGCCACGCTGCCAGACAACGTCCGCAGTATCTTAGCTTTCGAGGCTTTGGAGCAAGTGGCTGCAGCGGTGGCAAGTCCGAAGGCTGTCCATGTGGAAAACGCAGTATTGCGTGCACCGATTCCCGATCCGCAGAAGATTATCTGCATTGGACTCAACTATCGCAATCATGCCGTCGAAAGCGGCATGGCAATTCCCGAAGAGCCGATTGTTTTCTGCAAGTACCCTTCGGCAGTCACTGGCCCGGAACAACCCATTCAGTTGCCCTCACTCAGCAGTGAGAACGACTACGAAGCCGAACTGGTCGCGGTCATAGGACGCCGCGCAAAAAATGTTCCCGAATCCCAGGCAATGGACTATGTGGCGGGATACACCGTTGGTAATGATGTTTCTGCTCGAGACTGGCAACTGAAGAAACCGGGGGGCCAATGGATGCTGGGTAAGACCTTCGACACATTTGCTCCCATCGGACCGGCATTGGTGACAAAAGACGAAATCTCCGATCCAGAAAATCTTGCCATCAAATTGCGGCTCAACGGAGAGACCATGCAAGACTCCACCACCAGCGAACTTATTTTCGGCATTCGCTATCTCGTTGCCTACTTGTCACAAGTCTTTACCCTGGAGCCGGGTGATTTGCTGTTTACAGGAACTCCTCCAGGCGTGGGCTTTGCGCGCAAACCCCAAGTTTTTCTTAAACCGGGCGATTTGTGCGAGGTAGAAATCGAAGGACTGGGCATTCTTCGCAACTCCTGTGAGCAGGATTAAACCATGACATCACAACGAAGGGTGCATTCTATTGGTCCTTATGCTGTCGGTGAGCCACTCAAACCACGAGCAGCTCGTGTCCTCCCGTCGAAACATCATTTACTGAGGTGGTTCATTCACTGCACCAGACTCAATGGTTCTGTCTTCTCTGTTGGATGGTTGCTGATTCTGTGGGTTTTTGTCCCGGCTTGTAGCCGCCCCAATGCCACTGACGATACCAAACCTCGCTTTGCTTTCGTGGTAAACGTACCGGCCGATCGTTACTGGGACATCGCCTATGCCGGATGTCTCCAAGCCGCATCCGAGGAAAATGTGACGGTGGAATTTCATGCTCCCAATGAGGCGACGGCCCAGCAACAAAAGCAAATTGTCGAATCTCTGATGAGTCGAGGACTGGATGGGCTGGCGATCACACCGCTGAATCCGGAGAGTCTGACAGCAGTTCTCAATCAGGCAGCTGAGATGTTCCCGGTCATATGCCAGGACTCCGATGCAAGTGAGTCGAATCGCGTTTGTTACATCGGCACCGACAATGTCGAACTGGGACGACAAATGGGCGAAATGATGAAACAAGCTTTGCCAGCAGGGGGTAAGGTGGCGATTTTCGTGGGTCAATTGGATGTTGCCAACGCCAAAGAACGTCAGCAGGGTGTCTTCGAGGCCATTGAGGGAAGCAAATTGGAGGTGATTGGCACATTTACCGATGGCGGTCAGCCTGCCGAAGCAAAACGCGTAGCAACCGATGTGCTGTCGAAGTACGTTGATTTGAAGGGCATTATTGGACTGTGGGGCTACAACGGGCCTCAAGCGGTCAATGCGTTGGAGGGAAGTCCGGAGAGAGAGGTGAAAGTAGTCGGGTCGGATGAATCGGTGGAAACGATGCGCGGCATCCGCTTGGGCAGACAGGTTGGCAGTGTCGCACAACAACCATTTGAATTTGGTTACCAATCCATCAAGTTGCTTGCCAAGTTGCAACGGGGAGAAACGGTAAACCTTCCAGAGAATAAAATTATCACCATCGACACTTACACAATTACCTCGGAGAACTGTGACGAAGTGGAACAAGCGATTGCCGCTAAACTGGAGTTACTCAAAGAGCATCTTCAACGACAGGAGAACTGATGCCATGGGTTGCTCACTACTGCATCTGAAATCGATTAGTAAGAGCTTCCCAGGTGTAAGAGCACTGGAGAATGTTTCGATCCAACTGGAAGTCGGCCAGATTGTTGCGATTGTTGGTGAGAACGGGGCTGGCAAGAGTACATTGCTAAAAATTCTTGGCGGCATCCTTACACCCGACCAGGGGCAGGTGATACTGGACGACCTACCACGGTGGCTCACTAGCGCGGGCGATGCGATAAAGCTGGACATACACCTCATTCACCAAGAACTCAATCTCGCCGGAAATCTGGACGTTGCGGAAAATATATTTCTCGGCCGACAGCCCTACCGCGGTCCAAGTTGGTTTCCCCTCAGCAACCGGCGAGAGATGATTTCACGAGCTGCCGACTTACTGGAAATGGTTGGCTTGCATGTCTCACCCCGCGCCTTGGTCGAGCGATTGAGTGTCGGACAGCAGCAACTGATCGAGATTGCCAAAGCTTTGTCAACGCAGTCACGTATTCTGGTCTTCGACGAACCAACCAGCAGCCTCTCATTGTCCGAGACGAATCGACTCCTGGGACTGATTGAACATTTGCGAGATCAAGGAGTCGCTATCCTCTACGTCACTCATCGTCTGGGCGAAGTGGAACGGTTGGCCAATCGGGTTGAAGTGCTTAGAGACGGCCGCCATGTTGGCACGCTGACGGGCAACTCCATCACCCGACCGAAGATGATTTCCTTGATGGTTGGCCGTAAACTGGAGAAGTTTTTTCGCAAGTCCCAGCACCAAGTTGAGAAGGGGAAATCCGTTCTGGATGTTCGCAGGCTGGAGTACGAGGGAGCATCCGCACCGATCGATTTTCACATTCAACCAGGTGAAATTGTAGGTTTTGCCGGTTTGGTCGGCGCCGGAAGGACCGAACTGGCTCGCGCTTTGTTTGGCATAGAACCAACATCCGCTGGTGAAATTCGGATTGATGATCAGGTGGTAGACATCCGCAGTCCCGTGGATGCGGTGGCTGCCGGGATGGGACTGGTTCCCGAGGACCGCCAGCAGCAAGGGTTAGTGTTGCCATTGCCTGTACGCAACAACATCAGTCTCACCATTCTCGGTCATTTGGGTCGGTTGGGTCTGCTCAACAGGGCTGCAGAGATCGAGGTTGCCAGCCAGTTGGCTCAAAAGTTGTCCGTACATGCTACCAGCCTCGAACAACAAACTTTGCAATTGAGCGGCGGAAATCAACAAAAAGTAGTCTTGGCCAAGTGGTTGGCAACCCAACCAAAATTGCTCATCCTGGATGAGCCGACTCGGGGTATCGATGTCGGCGCAAAAAGTGAAATCTACAAGCTGATTTTCCAACTTGCCGAGAGTGGCATGGGAGTCATGATGATCAGCAGTGAAATGGAGGAAATTGTTGGCATTTCCGACCGTGTGATTGTCTTGCATGAAGGCCGCATCGCCGGTGAATTAATGGGTGATCAAATCAACGAAGAGAAAATCTTGGCCCTGGCCGTTGGTTCCGCCGATGCAGAACTCTGTCCGACATGAACCACCCATCTTCCATCAATACCCTGAAGATCAAGTTTGCCCGCATGAGCGAGGTCACCATTCAAGCCTTGGTTATGTTTGGCTTGCTGGTGGGACTGGTGTTGTTGACCGGTTGGTGGGACCCCAACTTTTTTTCACCTTTTAGCCTGCGTAGTGTGATGCGAGATACGGCAATTTGGAGCCTGTTCGCACTCGGCCAGGCGGTTGTCATCATTTCTGGAGGGATTGATCTTTCGGTAGGGTCACTTATCTGTTTCCTGGGTGTCGTAACCGTGGTGACGCTCAACAGTGATTTGGCTCTTTCATTTCCTTTAGTGCTGATACTTATCCTGGGAATCGCTGCCGCGATCGGCACGTTGCACGGTATTCTGATCTGCAAATTCGATTTGCAGCCATTCCTGGTAACCTTGTGCAGTTTGTTGACTTTTCGGGGATTTGCGCGGGTAATTACACACGACAAAACGGTCTCTTTCAATCCGGCGGAGCAGCCCTTATTGCGGGAATTGGGTGCCGGCGTCTGGCTGGGGATACCCGTTCCTGTCTATGTGCTTATTGGGGTGTTGATTCCACTAGGATTCTTTATGCACTGCACCGTACCGGGTCGCTATTTGTACGCAATTGGATTCAACGCCGAGGCTGCCCGATTTAGTGGAGTACGTGTGAACTTGCTGAGAACGAGCAGCTTTGCTTTGTGCAGTGTTCTTACCGCGATCGCCGCCATCTTAGAGACCGCGGATGTTGGCAGTGTGCCGCCTTCCAGTGCCGGACTGGCCTACGAAATGTACGGCATTACCGGCGCGGTGCTGGGAGGTTGCGCCCTTAGTGGTGGAAGGGGATCGCTCGTTGGTGTCGTGATCGGTATGGCCATATTGCGGGTGATCAAATCGGCAATTGTGTTTTTGGGGATAAACACGTATTGGACCTTTGCGGTCACCGGGTTGGTTTTGCTTGCGGCCGTGATGATAGACGCATGGATTCGCCAACGGCGCTGCGGCTAACGATTGTCCCAGACCTCAACATTAAATTTCTTGGCGTTTCGGAGAGGTGTTTTAATCTTTTGGGGTCTAATTCCCCGCCGCTTGCGGCGCTAACGAAGTGGAGAGGTGGTATATTGCTCATGTGAGCGAATATATCCACAAGAGTCATAATGTTTCGGTATTGCTATATCACCTGG
>JBDOMT010000145.1:0-4320 GCA_039831705.1 Pirellulales bacterium | reverse complement strand
CCGTCCTTCCTCTGAAGATAGGTCAACACAAGGGGATAGCCCCAAGTGATTTCCTCCCAACTGACAGCGGTTTACAACCCGAAGGCCTTCATCCCGCACGCGGCATTGCTCGGTCAGGCTTTCGCCCATTGCCGAAGATTCTCGACTGCAGCCACCCGTAGGTGTCTGGGCAGTGTTTCAGTCCCAGTGAGACGGGCCACGCTCTCACGCCCGCTATGCATCATCGCCTTGGTAGGCCATTACCCTACCAACAAGCTAGTACAACGCAGTCTCCTCCCAGGGCGGAATCACACCTTTGATCCGTAGATGTTATCCGGCATTACCTGCAGTTTCCCACAGCTATTCCGGACCCCGGGGTAGATAACTACGCGTTACTCTCCCTTACGCCGCTTTCCACTTTAGTTATCAACCGAAGCTTCAAACTAAAATATCTCGCTCGACTTGCATGCCTAATCCATGCCGCCAACGTTCATTCTGAGCCAGGATCAAACCCTTCAATTAAGTATATACGTCAACTGAGAACTACTTTTCAAAACATATTCTCCGGAGACCGAAGTCTCAAGGTCGTACTGTTTGTGAATTGCAGAACCCAGCTAAAGAGCCACTTTATTCAGGTTCGAACTAGCTAATGTTAGAAGTCACCAAACGACCATCGGATCTCCAACCCGATAGATCGGCCTAATAAATCAAGCCAACTTCTCAAGCTGCAGACGATGTCCGCTGGAAAACCTCTAACCCAATTCTAATAGTATAGTCTTGCGCTGGCATCAAAATTGCCCGTTCAAGTGCCCTCTCAGGCGTCCCTTTCGGGAGAACGGACAACCTCAATAAATAAAAATTAAAAGAGGTCACTCACCAAATTGTCAAAGATCAAAACTCTCGTTATCCGACCCATTCTGCCACGTCGCTGGCCCGTTGGCAAGCGGGTAAAACAAAATAAATCGGACAAAACCTCACTTCCGAAAACCGAGGACGTTAACGCCACTGCAAACAGAAGAGACTCAGAATTCTATCAATCGTCGGCATACTGTCAACGCCCACTAGGGTAGAAAATGAAATTATTATTGACGGGGATTAGGTGAGGGCAGGCTGAATGCATGTCGGTAACGATTAGGAAATGTTTTTGGGCAGATCTGGAGTACAAGCACGAAACGCCGGCGAGTGAGTTATTGCAATTGTCTAAGGCTCACTCGCCGGTGCTTCGTGCTTGTAACGTTGATGGCAGTCGTTTTTAAGGTCACCAGATTGGGCACATTAAGAGGACTTTTCAAACAGGCTGTTAACACGGACGTACGAGAGTAGTAATCTATAAGGTGTTCTGGGAAAATTTCATTTTGGCTATTGGAAAGGCAACCCTTACATGTCATGTCGAGGTGTTCGTGGAGCGACAACCATCAAGGGAGACGATAGGGAAGAAATACTGGCTGCCACGCGGCAGTTGTTGGCGCTGATGATCCGTCGAAATGACATGGATTCTCAGGATGTTGCCAGTGCGATTTTCACAACGACTCCAGATATCGTCGCAGAATTCCCAGCGCTCGCCGCACGTCAACTTGGCTGGCTGGAGGTTCCCTTGTTGAGCGGGCACGAAATGGGCGTTCCGGGAAGCATTTCCCTCTGTATTCGAGTGTTGATTCACTGGAATACTGAAAAGAGCCAGGAAGAAATCCATCACGTCTACATCCGAGACGCTAAGAGTCTGCGTCCAGATCTTTCCAAGCTTCCCGCGGTGGATTGGGAGGAGCTGGAAGACTGGATCAACGAGCAGATGCGTTAACGCCGAATGAAATACGGGGCGTTGGATAATGCTATCCAACGCACCGTTATGGACGCTCACGACCTTTGGGAGGCCCTATTGACGATTAGAGAGTGGCCGACGAGAGGCCACCAATAACGACAGGCCAGGTAGTAGTAACAGAAGAGACATCGGCTCGGGAACCGCTACTCCAGTTACTCCACCAGTTCCTGCCGCAACAAATGCAGTAAGGTAGGTTCCGTTGTCAAAGATCGAACCAGGGGCAATTTGAGCGGAGAACGAAATGTTGACCGGATCGCCTATCACGAGACCGAAAGGCAAGTCCTGGCCATCGATTGATGCCAACGCACCAGCGAAGACGAAGTCAACAAAACCCGTTGACAAGTAGATTACGGATGCATCATCCAGAGAGAGTTCCAAACCACCGCCGGCCAAGCCCAGTGCTAAACTGCCGGCAGGGGAGGCAGTGGATCCACTGCCTCCACCAACTGGAATGTCCGTCACCTCGATTGCGAGGTCGGCAGAGATAGCATCGGCGGGAGCGACCAAAGTTCCAACTGAAGACCCATCTACGAGAAGAGCCACAGTGGTGAGTGGATCAACGCCACCAGTCGTGGTGAGTAGGGTGCCATCGTACTCGATGTCTAACCCCGTGAATTGTATTTGCAGGGAGGCCGCAGATAAAAGCTGAACCTGAAAGGCCAGTGCAACCGCTAACAGCGAAAAGGCAGCTCCACGAGGGAAGCAAGTAACAAAGTTGTCTCGTACCCATTAGATCAGCACTCCATGCTTGGGAAATCGTTGCTTATCGTTTCTGATTGGGCCAGATAATGTGTTGCTGGAGACTGCACTTACCGCCCCCCTGCATGCCACATATGTAATCTTGGGTGAGCTGGGGTGTCAAGGAATTTGTTCTGAAAAAGCAAAGATTTTCTCAAGGCTAGTTCAGGTTTCGCTGTTGAGGGAGGAGGTAAGGGTAAGCGAGATGGTTCTGTGGGAGTTTGGGATTAATACAATTTTTAGCTTTATAATACATGGAATTGGTTAAGTTTAGCGGTTGCGAGAGCCTTGTTTGAGACTAGAATACAGCCCCTCTAAAGAGGGGTGTGTGCAGTTGTGGAGGAAGCAAAAAATTCAGACGGTCGGCGTTTACCAATGTGATGCTGTCCCCGAATTCTCCAAATCCACACAGGTCATTATCGTGACCCTTGCCAAACGAATCTTTGAAAGTTGCTGCGGACTCAGACTTAACCAAGAAAAACCGGCAACTCGCAGCAACTATCCAAGTTCGTTTTGGCCAGACTAAGTGCCGAAGAGAGGATTTGAACCTCCACGCCCATTACGGGCACTAGATTCTGAGTCTAGCGCGTCTGCCAATTCCGCCACTTCGGCCCGTGTGTCTCTGAAAGCACGAGTGTCCCTGAAAACATGGCACATTGGCTTGGAGATGGCAAGAGGGTAAACAAACGGGCTAACTGTGCATGCGGGGTAAATCTTCTCCACTGCCAATGATTTCAGCTTCCAAGGTGGCCAGTTCGTCCAGCCGTTCCATGACCTCTGCTTCAGAAGCAAAATCTATGGCCAGCCTGGTATAGGTGCTGTGATGTCGCGCCTCCGATTCAAACAGGCCATGATAAAAGTTGGCCAACTCCAGGTCTGGGACAGCCTGGCTGCCAACGTGGTCGGCAAGCCGGCTAAAACGTTCGCAGGATCGGGCTTCGATAAGCCCGGCCACCAGCAGACGATCGACTGCACGTGCGGGCTCTTGTTTTCGAGTCAAGTCATTCAGTTTGCGCCCATATTGGCTCGGTTTCAATCGTCGAAAACGTATGTTTCGACGTTTCAAGAGATCGATGACTTGATGGAAATGGTCCAGTTCTTCGTTGACTATTTCAGTCATTTCCTTGCAGAGGTCAAGATTTTCGACGTACGCGAAAATCAAATTGAGCGCGGTGCCAGCAGCTTTTTTTTCGCAGTGTGCATGGTCGATGAGCATTTCTTCCAGGTGCTCATCGACCTGAGTAAGCCAACGGTCCTCGGTGGTAGATTTCAAATGTAGCATGACAGAAAAAATGTTTGATGTGAGAAGTTAGAGGGAAGGATGTAAATGATACCGTTTTCTTGAACCGTGTGCTGCCTCACACATTGGAGAACTCGAGATGGTCGATAGGTATTTTGCTTAGGTGAAGGAAATCCGAGTTACCCATTGGGAAAGGTTCTATGACATGCTTATGAAAAATTGTCTATTTGCAATGGGGTTGTTGACCGTGGCGGTATTAAGTGGATGTCAAGCCGCTGGAGGAGGCTGTGCAGGCGGTTCTTGTGGTAGCTGTAACGGGGGGTCCTGCAGTGCAGGCACTGCTTACAGTCAGCCTGCTGCTTCCAACGGTTACGCAGCACCTCCTAGTGGAGGAGGCTTTGGCGGGTCTGGCAGTCGTTAGAGGGGTAGAGAATGCTGTGAAGCATTTATTGTCTCCTACGGGGATCTAAAAACCCTCGTCTTCAGGCGATCACTTCAGTAGAACTAGGCTACGGAAGCGTACTTCGATACCGTGCAAAGCGGG
>JBDOMT010000114.1:0-19533 GCA_039831705.1 Pirellulales bacterium | reverse complement strand
CTCCAGGACCGACAATTTGCCATAGCGATCGGTAACGTCCGTGAGCAGACGGTGGTCGAGTTCGGGAGGCAACCCGAGGGCAACCATCTTGGTTTTCCACTCTTCCAAAGTCTGATCGTACTTCTGTTGAGCCATCTGTAAACGCTGGCGGGCGCCGGACGCTTCATGCGATGCCACTTTACGTTCGGTGGCGACGGGTAGTAGATTTTCAAGAGTTGCCAAATGTCGTTCGGCTGCCTGCAAACGCAACACCACCGAGCCATCCACCAAGGTTAGAGTGCTATTAAGTTTTTCTTTTTCGCGCAGGCCGTCCTGGTATTGCTTTTCCGCGATTTCAATTTGCCGGTGGCAGGCGTCGAGTCGGTCGGCGGCTGCATCTTCCGCGAAAAATTTGAACATCCAACTGAAGCCGGCTCCGGAAATTCCCAGCAGTGCAAACAACCCTCCGTATTGACCCAGAGGTGAGGATGGGACAATCAGCCAGAGTCCAATCATCAAAGATCCCAGGATAAAAACGCTCAATAGCAGTCCAAAGAGCCACAGTGGCATGACCTGTTCGTCAAGTAACTCGTGGCTTTGACCTTCCATTTCCACCATGTGGGCCTGAGCTTGCTCAATCCGTTGTTCCACCTGTAGTCGCTTGCGCATGTTGGCGACCAGATCGCTGGTTTCCTGAACATCCATGGGCAAGCCATGCTGTTCTCCCGAGGTGGAAGTCGATTCAAGTTGCAGTTGGAGTGACTGCTCATTTTGGCTGAGGTCAGCCAGTTCTTGCTGTGCCTGATCCACTTGCTGCTGGGTTCTTTGCAGTGCCTGGATTTGTGGGCGCAGGTTCTTGAGATCCCGTTCACTCAATGTACGCAGAGCAGTTGGGTTGTCGGAGATCCCCAGAGAGCTGCTCAATCGGGCTTGCTCGCTGGTCAGCCGCTGTTGGCTTTCTTCAGCCTCTTCGGTGAGTCGTTCGGCCTGTCGTTCTAAGGCCTGAAGCCAGTCCCGCTGTTCCCCCAAAGCTTCGATTCGGCTGGCATGCTGTACCAGGTGTTGATTGATGTCGAGGTTTTCTATTTCATCACTTAACTGAGATCGTTGGCCTTGCAGGATGTCTGCCTCACGTTGGTGACCGGCTATTTTTTCCTGATACGTTTCGAGCCGGTCGATGGCGTTCTCCGGTAGCAGAGTTGCGCCATGATGTTGCTGAATGAGATGAGACAATTTGGCCCGACGACGCCAGTTGGTTTTTAATCCGACCGCAATTTCGATGGTTCGAGCCGCGTGTTGACGCTCGTTCAAGAGAGCTTCCGTTGCTTCGATTTGGCGATCGAATTCTTCAAGTTGAACCGACCATTGCGACCACTGACGGTTTTGCTCTTTCAGTTCGTCAATGCGTGCCTTTAGCCGATCGCGTTGGGTAACCAGCGCCGTCAATGGAGCGGCTTGCGCGGATCGGAGTTCGATCGGTTTTGTTGCGGTTGTTTTCGCTGCGGATTGGGGGATGATTTGGTGAATCAACTGATGGCGAGATTCACGCAAGCCTTGGATAATATCGAAGAGACTTACCCGATCGAGTCCTGAGGTGAGTCGATAGAGGGACTGGGCTGCCTGGGTCCCGCTGAGGGTCGACAAACGTTGGATTTCCCCCAATCCAATGGCGAATAGGTTGTTGAATGTCTGCTCATCCACTTCGCCCAACGTTTCACGCAACAGGCGATCCCCGGAAATTGGCTTGTCCGCATTTTGGGAATCGGTCGAGCTGAATTGGTTGCCTTTCGAAGTGATCGTCACTCGCCCCATGTCGTTGGGGCCTCGATCGGCGATTCGCATTACGCTAAAATGCTGCCCAGAATCATCGATCGTCATGGAGCCACCAGGTCGACCTCCTTCTTGAGGTGGCAGGTAACGCTGACGTCGTTCGGGCGATATGCCGTAAAGGATTCCGCGGACAAACTGCATCAGGGTAGTTTTGCCAGCTTCGTTGGCACCATAAAAGGCGGTTAGCTTGGAGGAGATTCCGGGCAGGTCCAAGTTGTGCCAAACACCAAATCCTTCGATGTTCAAGTCATTAATTTTCATGGTCTGTCTTCGATCGTGATTAAATCGATACCTAATTTGGCTGCTTCTCGCAGTAAAATTTTCCGCTGCAGGTGATTTTCGATTTCTACCAGCTGCGAAAGTTGATTTTCTATCGAGTGTTTTGACTGCGTACCATTTCCGGACTTAACGTCCTCGTGTTTTGTGGTTTCAGAGTAATGGTCTCGCAGCTCATCAGGAAGAAAATCAGCGAGCTGCAGAGAGATGTCGTCTTCGTTTTCCATTCGCTGAATTTGCCGCAGCAGATCTCCCAGGATCGTTTCCTGGTCGTACCACTCGGCAGGTACATCGAGCGCAGCGTCGCAGAGGATGGCCACGCTCCAGACACCTTTTTCGTTATCCTGTTGCCTTTCACGCAGCGTTTCGAGCAGCCGACCCGCCAAACCGCCAGGATGCATCTGAGTCAGCAAAGGACCGCTGCCAACAATCTGCCAGGTAATAAGCAATTCTGGCCCGGCATGTTTTTCGCGTAAGCGGTCGGTCCGTTTCAAAAACTGGTTCAGCAGACCCGATTCGTCGGTACTCGCGGTGATTTCGATGGTTTCCGTCAGCCAACGGACCGCATCGGTTGGCACCAAGCGGGTTTTTACGTGGCCCGTTTCATCAACCTGAACGACCGTACAACCGTGGGGCCCCGATTCGTCGGGAGTACGTCCCTGGGGAGTGCCACAGTAGTGAGCCAATCCGGGCGATTGATCTACGGTTTGACGGCGGTGCTGTCCGCCTAATGCCATGTAGTGAAGTCGATCCCCTTCAGTCCCTGCCGAAGCAGACGTTTCATACGATATGCCTACGGTGAACAATCCGTGCGCATCGCGATGAAATTGGCTATCATCCAGAGCCGCTCCAGGGCTGCGGCTGATACCTTGGATGCGGGCGATGGTTTTTTCGTCACGTTGGCAGAGGATGTTATTGACTTGACCCGCAGGAAAACGGATGACATTTTGGGGCAGTTTGGCATGTGCTGGCCAATCGGTGAGCTGATCGGCAAGACCACATGCCCAATAGACGGGAATATTGTGATCGGCAAGTCGTTGGAATTGGTCGATCAGGAACAGAGCAGCCCGTGGGCCCGCCTGTTCGACATCGACCACATCGCCAGCGAGCAGCAAGGCGTCGGCCTTCTCAGACAATACCGTTTCAAATACCCGCTCAGCAGCCAAATAGGGGGATTCCAGGAATAAATCACGCAGCCGAGCGGGAACTTCCGCTACTCCACCCAAAGGACGTTCCAGATGCAAGTCGCTGGAGTGGACGAAGCGTAGAGAGGGGTGAGTCGGTTTTTGAGACATAGTACGCCTCCTTGCGTGCAGTTCGGGCGGTGGCTTTGGGGGTTAGGTATGCCTAGCCTGGATATTTCATAAACTTGGGCACCGAAACTTGTTTTGGTCTACGAGAGGTCGAAGAGTGCTGTGGCTGCAAGGCAAACGGTGATTTGGGTGCGGAACGTATTGTCTATACTTGAGCACACCCAAAGTACCTCGTAGTCTAGTAAACCCAGCTAACGCAGCAGACGCAGTGCTATTCGGACTCGTAGCAGAATGTTTATGAAATATTCGGGCTTAGCCACAATCGCGCCAGTTTAGCCTGTTCTGACCATACGGCCAACTTCAGCTTGCAGAGAAAAGTTTCCTTCCTTGACAAGCGGGCCCCTTGTCGGGGAAAATCCGAGATTCTGGTGGGGACTGGCACGCAGGGGTTGCTAGCAAAGAAGCCGGTTTAGCAGATATATTGGACCAAGAAAAGGTTGTGAAGATGAGCACCCTATCCATGTTACAGGAAAATGATCAACTGGCTATTTTGGGCAATCCACGGAATGCTATTGGCAATCCACGGGAAATCGTGGATGGAGCCCCCATTATTGGGACCGACGTCGATGGGAAGTCGGGACGCATGGTTCTGTCGATAGAGGCAGATGATCCATTTGACGATTTTGACGACGATGATTTCGACGATGATTTCGACGACGAATTCGACGACGACTTTGAGGAAGATTGGGACGACGATATGCCCGAAGATCAGGAATTTCCCGATAAATTCGATGGTGATAAAAAGTAAAACTGTACAAAGCAGAAAGCGGAAAGCGGAAAGCGGAAGAAGTCCTGCCGCTCTCCGCTTTTGTTACGGCCCCCTGCCCCCTGCCTCCTGCCCCCTGCCTCCTGCCTCCTGCCCACTAATAAACATCTAAACATCGTGTTTCCTACCGACGACAATCTGTGCAGTGTTCCAGAACGAGAGCTGGCCATCGGGCAATTCTGGAAAAGCCGTGGCATCTATGAAAAGTCACTTGCCCTGCGCGCTGATGCCAAGCCGTTTGTGTTTTATGAAGGCCCGCCGACGGCCAACGGCATGCCTCATCCTGGGCACTGTCTGACGCGTTCCATCAAAGACCTGTTTCCTCGATATCGCACCATGCGCGGCCAGCGCTGCGTGCGTAAGGCTGGCTGGGATACGCACGGTTTGCCGGTTGAGGTGGAGGTCTGCAAAGAGCTGGGGATCCATTCCAAAGAAGAAATCGAAGCATACGGTGTGGAGCCGTTCATTCAGAAGTGTCAACAGAGCGTATGGCGTTACATGCGTGAGTGGGAACAACTGACAGAACGGCTCGGGTTTTGGGTCGACATGAAGGATGCGTATGTCACTTACCACCAAAGTTATGTGGAGAGTGTCTGGTGGTCGTTGAAAAATTTGTTTGATCGAGGATTGCTCTACCAGGGACATAAAATTGTTTGGTGGTGGGCTCAGGGGGGAACGGCGCTATCCGCCGGCGAGGTCGGGCAAGGTTATCGCAAAGTGGCCGATCCCAGTGTGTACGTGCGTTTTCCCTTGTTGGATGATAAGGGCCAGGAAACTTGTACTTCACTGTTGGTGTGGACCACAACTCCCTGGACACTCCCTTCCAATCAATTTGCCGCAGTCCATCCCGAACTGACCTACGCCACGGTGGTTTGTCGAGATTTGGAGCAAGAGGATACGAAGCCGGGAGATACGGAGCCAGAAGATACAAAAGTCCAGCCAAATTCCAACAATCCCATCGACCGTGGCATGCGCTTGATCATTGCCGCCGATCTGGTCGAAACCATCGCTGGCAAAGTAAAATGCGAACTAGAAGTGGAATCAACTTGCCTGGGAAGCGAGTTGATTGGCCGTCGCTATCGACCACCGTTTGATTGTTTCTATCGCAACCAGGGCGATCAAACCGGAACACTCAAGGCGCATGCGGATGGGGAGGGCACTCAACAGCACCAGGCCTGGCGTGTGATTGGGGCGGACTTTGTTACCCTCGAAAGCGGCACCGGATTGGTGCATCAGGCTCCAGCCTTTGGCGAGGTAGACTACGAGGTGCTGCAAGCGGAACAAGCCCGATTTGTTGCTGGAGAAGGGCCTGACCTGATCTGTGCGGTAGGACCCGATGGCAAGTTCACTCAGGATATGCCCGAATACGCCGGACAGTGGGTGAAGGATTGTGACAAACCGATCAACCGCTGCCTGCGCGAACGCGGTTTGCTTTTTCATCAAGAGCAGGTTAACCACGATTATCCATTCTGTTGGCGCGCCGATCAGGACCCACTGATACAGTATCCGCGCGAGAGTTGGTTTATCAGCACCAAGCAATTCAAAGAGCAGATGCTGGCGAATAATGCCAAGATCAATTGGATGCCGGATCACATTCAGGATGGCCGTTTTGGCAATTTCCTGGCTTCGAATGTTGACTGGGCCCTCTCGCGCGAACGTTATTGGGGCACCCCTTTACCGATTTGGGTCTGCGACGAAACGGCACAAAAGGAGGCCATCGACAGTTACGACGAACTGTTGGCCAAACCGGGAATTACGGGTACCCAGATGTGGGAAGAGGCCAAACGGGCCAATCCAGAATTGCCAGATGATTTGCGCGTCCATAAGCCATACATCGATGAGCTAACCTACGATTCGCCATTCGCACCCGGCGCCAAAATGCGGCGAGTAACAGAGGTCATCGACTGCTGGTACGACAGTGGGGCGATGCCATTTGCCCAGTGGGGGTATCGGGGGCAGCAACAAGGGCCTGTCCGAGAACAGTTTGAAGACCAATTTCCCGCCGATTTCATCAGTGAAGCGCTCGATCAGACCCGTGGTTGGTTTTACAGCCAGTTGGCCATCAGTACGCTGCTTTTTGGAGGACAGAAAGCGGAAAGTGGAAAGCGGAATGAAGAGGATGCTGAATCGAACTCCGCTTTAGGCTCTCCGCCTTCCACTTTTCCACACCCCTATCGGAACTGCATCGTGCTGGGGCTGATGTTGGGAGAAGATGGACAGAAGATGTCCAAGAGCAAGCGCAATTATCTCGCGCCTAGTGAAATTTTTGATACCTATGGGGCCGATACCCTGCGCTGGTATTTTTTTGCCAACCAGCCTCCTTGGACTTCCATCCGTTACAGTGAACAGGCAATCAAGGAGAGTATTCCCGAGTTTTTGCTGCGGCTCTGGAATGTAACCAGTTTTTTCACCATCTATGCCAACATCGATCATTTCTTTCCTGCGGATGAGTTGACTGGAATGTGCGGACAACTCACGGCAGACGATTTGTCGGCGGCCCCCACCTATCGACCTCTGCAGGAGCGGAGTGAATTGGACCGCTGGATTCTCAGCGAACTTTACAGCATGGTTGCCGAGGTCATAGGTTTCATGGATAGCTACGACAGCTACGCTGCCTGCGGGCGGATAACGCATTATGTTGACGCGCTTTCCAATTGGTACGTTCGCCGCAGCCGCGATCGGTTTTGGTCTAATGATAAGCGGGCCGCGGAAAAACTGGACGCCTACTGGACTTTGTACGAATGCCTGATCACCACGGCCAAAGTGGTGGCTCCTTTTGTGCCGTTCCTGGCTGAAACGTTGTGGCAAAATCTGGCAGCCCAAGGGTTTGGGGACAGAATTCCCGAGAGTATCCATCTGTGCGACTATCCGGAGGTAACCGAGAGTCGTCAAGCGATCGACTCACAACTCTCGGTGCGGATGAATTTGGTGCGGCATATTTCGTCCCTGGGCCGGAAGGCGCGGGCCAGCGAGCAACTGAAAGTCCGCCAACCGCTAGCCCGGGTAGAGGTGATTTTAGTCGATACATTGCACCAACCGTGGCTTGAGCAGCACGCCAGTGTGATTGCCGACGAATTGAACGTAAAACGGGTTGAATTTAGTGACGAGCCAGACAAATTCGTAGAACACGAAGTCTTGCCCAATTTCAAACTTCTGGGTCCCAAGCTGGGCCGGCTCATGCCGCGACTCAAGCAGGAGTTAAGCCAGCATAGTGGGGCACAATTGCTAGCCAACATTCGAGACAATGGTTTTGTCAATCTCACCATCGATGGGCAAGAGGTTGAATTGTCGCGCGAGGAAATTGAAATTCGACTCAAGGCCAGACCCGGTTGGGCATCGGCCAACGATCAGGGGGTGGTTGTGGTGCTGGCCACCGAGTTGACGGAGGAACTGATTGCCGAAGGGGTCGCGCGCGATCTGGTTCGCACGATCCAGGATTTGCGCAAGGAGCTTGGCTGTGAATTCACCGATCGCATTGAAGTGGGTGGGGTGAGCGAATCGCCACAAGTTATCACCGCGGTCACTTCGCACGCAGACTATATCTGTCGAGAAACGCTGGCCAACTCCATCGGACTGGAGCCATTGCCCGAATGCCAACCGCATCAAGTAAGTGTAGGCAGTCACGAGGTGGAGCTTTACGTCAGAGTGCTATAAGTTTATTGCCATAGTTTATTACGCCAGGCCGAACTTGGACAATGCTTGCGTGGATAACGGATAAAGTGACAGAATTGGATTCGCAAACATTCTCCAAGATTCGTATGGCATAGTTTATTGATATATTAGGGTGGCACCGACAATCGTTCGTATAAGTCTACTCGCAGGCAAAGTCTACTCCGAACGACTGTCGGTGCCACCCTCGTATTGAATGACTTCAGGTAGTAGCTGAGTGCTTTGAAGGAGGCACGATGAATCAGGAAAAAAAGCAATTGCGTCTGGCGGTGCTCATCTCGGGCGGCGGTCGTACACTGAAAAATTTCATTGAACTCAGCGCGGCGGATAAACTGCCTGTCGAGATTCCCCTGGTGCTCTCCAGTAACTCTCAGGCAGGTGGCCTGGAGCATGCTCGTAATGCGGGCATTGAGTCACAGGTTTTTTTGCGCAGCAACTACAACACAGCCGAAGCCTACGGCCATGCCCTGTTTGGCGCCTGTCGACAGGCTCAAGTCGATTACGTAGCCATGGCTGGATTTTTGAAACTGGCCCCTTTGCCAGATGATTTTTTGGGCCGTGTCTTGAACATCCACCCTTCGCTGATTCCATCTTTTTGCGGCCAGGGGATGTATGGCCAGCATGTGCATCAGGCCGTTTTGGACTCGGGAGTGAAGGTGACCGGGGTGACGGTTCATTTTGTCGACAACCAATACGACGGTGGGCCGATTATTTGGCAGCAGCCCATCCCCGTCTTTGAAGATGACTCAGTCGACACTTTGGCGAAACGCGTTTTTGAGGCCGAAAAAGAAGTTTATCCACAAGTCCTGCGGCAATTGGCCGCCGGCAGGATTCGGTTGGAAGGCGGGCGGGTTAGCTGTCAGAAAATAGTGGTCAGAGGTCAGGAAAAAGCTTGATTTCTCAACACTCAACACTCAACACTCAACACTCAACACTCAACACTCAACACTCAACTTACTACCATCCACCCCAACCGCGCCAACCATTCGTATAGCTGCTGCTGGGGTAGCGAGTTTGCTGCTGACGCTTTTTTACGGGTGCGTGTTTACTGAATGATGCGCTGCGTTGGGAGGAGCGAGATTTGGCTTGGGCAGATCGCTCTTGAGCACGGTATGTGTTGAGGGATTTGGTTTGGCTTTGCCGTACACGATTGAAGGCAGCCGACGACTGCGATGCAGACGCTCGTTGTTCCTGAAAGCGTTCTAGAGCCGCCGTCAACTGACTCCCGGTCATTTTAAGAGGCTGTTCGACGCCCAATTTTTTTGCCATTTTGCGCTGGGCTTTTTCGGTGTAGTAATGATCTACCCAAGTGCGAGCCTGATCCATTCCAGGGCTTAACAAGACATCCAGACGCTCGTCCATGGCATCCAGAAATTGCTGCAATTCTGCGGCCGACAGGGAACCAATGTGCTGTTTGAGGTCGTTTTCCTGGCGGACGAGTTGCTGCGAATCGTAAACCGATTGTACCGAAAGCCACTGTTTAAATTTTGCCCGAGTCTCTCGCCAATGGGCACTGTCGAGAATTATTTTCCGTGCTGCTTGTTCAGAAGCCGTAAAGGTGCGCTTGTCGACAGCCGTTTCTGCTGCCGATAGAGTGGCGGTCGTAGCAGTGAATACACAGATAGTTAGGCTGAGCCAGGCGATCGATCGAAAACTATTCATAGGATAACTCGGAACAATATTACATTGAATTAATTGAACAGGAGGTAACAAAGTGATGCTTTCTCTGTACACGCCCGTGTGCTATATCAACCCCTTCGGGGTTATAAATTCTACCACTTTGAGAAATACGTAATGGAAGTTCTGGTTTTTCACACTCCTCAATCCTTGCTTTTCACTCTTCGGAACTGCAAAAGCACTTCATCTCGCTCTTCTCCATCCGTAGAGGATTCGTTTTGGGTCAATCGTACCGACTTGAACCAGCATCGATCGGGACCATCGGGAGCCCATAGATTGACCGCACTGGTTTTAGCCCCACTCGCTTGGACGCCTTGAGTTTTCACGACCCAGGTATCTCCCTCTTGGCTCCAATTCGACTCGGCGAAGCCACCATCGGCGCGGAAGATCCAGGAGCGAATTGCTTTGCCAACAGGATCCCAGGCAATCCGCTGTTCACCATGAATTTGTTTTTGGCCTGGTCGTTCGACCTTGAAAATTTGCACCAGAAATTTTTTGTCTTCGCTCCAACTTACCGAGAGTTGGGCCACCGACTCGGTCCCCTGAGTGATCCATTGGCCAACCATCCACTCTAGTTTATTCAGGCCGGCAGGGCTGGAATGAACCTGGCCCGACGTAGCTGGAATTCCCGCCGTTTCCTGGATATAGTTCAGCCGCCAATGCTTGTCCTGTTTGACCCAAACCGCCAGGAAATGGATCTTCACCGCCTCGGCCGAATTGGCATCTCTTTGCAGGGTGGAGCCACGTTCCAAGGCCACATTTGGCGTGACCATGTGAATCGTTCCAGGCTTCGGCAAATCGAGTTGTCTATCGCTATCGCTATCGCCAGTAAGGTTTTGCTTAGTGTCAGAATCAGAGAACTCTTGGGCAATTAATTCACGCGCAGGGTGCGATTGTCCCAGGCTATCGATGTAAATGCCTTCGGCCATCCAGAACGCGGCAACCATCTTGCCGTCACCCCGTTGTATTGCAGCCAGATAGTTTGACGACGTGGTCAGGACTTCCGCCGTGGATTTTGTGTTTCTGGTATCTGCAAGGAGGGTTTTGTCGATGGCAACCGGCTTTTTCAGCGGTGCTGCCTTGGCTGTACTACTAGCAACCGATCCGAAGGTCATGAGGATTGCTACCAGGGCAGCTAAACCCATGAAGATGAAACGTTGCATAAAAAACTCCCGATCTAAGCCATATTTCAGTGATGTGCTGCGAATTCAGAATTTCTTCTTTTTAACTCGCGCCTAGCAACTAGCGCCTCCTTATTATAACTTCCAATATGCCCACACGCCAACAGACTGATCATTCTGGCAGGAGAAATTAACTTGGATAATCCAACCCCAGAGGATGATTCTCAGCAGTCGTCCGAACAACTCGATCGTAACCAGCTTGATGTGGTTGCGGTGGGGGCTCATCCCGATGATGTAGAAATAGGTTGTGGCGGCACCCTGGCTCGGTTGGTGGAGCAAGGTTATCGAGTAGGTATTATCGATCTGACCGATGGCGAGCCGACGCCAGGTTCTCCGGGGCCGGAGGTACGCTTGGCCGAAGCCCGTTCGGCGGCTGAAAAATTGGGAATACCAGTACGTATTACCCTCGATCTGCCCAACCGAAAATTGTTCGATTCCTACGAGGCACGCATTCTGTTGGCAACAGAATTCCGTAAATGGCGTCCGCGCTTGGTGCTGGGCTTGGGTGAGAAAACCACGATGGCTTCTCCCGACCACTGGCAAGCGATGCAGATCACCGATGCGGCCGTTTTTTACTCGCGACTTTGTAAATGGGACGATCAGTTCGACAACCTGCCACCGCACACTATTGCAGCACAGCTCAGTTACACGTTGGCTTTCAATCGGCTGGAACCACCACCCGCGCCTGGTCATGTCGTGGTGGATATCAGCCGAACTCTGCAAAAAAAAATATCAGCGGTTCGTTGCTACGCCACGCAATTTCCGCCAGAAAAGGAATACCTGTTCGCACGTCTCGATGCGGCAGCCCGCTACTTGGGACAGGCCGCCGGATACCCGGCAGGTGAGCTGTTAACCAGCCCGCGACCACTGGGGACCGGCGATCTGATGAAGACGGTGTTTCAGTAGAGAATGTATATCAACTCAATGTTGAATGAATGTATTTCGAAGCTCGTGGGTGGCACCGACAAACGTTCGAAAAAGCTAACTCAGTAGCAACGCCAACTCCGAACGACTGTCGCTGCCACCTGTGTTTTGTGCAGTGCAGGGTTGGGCTGAGTTCCCTTCTGGCATTAGGGAACTACGGCACGTCGCGTAAAATCTTCAACAACTGCTCCAGATCTGCCGGCAGAGGCGCCGTGAATTCCATCGCCGCGCCGGTGGTTGGGTGTGCGATCGCGATTCGCTGGGCATGCAGGGCTTGCCGTTCGAGGAGGCAATGTTCGGCTGGCAACTCAGCTGCTAAATCGGGAGCATGGCAGAGAGTCCGTAGTTCCCCAAGGGTCAATCGAGACTGGCCACCGTAGAGTTTGTCGCACAGGACAGGGCAGCGCAAGTGGCCTAGATGCAATCGGATTTGGTGCGTTCGTCCGGTCTTGGGGAATGCTTGCACCAGCGTGAGTCCCGGGAATCGTTCGAGTACTTCCACGAAGGTTTGGGCCGAGCGACTCGATGGGTGACCACTCCGGATGGCTTTTTTTTGTCGTTGCGAAGGGTGGTTGCCGATCGGCTGGTCGATTTGGTCACGGTCTGGGCCCATGCTACCTCGAACGACTGCTACGTATTGTTTTTGCACGGTACGAGCTTGGAATTGGCGTGCCAGATTTTCATGGCTCGCATCGGTTTTGGCCACCACGATCGCACCGCTGGTGTCACGATCGAGCCGGTGGACAATGCCGGGGCGAGTTGCTCCACCGGTGCTACTGAGCTGGCTAAAATGGTGTACCAGGGCGCTGGCCATGGTCCCTGACCAATGACCTTTGGCCGGATGGACGACCATGCCGGAGGGCTTGTTGACGACCGCCATCACTTCGTCTTCATAGAGCAACTCCAGTGCAATCGGTTCAGGCTGGGGACCGTCTGGAGGAGGTGAAGGGAGTGTAAACAGAATGCTTTGTTCCGCGGCGACTCGATAGGAGGCTTTCCTCACCTTGCCGTCGACGGTGGCTAAATGGTCATCGATTCCACGGCGAATGCGAGCCCGGCTGACTTGTGGGTATTGAGACGCTAGAAAAACGTCAAGACGTTGCTTGTCAGTGGTGATGGGAACCTGGAAGTGATCGGCATTGCCAGTCGCTGGCTCGTCATTCCCAGCATCTTGGCGGTGGCCATTCACGGTTGGTCCGACGACGTAGGATTGTCCGATGGGGCTGGTTGATCCGACGACTCTGCCCCGTCAGCTTGATCTCCCTCCAGATTTTCACCGTTTTCTTTATTCTCCTGGCCCTGGCTATCGGTTTCGGTCGGAGCGGTGCCCTCTGGTTCAGAAGGCCCCTCTGGCTCAGAAGAAGCAGTGCCTCCGAGTAATTCTTCGATAGATTTCTGCGACAGTCCGTCGCTGCCGATCGACGGAGAGAAAGCCTCAAAAGGCGGGCGTTTACCGGGCAAGCCCTGAGTCGACAAACCTGCTCCAGGCAAAGAGGTGCCGTTTAACGTATTGCGTGAGGGCAATTCGACCGTCGCCAGCCACTTGCAAGATTGCTGTACTGCATCCGATTTAAGTTGGTCGGTACGTTCTTCGGCGAGCTTGAACAGATCGCCTTGAACCAACGCATATTCATTTTTCGCTTTATCCAGTTGATCCAGCATTTCATAGACACGTGCCAGCCCAAAGTGCGCTCGGTCACGTATTTGCGGATCTCCCGAATTGACGATGAATTCGTATTTTCCCTGGACTTTACGCAGACGCTCTCGGGCCGCTTCTCGATCGATCAAATAGCGACTGGACGCAATCATTAACTGACGGTCAGCCCATGTGGCATAGGCCCATTCTTGCATGGTCGTGTCTGGAAATTCCTCGGCCACTTGTTGCAATTGCATCAATTCGGGATCGGTTGAATTGACCGCCAAAGCGTAGGCTTCCCAGGCTGCCTTGCTTTTCGACGCATCTACCGAGGAGCTGATCGAGACGACTACCAGCAAGCCTGTCACGACTCCCGCCGCCAACAACAACTTGGTAGTATGTGGCTTTAATTGCTCAATCCAAACCGCCAGATGGTGGGCCAGCCAATTGGTTTCCAAATCGTGACGGTGTTCTGATTTCATGGTGACTGCTTGTCCGGTGACTAAAAAGGGCTGTCCGCTGACCAATAAGGGGCTGTGTCGTGGCGTACAAAGGTCAAAAAATATGAATCCCACAGCTCCGAAGTGTAATGCTGCAAGCATGTTAGCGTCAAGGGCAGGGGAGGCGCTAGGCGCAAGTTGTTAGGCGCATGTATGGTTCGTGGCTGGATCTTCCCCAGTGGGCTATCTCTCGTTACCATCCGTAGGAGGTAAAAAGCCCCGCCTGATCTCTCTAAACTTGCCCAACTACCAACTCGCGCCTAGCAACTCCCAACTATTTATGCCTCCTGGCCTCAATCCTCCTCAACGCGAAGCGGTTCGCAAGCTTTCTGGGCCCATGTTGGTGCTGGCGGGTGCGGGAACTGGCAAAACCCGGGTGGTGACCCATCGTATTGCTGAGCTCATTGGGCGAGGCACGTCCCCCGAGCGGATTTTGGCGGTTACTTTTACCCGCAAAGCGGCTGGCGAAATGCAGCAACGGGCCGGGGCACTGCTCAAGATCGGAAGAAAACGTAAATCGCGCGGTCCTAGGCCGCAAATATCTACGTTTCATTCACTTTGCGTGCGGATTCTTCGTCGCCACATTCAACATCTGGGCTATCCGGAACGGTTTACCATCTGTGACCGGGGGGATCAGGAGTCGGAGGCGCGTGGGGCTCTGCGCGAAATTCGTGTGGCTGACGCGACCTTGCGCCCCGGCGTTTTTTTGGCGATTGTGGGAGGCTGGAAGATGCATTCCATCATGCCCGGCCAGGCGGCTTCCAATGCCGAATCGGATCGCGAGCACTTAGCGGCGGCCGCCTATCGCCGTTACCAAAGCAATCTCAAAGCCAAAGGAATGGTCGATTTTGATGATTTGCTTTTCCTCACCGAGCAATTGTTCGCCAAGTATCCGGCGGTACGTCGCGAAGAAGCGGATCGGTTCGATCACGTGATGATTGACGAATACCAAGATACCAATGCCAGTCAGTACCTTATCGTCAAGGGCTTGGCGATGGGCCATCGCAACTTGTGCGTGGTGGGGGACGACGACCAATCGATCTATGGTTGGCGCGGTGCAGAAGTGGAACACATTCTGAAATTTCAACGCGATTGGCCGGAAGCCATCGTGGTGCGGTTGGAAGATAACTATCGTTCTACCGAAGCAATTTTGGATTATGCCAATCGGCTCATCGTTTTCAACAGCAATCGGCATGACAAAGTATTGCGCGCTGCGCGTCGAGGAGGACAGAAGCCGAGAATACTCCAACTGCCCGATGAAGCGGCCGAGGCACAGGCGATTGTCGTGGATATCCAGCAGCAATTGACGATGCCTGGTACCCGCGCACAGGACTTTGCCATTCTTTGCCGTACCAATGAGCAGCCACGCAGTTTCGAAACCGAATTGCGACGGGCAAATTTACCGTATGTCCTTGTGGGAGGTATGTCGTTTTTTGATCGCCGCGAGGTCCGTGACTTGTTGTCGTACTTGAAAATCATCGAAAATCCACACGATGAGCCGTCCCTGTTGCGAATCATCAATACACCAGCACGGGGCATCGGCAATTCCACGGTCAAAGGATTGTTGAGCGCTGCCACCAGTGCGGCCTCTACCGTATGGGAAGTCATTCCAGATGCAGTCGCCACCTGCTGTTTATCTGCCAAAGCTGGTAAAGCAGTTCAGGAGTTTCGCCTTCTCATCGAGCAGTTGCAACGACAAGTTGATGATTTGCCTTTGGACAAGCTGGTGCAGTTGGTGATCGATCGCACACGCTACCTGCGGCAACTCGACGCCTTGTATCCCGATCCGTTGGAACGCGATACCCGTCTTGCCGCGCTCGAAGAAATTGTCAATGCGGCTGCCAGTTATCGACAGGACACAGCCGAACCCTCGTTGCGAGAATTCCTGGATGACCTGGTTCTGGGACCCCAGGACAATAGCGATGACAAAGAAAACCAACTGCAAAACAATGCCATTGCCCTGATGACACTCCATTCGGCCAAGGGTTTGGAGTTTCCGCATGTCTACATGGTGGGCTTGGAAGAAGGGATTTTGCCGCACAAACGGAGTGTGGATGTCGAAGGTGCTGCGATTGACGAGGAGCGACGTCTTTGTTACGTGGGAGTCACTCGGGCCGAGGAGCGACTTACCCTGTCGATATCACTTTCGCGGCGCAAATGGGGCAAAGCGCGCGATACGATCCCCAGCCGGTTCCTCTATGAAATGACCGGACAGGCAGAAAACGGCAAGAAAAAAAGGGCCGACCGAAAAGGGCATGGCAGAAAAACTGGCCCGCACTCCAAAAATCGTGGCAAGAGATCGGGTAGTGGGAAGTAAGGAGCGGTGCCGTGTAAACATCAATTCCAAATGTACCGTTCATCGTAATCCACGTCATGTTTGTTAAGCAATTCAATGAATTCAGTTTTGAAATCGGTTTGAGTGTGATGTTCTTTCTGCTTGCGGACATATCGTTGAACGGAATGAATTTGTGATTTGCTCACACTGAACGAGGCATAGCCATCTTGCCAGCCGAATTTACGCAGGCCTTGTTTTGATTCGTTCGCCCACTTGGATGAATTTGCCTTGATGGTCCGTAGCACATTAGATATTGCAAGCTTGGGAGGGAGTTTTGTTAATAGATGAACGTGATCTGATGTGCCATTGATTTCAAGACAGACGCCACCAATTTCCCGAATGATTCCGCCAACATATTTGTACAGGTCTGCTTCTAAGGCATGAGTGATTAATCGGTAACGATTTTTTGTACTGAAGACAATGTGATAGACGAGATTCGAATAGGTGCCAGACATAGTTGCTTACTTCGCTTTCGCCGCTGCGCGGTTGAGGTTTGTTGGTGTTGAGTTCCGTGGGATCGCGCCCACGACTAAATGCTTTCACCGCTGCGCGGTTGATTGTTGTTGTTCTGAGTGTTGACTCACGATGACAAATTGCTTTCACCACTGCGTGGTGGAAATATATTGACAAATCGGTCTAGTGAGTATTTTGCCTACGGTTCATAGTCGCGTCTTTGCACAAATTTTGAACGTTCAAGGTATCATTTCGCAGCAAAGTACAGCTATCAAAACAGCCGCGTAGCGGCGAAATCGTTTAGCCGTGGGCGTAAGCCCACGGAATTATTTTGCAACAAACTAGCCGCGTAGCGGCGACAGCGAATTGGCCAACTGTTTCAGAATTCCACCTAATTCCAAAATTGCCCTCACACCAATACGGTCTCTAGCTCCAAAACTGCCGATCGAGCATGCGGTAGTTGACTGCTTCGCTGAGGTGTTCTTCGCGAATCTCTTCGCTATCATCGACGTCGGCGATGGTGCGTGACACGCGTAACACTTTGTCGTGGGCCCGGGCCGAGAGTCCCAATTCCTGTACGCTTGCTTCCATGAGGCGGGAACACGGACCACTGAGCTTGCACAACTTACGTAACTGTCGGCTGGACATCTGTGCGTTGGCGTGGGTTACTTCACTGCCTCCAGATGCACCATTCACGCCCATCGCCCTGTTGTTATTAGATGCCCAGCGATGAAAACGTTCGACCTGCCGCCGCCGCGCCTGTTCCACTTGAGTGCGCATGGTGCGGCTGTCAGTTCCTTCAAGTTGGGAAGCAAATTCCTGAAATGGTACTGCCGGAACTTCGATGTGCAGGTCGATCCGATCCAGCAGAGGTCCACTGATCTTGGACATGTAGCGCTCCACCTGAGGGATCGAACAGTGGCAATCTTTGCGCGGATCGTTGCGATAGCCGCATGGGCACGGATTTAAGGAGGCAATTAACATGAAGTTGGCAGGAAACGTGGTGCTCCGCAGGGCTCTGCTGATGGTTACCTGGCCATCTTCCAGTGGCTGGCGGAGGACCTCCAGCGTTTGCCGATTAAACTCCGGCAGTTCGTCGAGAAACAACACGCCATGGTGGGCCATGCTGATGTCGCCTGGAGTCGGGGTGGAACCGCCTCCTACCAGTCCGGCGTTGCTGGTGGTGTGGTGGGGTGCGCGGTAGGGGCGGCGGACCATCAGCGGGCGACCTTCTGGCAACCGGCCCATAGCGCTATAAATACGCGTGGTTTCAATCGATTCCGCAGCCGATAGCTGAGGCAAGATAGTTGGTACCCGTTTGGCCAACATGGTTTTGCCCGAACCGGGAGGTCCAACCATGAGCAGATTGTGCGCGCCAGCGGCTGCCAGAGTTAACGCCCGTTTGGCCATTTCTTGACCGCGCACGTCGCCAAAATCGACATCGTAATGGCCCAACTCTTCGAATAACTGGTCAATTTTCGCGGGGACCGGTGCCAAGTCTAAATGGCCTCCGAAAAATCCGGCCGCTTGAGTCAGACTGTCGACGGTAATCACTTCGAGTCCTGAAACGACAGCGGCTTCCGCCCCGTTTTGTTCGGGAATCACCAGACCACGCTTGCCACTGGCTGCAGCTGCCATTGCCATCGACAATGCGCCTTTGACGGCACGAGTGCTACCATCCAAGGCCAGTTCGCCGACGACGGCATAGTCGCTAAACCGATCCGAGCTAAGCTGACCGCTGGCAGCCAACAGGCCCAACGCCATCGGCAATTCGAAGGAAGTGGCCTGTTTGGGTAGATCGGCAGGGGCCAGATTGATGACGATTCGCTCATCAGGAAGCCAAAATGCAGAGTTCGCCAACGCCCGTTCCACCCGATGGATGCTCTCCTTCACGGCCGTTTCAGGCAGCCCTACCAACAGTACTTTCGACAGGCCTATGGCCGAAATATCGACTTCCACTTCAACCGGCAAGGCGTCGGTTCCCAGCGGTGACAAGGTGTGCAGTTTGGCAAGCATAGTGAGGTTTCCAGGGATGTGTACTTATGTACACTATTGTGCACTTAACCTGACGGTGAGTACAAGAGGCCTTTGGGGATATTTTTAATACGTTCCTGGTGCTACAGCGGTAAGTTCAATGGCAATGATTGAAAAAGCCACGATTTACACGGATTTAACACAGATTTCTACATTGGGGCGAATGTTGGTAACCGTAAAGATGTCCCGAATCAACAAAGTCAACTTTTAGTCGGCTGTCTCTTACTCTCAGGGAGGAAGTTGCTGCGATGGGTGATCAAGGTGTGCAAGTCGATCGGCAGGAACTCAGTCCGATAAACTTTTTGGAGCGGGCGGGAGACGTCTACGCTGATCGGGTCGCTGTGGTCGACGGTCCGAAAATATTTACTTGGCAAGAATTTCGGGGGCGTGCTCGTCGTTGTGCCCATGCACTGCGAAAAGCTGGATTGCAGCATGGAGACCGGGTCGCTCTGTTGGCTTGGAACTCGGAGGCGTTGTTGTTGGCACATTTCGCGGTGCCCCTGGCCGGTGGTGTGCTGGTGGCGATGAACACGCGTCTCAGTGAGCGGGAAATTGCCTACATCGTGCAACAATCGGGTGCCCGATTGCTCTTTTTTTCGCCCGAGTTGGAGGCCCAATGCGCGGCTATTCCCACAAGTGTCCAAAAATGGAATCTCCACGACCAATGGGAGCCATTTTTAGCGACCGGTGAGGACGAAGTTGTCGATTCGTGGTTAGTCGATGAGGAGGAGACGATTTCCATCAACTACACTTCCGGTACCACCGGCCGGCCGAAAGGGGTGATGTATTCACACCGGGGCGCTTATCTCAATGCACTGGCGATGGCGCTGGAACACCGCCTGACCACCGAGAGTCTATACTTGTGGACGTTGCCCATGTTTCACTGCAACGGCTGGCTGTTCCCCTGGGCCCTGGCTGCGGTGGGGGCACAGAGTATCTGCATACCAAGTATCGACACGG
>JBDOMT010000092.1:0-4340 GCA_039831705.1 Pirellulales bacterium | reverse complement strand
ATTCGTCGAATGACTGATTTTGCAATCGCATGGTGCGCCTTCGGGCCAGATCGAAATGCATGACGACTTACGTATAACTGACAGGGTTAAAACCCAAGGAACCATTTCTTCGCTCATCACTCAGAGTCTGCCCGCAATTTTTTACGGATCACCTCCAAGCGTTGTGCCAATTCTGATTCAAATCCTCGATCAACAGGCCGATAATATTCACGCTCTACTCCCAGGTAATCTTGGGCCACAACACCGTCCACCGCATTGTGAGAATACTGGTACCCTTCGCCGTGGCCCAGGCGTTGGGCACCAGCGTAGTGCTTGTCCTGCAAATGAACCGGCACAGGCACCGTGCGCCGCTCGCGGACATCCTGGCGTGCCTCGCCAATGGCGATAGTGGCGGCATTCGATTTCGGCGCACAGGCTAAGTAGGTGACGCACTGGGCAAGCGCCAATTGGCATTCGGGCAATCCCACCCATTCGCAGGCTTGCATGGTGGCAACCGCGAGGACCAGGGCCTGGGGGTCGGCATTGCCAATGTCTTCGCTGGCAAGAATAACCAGACGGCGGCACAGAAATCGTACATCCTCGCCCCCTTCGAGCATGCGGGCGAGCCAGTAGGTAGCCGCATCGGGATCGCTGCCACGGAGACTTTTAATTAATGCGCTGGCTGAGTCATAATGATTGTCTCCATCACGATCGTAGACAATGGCCTTACGCTGAACTGCCTCGGCGGCTAATTCACAAGTGAATTCAACCGGCCGGGAGTCGGTCGACAATACGCCAATTTCCAATGCGCTCAACGCTTGTCGCGCATCGCCATCGCAAGTAGCAGCCAGAAAATCAAGCGCATCATCGTGCATATTCACCTGATAATCGCCCAGGCCACGTGGACGATCCATGAGTGCACGGCGAATGAGCGATTTGATTTCTTCCTCCACAAGCGGCTGAAACTCAAACACGCGACTGCGGCTGACCAATGCACTGTTGACTGCAAAAAAAGGATTGGCCGTGGTCGCTCCGACGAGCACCACGGAACCATTTTCTACATCTGGCAAGAGGGCGTCTTGTTGTGATTTATTGAATCGATGGATCTCGTCAATGAACAATAGAGTCCGCATTCCCTCAGTGGAGAGTACGTCACGGGCGTCTTCGAGAATGGCACGTAAATCCTTGACTCCGCTGGTCACTGCATTGAGTTGGCGGAAACGGCAGCTGGTTTCTCGAGAGAGCAGATGGGCGAGTGTCGTTTTACCGGTACCTGGAGGTCCATAAAACAGGACTGCCGTAAGTCGATCGGCCTGAATGATCCGCCGCAGCAACTTGCCCTCACCTAGAAAATGTTGCTGCCCCAAAAATTCGTCCAGAGACTGTGGACGCATCCTGCGAGCCAGCGGTTGAGCCTGACGTCGATTGTCCGCTTCGAGGTTGGCAAAAAGGGACATAACGGGGATCTATGATCTATGACTTTTGATGTATGAGTGGGGAACATTCTAGTCACGCATCATACGTTACCTAGGAGAGTACGTCGAGGAGACGGCTTAATGAGAGTTGAGGTCGCCGCCCAAGCCTAGGTACATCCATCCAACATCAAAAATCACAGATCAAACTTCACACATTACACATTACGTTTTTCCATTCCTCAAGACGCCCTGTTAAGCCCAGCTTCTTGAGATAGACCATGTCCATTTCGGCGGAAGGAGCAGAAGCACTGCCCTCATCCTCCAGGAGCAGGAGTACATTGGCCGTGTGGACAAAAGTCAGCGGTGAAATTGCTTCGTAGGTGCTGGCACTCGGGTCGTGATGATAGGCGACCGCTTCCAAGATATCCTGCGGTAGACCCCACAAACCTAGCAGATACCCACCCACGCTGGCGTGTGTAGCCCCATATCGCTCAACCTCCGCCACTCGCAAGGGGAGTTGCAAGTCTTTCGCTGTTTGGCAGAGCGACTGGTATTCGTCACAAAAATTGTCGGCCAATACAAGTTTACCGATATCATGTAATACACCAGCAATCATCGCATTGTCGATCGTTTCTTGGTGATTGGTGGCTGATTCGGCTAAGCGTCGTGCCAGACAGCTCACTGCCATGCTGTGGTTCAGAGTGCTCTCCAGCATACTTGGAGGCACTCCAGAATTTTCAAGTTGCCGGAAGATACCGGCAGAAAGCACCAGTGGCCGAAGCATATTCAAACCTAGCAGAGATGCTGCATGAGAGGCGCTGCTCACATGGACGGGGAGGCTGAAAAATGAAGAATTGACTAACTGCAGTACCTTGGCGGTCATGCTAAGGTCCTTTGAGATGAGTGCGCCAATGCGTTCGACCGATGCATTTTGATTACGCAATTCTTCCACCAATTCCAAATAGATGCTTGGCAACGATGGAAGCGAGTCAAGTTGGCCAGCCAGTTTTTGCAACCGAGGATTCCCCAGTCGTCCTGCCAAATGGACGGCCCGCTGGATCGCTTGATAGAGGCACTCTGGAGAACATGTGCTTGAGAGAAATTGATGCGCCGAATGAACCGCTTTAAACATCCTTTCATAATCAGACTGGCTCCCCATCGTAATGCGAATCGAGTGGGGATAGAGATCGCTTACGATGTCCAGTAACTGACCACCTTGGATGCCATTCATGTCAGCACCTGCAACAACCACGTCGAATAAATCGGTTGCCAGTGTCTCAAGTGCCTGCTGTGAACCTAGACAAAATTCCATGGTCCAATCTTGACGATAAGAGCGCAAAGCCTGTCGCTGACTGGCCAGCACCTGGGAATGATCGTCGGCAAACAGTACGCGTATCATGATTCATACCTTCGCTTTGGTGGATTACTAAAGCATAGGTTACTGCCGCCAGATTGCGCGATTCGAGAAGGTGGAACGGTACTGATTATGCAGAGAGATCTCAGTCATGATGATGCAGAAATGCATCATGGAGCCAGAAGGGGATTTTATAACAATATCTTACAGACCGCTGAGTTATTTGTGTGGCGTACTCATTGAGTCAAGCCTGGCGCGCGCCTGATGGACCAGGGCTTGAACTTGTTCATGAGCGCAAGCAATGGTCTTCACCGGATCCTCTGGGTCCGTGTCCAATGGCTGCCCCACCTCCACGGCGACCTGGAGTTTGGATAATTTTCCTACTCGCATCATGTGAGCCATGAACGATTCGTGATAGAAGTAGGCAGCCTCATCTCCATAGGCTATCCCCAAAGGGACGATTTGCGCTCCTGCGCGACGTGCGGAGTTAAATGCACCTGCATGAAATTCGTGTACTTCATCGCCCTGAAAAGAGGTCCCTTCTGGAAACATCAGCACCCCTTCACCGACGGCCAAGGTGCGGCCAATTTCCCGCAGTACCGATGCACCACTGCGTCTTGAATCACGATCCACAAAAAGCGTGCCCACACGTTTCGCGCTTTTGCCTAGCAATGGCCAGTTGGCCAGATCGTGTCGACTAATGGGATGGGCCTCAACCACACTCAGTAAAATCGGGATATCAACTCCCGATCTGTGATTGGCCACGAAGATACGTCCCACGCAATCTGGACCCTCCGCGGAATGCAAATTTCCCTTATCAAGATAAGGACCACGGGACTCCACTTGAATGTTATACGCCCAAAGACTCAGGCGCGCCCAACGGGCAACCCAAAGGTTCACCAGATCAATACGCCGGGCTTTGCGTAAAACCAATGATTGCAATTCCAAGCATGCCCAAGTGACGATTGTTATGACAACAAATCCCACCGTACGCATGCCCAGACGTATCGAGCTAAAAAATTTCCGGATCACGTTGGGTCCTCTGGCAAAAAAGGCCGCCACTTCGATCAGACATCTATTGGCGTTTTTCCAAAACACTACAAATTACTTGTTTTATAGACTCTAACACCATCTGTCTGTTGTTCAATAACCCGCACCAGGCACCGATTATAGATGCTCACAGGTGTCATGACACCCGCAATTTATGCTCCTTTTTTATCACTGTTCTTTTACGATCTCGCGGGGTCATGAGAGCAACACCCCTCAGCTCCACCTCGCACATCTCCACCACATCCCACCACTGCCGCGTTAGCTGAGATTTTTTTATCAACCACCCGTTGAAATAGCTTGGGATGGTGCTGCTCAAGGCGGGTTAGCGTGTAGGACTTGGACCGTCGAAACGATTCTGGGGGCAACTGGTGACTGTTGTTTAGGCAATGGATGAGTGCAGCCTGCTCGCTGCAACTGGTGAGTTGTGTGTGTAATGAGTTCCCGTTGATTAATTCAAGAATCCCATAATTTGGGTCAGAAAGAGGAGTTTCGTATTGCCAATAAAAAACGCACCGTTATCCTAATGAAAACATCACTAATCA
>JBDOMT010000453.1:8784-19539 GCA_039831705.1 Pirellulales bacterium | reverse complement strand
TTCCTCCATGGCCACGTCCTGGAACATTCCAGGATGGCGTCCTGTCGGGCACACAACAATGGCGGAAAGGCCCTTTTGCATCGAAAAATTCAGCACGCTAGCAGTGCTGCCTTTTCAGTTTGAGTAAGTAAGCCACAACCAGAAAGTCGGGCTTTAGCCGACTGTCGGCGAACCCACCGCCTTCAGGCGGTGGTCTTTATTTCTACTAAAGAATTTCGGCTCCACCGGCAAAGCCTCACTTGTTCGACAGTTACAGATCGTTCCAAGGTAGCTATTATAATGCGCATCCGGAAAAAAACCGTGCGAAGAAAAAAGGTCTTCTGTATAAAAAGGCGAGAATACATGAATCGAAGTTTGTTGCTGATGTTACTGCTTGCGGCTGCTGGCAGCGTCATGCCCCACGACATCATAGCCGATGACAATTGGCCCCGTTTTCGTGGACCCAATGCCGACGGAGTTGCAGCGGATAATGATCGCCTTCCCGTGACATGGAACAAAAGCAAAAACGTCGAATGGGTTGCCGATGTGCCAGGTTGGGGTTGGGCATGTCCTATCCTCTGGGGCGATCAGGTGTTTGTGAGCACCGTCGTCAGTGACGAAGAAAACGACGGCCCGCAAAAGGGGCTCTATCTGGGGCAAGGAGTAAGGACGCCGGCCAAAGGCACACATCATTGGATGGTCTACTGTTACGATTTAAAAACGGGTGCCGTCCGTTGGAAGTACGAAGCCCACACCGGCCAGCCGAAAGTTCCACGACATCCCAAGAGCACGTATGCCTCGGAAACGCCGACGACCGATGGCGAACGCCTGTATGTCCTGTTTGGCGACGTGGGATTGTACTGTTTCGATTATCACGGCAAGCAACTCTGGTCGCACGAGATTGAACCCAAGAAAACTTTTTTCGACTATGGCGCAGCAGCTTCGCCCTGGGCCTACAACAACCGGCTGTTTTTCCTGAGTGAAGACGGTGATACCTACGTGGTCGAGGCGGGGCCCGAATTCAAATTGCTGCACAGCAATTCTCTGGACGAACTCTGTCTCTCGACACCAGCGGTGAGTAAGGAAAAACTTCTGGTTCGTACTGCGTCGAAGCTTTATTGCATTACCAAAAGTACATCGCAACAGACCCAGGATGCGGCTGAGTAGGTTGACACGCGCAACTAGAGTCCGGTCAAGCCTTACTTTTGGGGTAGCCGCAGCTATAAGTACCGGCAGGACAAAGGTTTACTTGTGCATCTACCCAAAAAGATAAGTTAGACAAAGCATTAGTGTCTTGATAAGCCTTGCTTTAGGATTACCGCAGCAATAAGTAAGGGTAGAGTAAAAGTCGATACGTGCTTCGGCTGTCTTGCTGGAGTCACAAATAGTCGGCCTGCAATTGCTCCTTGGCATGTTCAACGGCGTTCCAGTTCGCGATCTACTAGGCGATGGTCAGGGACGACAGCCGTCTATTGTTTACGCGCCTGTTCGACTTCATAACGCGAATGCGTCAGTCGCTGCTGCCAGTGATTGTCCAGCTGTTTTCGCTCGTACTCAATATCTTTTGTTTGCGGCCAGGCTCAATCCAAAGACACAGGCGAGACGGTTTACAAGAGCCGCTCGACTGAAATACAAAAATTTAGCGATTTCGATGTCAAAACGTTGGGGCACGAATGGACTATCTTTGCTCCCGAAAGTTGGAATTTTTCGGGTCAATTGACAGCCCCTCGTAGCGGATAATTGGCTGATTGAGTGTTAACCCGCATATTTCACCCATTTCTGCTACGGCGTCCCAAGTCCTTCCGTGGCTGCGTTATGTATCGGTCCGCGATTCTCAACGTGTAAAAAACACGCCTGCGGTCGCGAACCTCACATGCCTTGCCACGAAAGGACTTAAAACACCTCGCGACGAAACGGATGAAATATGCGGGTTAAATAGTAGAAGTTTTAAGGGAAATACGGAATATCCATTGAAAACGACTTTAAAGTCGATTAGTGTAGTTGTATCAGTTCCTGTAAGTGTTACAAGGTCAATCGATTCCTGGCAGGACTCTGTTGTTTCAGGGATCGACCCTTCGATATCGAAAGGGCCGTTGAAACCAGTACGCGGGCGCTAGCTTTTATGTAGAGGTGGGCTTTTGTTGCTTCTATCGATTTTGTCAGCAATGAGGTACTTGCCGACATTTGATGCAATCCATCGAAAATTACCCTCCAGGAGACAGTCAGATGTTGCAGTTAAAGTGGATGCTTAGTGCCGGGTTGAGTTTAGTAATTTTGGTAGGTCTGAGTCTGAATGGATCAGCCATCGAACTGACCACCAATGGTGGATTTGAAACTGGTGATTTTACCGGCTGGTCACAATTCCCTACCGGTGTTGACCAGCAAACTGTAACCAATGTCAATCCTTCCTCTGGGACTTACGCTGTCGAAATTTTTAATGATATTCAGCCCAGTAATTCACTCATGAAGCAGGCAAATCTTGCGGCTGGTGGTCTTACCCCAGGGCAAACCGTCACGATCTCGTTCGATGCACGTGGAGTGTTTGGAATAGGTGGTGTTGCATTCGCCGAACTTTTCTCTGAGCTTACCGGTGGTGGTGTTTCCAAGGCTGAAATCCTCAGCGGTGGACCGCTGGCCATGAACATCGACTCAAACGTCTGGACCAATTTCTTTTTTACGACGTCCCTCGGAACCGATGTTAGTGGTGGGGTGACTCTGCAACTGGGCGCGACCAACGGGGCAGTCGTCGGTGAGACGACGACGGTGTGGTACGATAATGTATCAGTCTCAGTGGACTCTCTCACCTTTTCCGAACCCGCTGACTTGAACATGGATGGTTTTGTCGATGGTTTGGACCTCGGTATCCTGCTCGGAAATTTCAACTCAGTAGCTCTCCCTTCAGGTGGAGAGCTAAACCTGACTGACCCAGTAGACGGTTTGGACTTAGGTATCCTACTAGGTGCTTGGGCTCCAGTTCCTTTGAGTGTCGCGTCGATTCCTGAACCGAGCTCGCTATTGTTGATTAGCTTGGCCGGACTGGCAAAGATTGGCCGCCGTCGCCAGCGTAGTTAGGATGACTTTCGATTTACCGTCACATTGTCCAAGGCATGCATGACAAATAAGTTAGGGACAGCATACTCCTAGGCAAAACTTCACTCATCAGCAAAGGATTACAACGCATGTCCAATTCTTGTAAGAGTGCTGTTCAGGCATTTATCCTAACTGCATGCATCAATCAGGCCAATTTTTTTGTCGTCTACGCCGACGACTTGGCCAGTGAACGAAACGGTAGCGAGGTCAGTGAAAAACAGCTACTGCAGCGTAGGTTTTCACCCACGCTCGATGGGAAGTGGATCGGGCAAGGCATTTCCTATGGTCCCTACCGCGAAGGGCAATCACCGGGTGGCAATCTGCCGACGCGCGAACAATTGAACGAAGATTTGAATCTGATTTCACAACACTGGAATCTCATTCGTATGTATGGAGCAAGTGAAGTTGCCGAAGATGTGCTGGAAATCATTCGCGAAGAGAAATTGCCTCTACGAGTCATGCTTGGGGCGTGGATAACGCGTGAAAGCGAATCGGAAACAGTTGATGCTAAGGCTGCGAAGGCCGGGAAGCTCGCCAATCGTAAAGAGATCATGAGTGTCATCCGATTGTCAAATGAATATCCGGACGAAATGATCGCGATAAACGTTGGCAACGAGACCCAGGTCTACTGGACGGACCACTTGACTCAGGCGGAGGTATTGATTCGAAACATCCAGGCAGTTCGTGATGCGACGCTCGTGCCCGTGACTACAGCGGATGACTTTAATTTTTGGAACAAGCCAGAGAGCAAAAAGATCGCCCAGAAGATCGATTTCATTGCCTTACACATCCACCCGATGTGGGCTGGAGTGGAGTCGTCGAATGCCTTGTCTTGGACCAAACGGATCTATGCAGAAATATGTAGGAATCACCCGGATATGATGGTGGTGATTAGCGAAGCGGGTTGGGCCACACAAGTCCATAGCGAAGGGGAGCAGGCAAAGCTAATTAAGGGAAAGGCCAGTGAGAGGGATCAGGAATTATACTACCGGCAATTCACTAATTGGGCTCGTAAAAACAAGATTTGTACTTTCTTCTTCGAAGCATTTGACGAACCATGGAAAGGTGGCTCTCATCCCAACGAAGTGGAAAAACATTGGGGGGTGTTTGACGTAAACCGTCAGTCCAAAGTGGCCTTAAGCAGTGTTGGTGCAAAATAATTACTTCGTTCCATACAGGATCGATTC
The DNA here is from genome assembly GCA_039831705.1 of Pirellulales bacterium. Classification (GTDB taxonomy): domain Bacteria; phylum Planctomycetota; class Planctomycetia; order Pirellulales; family Lacipirellulaceae; genus JAJRWS01. The sequence continues at coordinate 15,283 of JBDOMT010000453.1, read as the reverse complement.
CCAAAGCAACTTATTAGTAACCAGATCGATATGAATCCTACTGCAACTGAAGTGGCAAAATTGACTCACCAAGAATCGACAGTTGTCGGAAGCTTTGTCAGCATTGATGGGCAAGAATTCTACCAGATTAACAACTATGACCAGATGCCGCCGTTTTTGATGAGTATTGTCAGCGCGGGCGATCATTGGATGTACGTCTCTTCATCCGGTGGACTCACGGCGGGACGTGTTTCTGCTGAAAACTGCTTGTTCCCGTACATAACCGTAGACCAATTGCACGATTGCCATCAGCATACAGGGTCGGTCACAGCGATTCGGTGCCAACAAAAGACGGCTGACGTTGCCATTTGGCACCCGTTCAGCAACGGTGTTACTGGCACCTCAGTTGGGCCTCGTCGGTTACTCAAACACGTGGCCGGTAATCAAGTGGTGTTTGAGGAAACCAACGAACGACTGGGATTAACCTTCCGCTACAGTTGGAGGACATCGACACCATTTGGGTTCGTTCGCACGGCGACTCTGGAGAATGTAGGAACGCACGACATCGAAGTTGATTTCATCGATGGAATTCAGAATATTTGCCCTAGTGGCGTGCCGCTTGCAACCTCGCAGCGGGTGAGCTGTTTGGTGGATGCCTACAAACACAACGAATACGACCCTTTGACAGGAATGGGGATTTATAGCCTGACCGCACAGATCCTCGACCGGGCCGAAGCTGCCGAGATTTTGAAAGCCACTACCGTCTGGTGCCACGGTTTACCTGATAGTGTTGTTTTTCTTTCGTCCGAGGCACTTCACGCGTTTTGCCAAGGGGCTACTCCCACACAAGACGTGTCGAGTAACGGTCAGCGAGGTAACTATTTTGCGTTCGCATCGATCAAACTGGCTCCCGGGGAGACACGTACATGGTACATGGTGGCAGATGTTGGTCGTTCTCATCAGCAAGTGGCCAGGATTCGCAAACAGCTTCTTGACCATGTCCCGATCACCAATGCCCTGGAAGAGACCATCCATATTGATCACCAGGATCTATTGCGGAACGTAGCAAGTGCGGATGGCCTGCAAGCCACCGGAAGCCAAGTTGCTACAACGCACCATTTTGCAAACGTGTTGTTTAATAACATGAGAGGGGGCATACCGGCTGCAAATTATTTAGTGGAATCGCGAGACTTTTTGGATTTTGTGGCCACTAGAAATCGGCCCATTGAAATTACGGAACAAACGTTTTTGCGAGCGTTGCCCAAATGGATTGAGTACACGAAACTTCTGCAGATGACTCACGAGCAAGGGCATACGGACTTGGTGCGTTTGGCGATGGAATATTTGCCATTCACGTTTAGCCGTCGACATGGAGATCCCAGTCGACCTTGGAATGAATTTGAGATAAAAGTACGCAACGACAACGGATCAAAAATTTACAACTATCAAGGTAACTGGCGCGACATCTTCCAGAACTGGGAAGCATTGTCTTCGAGTTTCCCCGTCTTTCTACCAAGTATTGTCGCCAAGTTTGTCAATGCATCGACAATCGATGGATTCAATCCCTACCGCATTACGAGAAATGGAATTGATTGGGAAGTACCCAACCTGGAAGATCCCTGGAGTGATATTGGCTATTGGGGTGATCATCAGATCGCCTATTTGACGAAACTTTTGGAGGCGATGCATAATTATTTTCCCGGCAAAATGAAACAGTTGTTTGAAAGCCAAATCTTTTGCTACGCCAATGTTCCCTATCGAGTCAAATCGTATGACGAACTTGTCGCAAACCACGATGAAACCATAGAATACGACCGCTTCAGCGCCAAGGAAATTGATCGCCTTGTTGACGACCTGGGTGCTGACGGCAAATTAGTCTTCGACACGAATGGCAAAGTCTACTATGTGAATCTCATAGAAAAGCTTCTCGTTTCGGTGCTTAGTAAGCTGTCCAACTTTGCAGTCGATGGAGGCATTTGGCTGAATACCCAGCGTCCTGAATGGAACGATGCCAATAATGCGCTGGTAGGATCCGGTTTGTCGATGGTTACGGTCTGTTATCTACGTCGGCATTTGCATTTTCTCGTCGAACTACTGAGAGAGTTGGGGGACCGACGAATAATAATTTCCGTGGAAGTTGAGCAGTGGTATCGGAAAATCCATGCTGTATTGCAAGGAAATCGCCAGTTGTTGCACGAATCCAAAATTACCGATAGTGCTCGAGGCCATATACTTGAGGCCTTAGGAAGAGCCTTTTCCGATTATCGCTTAAAAGTTTACGATGATGGATTCTCAGGCAAACACTCGATTGGCAGCACCGGACTTGTTGAGTTCTTTCGATCGGCGATCGAGTATCTCGATCATGCCATTCGAGCCAATCGTCGTGAGGACTACCTTTATCATGCTTACAACCTTCTAGAAATACAAAACGATAGCCACACCGCAAGTGTGAATCATCTTTACGAGATGCTGGAAGGCCAGGTAGCGGCACTCAGTAGTGGTGTACTCGACGCTGGCCAGGCGATTGAACTCATCGACACGCTGTTCCATAGTAAATTATACCGCCAGGATCAACACTCCTTCATACTCTATCCAGATCGAAAATTACCAGGTTTCTTGCAGCGAAATCAGATACCTGCAGAACGCATGGAATTGGGCAAACTTCTGCAACAACTCGTTGAGGCAAAAGACAGTACGATTGTGGTTCGTGATGCACTGGATGACTATCACTTCTGCCATACGATCCAAAAGCAGGCGGATTTGGAAGAAAGACTCAATCGGTTGGTCCTTGATGATCGATGGTCGTCATTGGTGATCAGAGATCGGCAATACGTTTTAGACGTATTTGAAGAGGTGTTCTACCATAAGACTTACACGGGTCGATCAGGCACGATGTACGGTTACGAAGGCTTGGGGTCCATTTACTGGCACATGGTGTCCAAGTTGCTACTGGCGATCCAAGAGAATGTATTCAATGCCGTTGATTATCAGGCCTCGAAGACCATGATCGAGTCACTTGCCGACGCATACTACTTGGTTCGAGGTGGTCTAAGTTCCGATAAAACCCCCAGTCAGTATGGGGCGTTTCCCACCGACCCTTACTCGCACACACCCAACCATAGTGGAGCCCAGCAGCCCGGTATGACAGGGCAAGTCAAAGAGGAAATTATTACCCGGCAAGGCGAATTGGGCGTGCGTATTGTCGATGGTCGACTGCGATTTCAGACGCTGTTGTTACGCCGGCGAGAATTTTTTGAGGACACAGCCGATTTTAAATACTTCGACTTGGCAGGTAATCAACAATTGATCGAGCTTTTGCCAAATTCTCTAGCGTTTACTGTCTGTCAGGTGCCGGTTGTGTACCATCTTTCCGATGCACCCTTTTCGATTGTCGTAACTTTTACGGACGGCAAACGCGAATTATTATTACAAGATTACCTCAGTGCGGAATCGAGCCGTCTGGTATTCGAACGTACGGGCCAGATTGTTCGGCTTGAAGTAGTCATTCCAAAGAATCAGATTCATCGTGCCTGATCCGAATGAATGGCAATTGCCATCTATTCTCCCATCAGCATTTGAATGGGATGTCAGAAATACAACTTCCATCCAATGCAATACAACCTTGAGACACGACCTCGTTATAAATCCCTAGTCTAATTTTACCCGCCAGTTTCATTTCAAAAATATTGCGCAATCATGCGAATTCTTTCAAACGTCTTTGTTTTCCTTGGGCTGTTTCCGACTGTAATTGCTCTTGCTACCAATCTGGCAGTGGGAACTCCGACTGAAATAAAAAGCAGCGAAGCCCTCCTGGAGGAACGGCGAGAGTTGGATAATACAATATGGTCGCCGGAAGTAGAGGCACAAATATACGAAACCGTCTTTGTCCGATTTTGGGATCGCATTCGCAATGCAAAGGGCACAGAGAAGCTTGAGGCGTTGGCAAATTTTCCAGTGAAGGGTGAAATAACGCTTGGTACTCCAGGCCCCATGGAAACACTCGAGGCGGGGATCCGACTAACGAAGTTCAATTCCCATCCCTCTCGAACATTCAGCCCTACCGAGTGGACAGAATATGTTGGATCTATTCAGAAAGCTGGAATCCAGATCGTGCAGACGGAATGGCATCATAGTCGATTTGACCCGGTCAGTGAATCAGCGGGGCCGAAATCGACCATCTCCTTCACGATTCATGCGGTCCGTGTCACGACCCAAACGACTTTCGCAATCAAGGGAGACCTTGAGGTGCAATGGGCAACTCCGAAAACTGACATAACGGCAGAGAATCTGATTGCAGAATCCATTGCAGTTACTGGACTCACACTTCAGCAGCGCAGCGAAGGTGGGCTTTTTCAAACACTCTTCACGGCCCGCCCTGGTCCAGCTGAAACGGCTTCCGCCCATCCGGTGTTGGTTTACGATCTTAACAATGACGGACTCTCCGAAATTATTTTGCCGCGGTGGAACCGCCTCTACTGGAATAGAGGATCGCGAAAGTTCGAGCAGGGCAAGTTTCTCGATAACCCTGTACCAATTTTTGAAACGGGCATCATTTCTGATTTCAATGGTGATGGAAACGCGGACTTCCTAACCGTGGGTAAGGATGGAGTCCCCTATTTTTATCCAGGTAATGACCAAGGTTTGTTTACCACCGAACCGATCGTTTGCGCTGAAGTCCATTTCGACTTCCCTACCACCATCACCGCAGGCGATGTCGATGCTGATGGCGACTTGGATTTGTGGATCGCCCAGTACAAATTCTCCTTCAATGAAGGGCAGATGCCTACGCCTTATTACGATGCCAACGACGGCCACCCATCCTATTTTTTAAAAAATGACGGTAACGGATCATTTACGGATGCCACGGAAAGTGCGGGCCTTACGCCATTGCGCAATCGAAGGACCTATTCTGCTTCCTTCATCGACCTGGATGAGGACGGTGATCTCGACCTACTCAATGTCTCCGACTATGCAGGCTTGGACATCTACCGGAATACGGGACAAGGTAATTTTCAACTCGACACAAATTCTTTTGTCGATGAGCGTCATTTCTTTGGCATGGGGCACACCATCGGAGATTATAACGACGATGGATTACTCGACTTTTATGTGATTGGGATGTCTTCCACAACTGCCCGCCGTCTGGATCGATTGAATCTCGGACGCCGGGATCGACCGGATATCCATCCCATGAGAGCCACCATGGGCTACGGAAACCGCCTATACTTTGGTACCAAAGATAAGAATTTTCGCCAAGATCCCGATATCGCTGCCGCCGTTGCGCGTACGGGCTGGTCTTGGGGAGCAACATCCTTTGACTTCGATCTTGATGGCGATCTAGACATTTATGTCGCCAACGGCCACCGTAGCGGAAAGTCCTGCCAGGATTACTGTACGACCTTCTGGAGGCATGACATTTACACCGGCGATTCGACCGGTAGTGCTGAGGTGCTAAAGGTTTTCCAGTCGACACTTGTTGATATCAATAATCAGAAAATCTCCTGGAATGGCTACGAGAAGAATGTGTTATTCTTGAATCAGCAAACTAAACCAGAACGTTTTATCAATAGTTCCTTCATGTTTGGAGCCGCATACGAATTCGATGCGCGCTCCGTGGTCTCAGATGACCTCGATGCCGATGGCTGGCCCGATCTCATAGTTGCTGAAACAATTTTTGCAGGTAGAGGATTAGGTTCAGCGATTTACGTCTTCGCTAATCGAATCGCTAAAGGTGAAATTAACAATTGGCTCACTGTCCGACTGAGAGAATCAGCTGGGCCTGGATATTCGCCGAATGGAGCCAAAGTTGTCATAAAGGATGATCTGGGACGGCTTCAAACTCGATGGATAGTTAGTGGAGACTCCTTTTTATCCCAACATGCACCTTTAGCCCACTTTGGGTTAGGGAAAGCAAACCACGTGAAGTGGATTGAAGTGACATGGCCCAATGGAGAGACTGAGAAACATGACGCAGGATCTGCAGTCAACACTACGATAACCTTGCGTGGTGGTAAGTCTCAAAAGTAACTTCACAACACGAGTTTAGGTCTGCCCTGGATGAATCATGGATCTGGCATTCCTCTTCGCCGTTCAAGCTCCTGGCGAATTTCATGCGCTCTTGTTTCCGTGATCTCATAAGTGGCAATGATCCCAATGGCAATCGCCGAAGTCGCCAATGGAACGCACACATCAAAAATCCTCAATAGCAGCAACGTCTGCTCCGACTGGGCTGATGCGAGTTCGACATCAAAACCTGACGCCTTCAGCATCACTCCCGTCAGCAGCCCAGCGAGTGCCATGCCGAGTTTTACCATCCACCAGTAAATTGCTCCAAAAACTCCTTCGCGGCGCTGGTTGCTTTCTAGCTCATCATAATCGCACACGTCGGCTACCATGGAACCCATCAGCGTAAACAGAGAACCTGTACCAAAGGCAACCAGCGGACAGGAAGCCAGCAACCAATAAGGATGGTCAGGATTGTAGCCGATCCACTTCAATGCATATCCGACCAGCGAGAGAG
>JBDOMT010000453.1:0-8774 GCA_039831705.1 Pirellulales bacterium | reverse complement strand
GTCATTAAAAAAGTTTCGCGTTTTCCAACCTTGGTCGAGATCCAAGCAGTAAAAGGTATGACCCCCACCGTGCAAATAGCCGTGAGCATTCCAAACCACCCAAACAGTGTGCCGGCTTTGGTATCGTCTCCGATAAATACATAGTAGATAATCACGTACAAAGAAAAGGATGCACCCAGCTGGAATCCATTGAAAACAAGAAAGGTAGCGGCGCACAGTTTGACAAACGGACGGCACTTGAAGGTTGTGCCTACACCCTTGAAGAAGTCCTTGGTATGGTCCCAGAAGCCTTTGACGCCGCTTAACGGAAGGTCAGCTATTTCTCCATCAGCCAGTGAGGTAAACTTCTCTCGACAGAAAATGGCCGGGACGACTCCGAGGAGGCAAATAGCCCCTCCAACCCAAAACGCCAAAACGCGGGCCCCATGGACCGTATCGGTAAACAACTCACTGGCCATGATTGCATAGAACCAGGGAACCCCAATCCAAGCGAACTGCCCAGCCGTGTTGGCAAAAGCTTGCAACCGGGTCCGTTCGTGATAGTCGGGAGTCATCTCGAAACCGAAGGCAACAAAAGGAGTTGCATACACGGTATAAGTGAGGAAATAGAGGATAGAAGCGGTCAAAAAGGTCCAAAAATAGAAATTTTCTGAGTGTCCTGCGGGAAGTTGCCACATCGCCGCAAAAACAACCCCGGCAAGTAGAGCACCAACAAAGATATAGGGCCGGCGCCTTCCCCATCGGGAGCGCGTGTTGTCCGAGATATAGCCCATCATCGGATCGGACACGGCATCAAAGATGCGGGGGGCAAAGCCGATAATACCGACCAAGACCGGATCCATGCCAAGACCCAGATTAAGGATGACGACCATTGCCGGCAGCGCTGCAGCTTGCAGGTTATTGACCAACATGCCGATGGCATAGGCTGATTTCTGACTGAGAGAAATCCGATCTTCCAGTGGTGTAGGGTAATGCTCTAAATTGGGCATTCGAACTCCCTTCTCTAGTGGCAAGGGATTTGACAGGCCAGTTTGGGCAGTTATGATGAAAGTATAGAAACAGTTACATTTCTGTTACAGGATACTATCATTATGGCTACGATTCGACAAGTTGCTGAAAGTGCGGGCGTTTCCATTGCGACCGTATCGCGAGTTATCAACAATAGCTCCGCGGTTACTAAAGAAGTCCGCACCAAGGTCCTGGAGTCTGTAAACCGTTGTGGCTACGTACCCAGCGTGGCTCGGCGGACAACTTCGTTTCTAGCTCTAGTATACACGGGCCCATCTAGCATCGGCTCACCTTATGATGCAGCCCTGGTCGAGGGCATGGTCCAGGCCATGGATGCTACCTCCCTGGATCTGGTAGTCCTCAATCCTCAGCGAGACAAGCTGGCAGACGAGTCATTCACGCAGTTTTTCCTTAGAAAAGGGGTTCGCGGAGCCATTTTGCGATCGACTGTGGAAGGGCGTCAGACCTGTATGCAAATCGCCGAGGAGAACTTTCCAGCGATTGTCGTGGGAGACCACTTTGACCATCCAACGATTAGTTTTGTCTATGCCGACTCGTCCGATACCAGTCGTCAGGCAATGGAACACCTGATCGTACTGGGACACAACCGGATTGCCTTTGCGGCCAATGATCACGAAGATGGCGACCATGTTGACCGTTATACGGCCTACTGTGAGACCCTTGGAAAACATGGCCTGCAAGTCGACCAGAGCATCATTTTCCGGGTTCCGGCCCACCGCCTCGATGGGGCTCAGTTGCTACGTAATCTCATGAGTGTGCCTAAGCCACCGACGGCCGTTTACATAACCGACCCACCCATCGCCCTGGGCTTGATAAACGAGGCAAGAAACATGGCGATGGAGATCCCCAGAGACCTTTCCGTGGTCGGATTCGACGATCGGGACGCCCGAAACTATATCTACCCAAAAATGACTGCCGTCTGCCAGGACGCTCGGCAGCTAGGATATGAGGCATTTGCCGAACTGGCACGAGCGGTCGAATTGGGCAAAGGCAGTCGATGCCAGCACCGCATTTCCTCAACCTGGCTTGAAATTAATAACTCGACAGGTCAGCCGCCGGAAAATTCGGTCGGCATCCTTCCTGATGGCACCCGCCTGATGCTAGCAGACAGCCCAAATATTGAGTGAGGCAGACACAGGATCTTCTTTCTGTGTGCTCTGTAAGCATAAACGTTACAATTGTGCCATTAAACTCTCCTAATCCAACTATATTGTTGCGTTTTGCTTGATCGCTATGGATTTTTGTGAAAAAAAGCAAGATGTGAGCGCCAACTTACAGCGACTCCAGCATCAGCTTTTCGATTTTTTCTTTTTTACCGATTTTGAGGATTTTTTTCTTGACACAGCGCACACTACGGCTAAGATGAAAATGTATCGGAAACAGTATCATTGCGACCTCGGCATTCTACTCAGGATGCCGAGCGAGACCATTTGCTTGCTGTTTCGCTTTTTGCCACCTACATGTAACAGTTTCTGTAAGACGGTCACTTCTTTTTGAAGCAGTGTACTTTCAGGTAGTCATCCATTGCGGCTGACTTGCGTTGCAAATGAATTGAGAGTAGGAATTTTGAACAGAGGCATGCCTGTTTTTGCCCCCCTGGGATGTGCAATATGGCGTCCCAGGGACTTGTTGTTGTTTTTAGCTTGTCGCTTTAGGTAAGCCAAACTTTTCGCGTTAGGTTTTCCGAGAGCTGGGGGCTAATTGTTGTCACTTCTTAGGAGGATATTTTCATGATGTGTTGTAGATTGAATGTAGTTGGTACCACTCTCTTAGCACTAGTGGCTACGATAGGCGTTGCCAACGCGCAAGTAAATTTAGTCCCTAACGGAGATTTCGAAACCGCGGGCGGCGACAGTTGGGTGTTTGCAGGCCCTGCCGTTAGCACTTATCCAGCATCTGGGGGAAATCCTGGTGGCTATGGATCCATGGATTCATCCGCCGGATGGGGCGTTTTTGTCTCAGAAGTGGATCCAGCTAATGGGCTCTCACTTGCATCCTTAGGGCTCACCGCCGGAGGAACATACGACATCACGATGGACATGATTGGCGTGCAAGGTGGAGAGCTTGCTGGAATTAAATTGGAATCATGGGCTGGTGGAGCGCATCTCTCTAACAGTGGTGATCTGAAGGAAACTCTAACTGACACTTGGTCTACCTACACGTGGAGCTACACTGTCGATCCTGCTGCAACTAGCGTTAAGTTCGTTCCCCTTTCGGTCGACGGTGGCGCGGTTGGATTTGACAACGTTGGCGTAGTTGTTCCTGAGCCAGCCTCAATCGGTCTGTTGAGTTTGGCCGGATTGATGATCGCAACAAGGCGACGCCGCAAGTAGTAGATTTTTTCACCGCTGCGTTTGCCCGCCACTCGGGCGGGTAAACGCCTTTTCAGGTAAAGAGGAGGTTGCCAAAAATAACTGTTGAGGCAGTCTTCTTTCGGAATCAAGCGATACGAATTGCTCAGCGCAGCACCCATGTAAGATCTACCGAATACAACCACAAGAATTTGAAACACCAATTGCGAAGCAGACAAAAATCTGACCATCGCACACGATTGGCTACTTCCCAGTGAATCTAAACTTATTTACCAATGCATTAATATTTACCAACGCATTAAAGCATAGCCACTTTACCGAAGGGGATCCCAATGTCCTGTTATAGTACGACTTTCAAGAGCTTGTTCACAGGGGGCGTGTTTCTCCTCGCTCTAGGCACCGGTAGTGCTTTGGCTGAGAATCTCTATCCGCAATTTACCGATCTGAATGCTTCTGGCGGCCTCGTTTGGGGCGCGACTGACATCTTTAACGACACCGCCGGCACCTTGGAATGGGACGAATCGGCTTCTTACAAGGGAAACGAAATTCTTGTTGCCACCATGACTGGCCCCAGCTCTAATGCGGGCATCGGCATCTCAATCCCAGCATCCAACGGTGAGAATGGGATTGACGAAACCGATTGTCAAGGTCCAGGTGGCGCCTGCGATGGTACTGGGAACGTCGACATCACCAATACTGAACCGGTCAATCCGGCAATTGTTACCGTCAATGCGGGTGGCAGCATTCCCGGCAGACTCAACAATGGTAACGTCCTGCGTGCGTCCGTATGGATGCGATCGGACCCGAACAACCCGGCCATAGGCATCAATGGCAATGCAGCAGCGGACAGTATGCCTCAAGTGGAGGGTATTCTGAAGATCGAAGCTTGGAAAGAGGCCTTATCAATCTTTGGCGACTTTGATGGACCGGGCGATGCGGACTATGGCGATCGCATTTGGGACCAGGACCAACAGGGTGCCGCCGGTTCTTTTGCCGACATCAATGCAGATGGTGCCTCCGGTCAATGGGGCGCACCGGTCACCGTGACGCTCAACACGGAATCTTGGACACAGATGGTCGTTGAGTATGTATTGGACGACAATCCGACGAATACAGGCAACTCCGCTTTTCCATGGTGGATTGGTCTCGATTCATTTACTGCGGCCGATGTTGAAGACATTCGCGCGGTCTTCTATGTAGGAGACTGGAGTGGTAGAGACTATACCAATGGCGGCAGCTGGTGGATGGACAACTTGCTCTACGAGGTTTTCACCGACCAGGCCGCAGCAGACGCCGTAGATCCACAGACTTCTAACCCGGCTCCCGTCGAAGTTGTGTTTCAGCCCGCTGATTTGAACCAGGATGGTTTTGTCGACGGCTTGGATCTTGGTATTCAGTTGGGTAACTGGGGTCAAGTGGTGACGTCCGATGAAGGCGAACTCAACGCCACTCCCCCGGTAGACGGCTTGGACTTGGGTATCCTGCTGGGTGCTTGGGCTCCTCCGGCAGCTGCTGCCGGAGTGACAGTGCCTGAGCCGACCTCGCTGGCCCTGATGGCCTTGGTGAGTGTGTCCTTATTGGCTACACGCAGAGTTCTCTAGTAAGTGAGTGTGAGTAACTCAGTACAAAAGGAGAAATGATCGTGCCAAAGTCGTCGTGGTGGATTCTGTGAGAGCAGCGAGCTACGAAACCGTTCATCCGTCGACTTTGCCACTTTCTCTTTTACCCGTTTGGTGACCGATTTGATGCCAACCCATTTGCAACAGGTTGGCCATAACAAACAATTGCCCAACGCCATAGACCCGGCGAAAAACATGGAGTTTTTCCGATGAAAATTAAGCAAAATTTCCTGCGACCAAGTAGGCAAAACCAGACACACCTACATGGTTTCACTTTGGTGGAATTATTAGTAGTCATCGCCATCATTGGTGTATTAGTCTCCTTGTTGCTTCCTGCGGTACAAGCGGCCCGTGAAGCAGCACGCCGGATGTCTTGCACCAACAGCATTAAAAACGTTGCCCTGGCTATCCACAATTTTCACGATGTAAATAAGAACCTGCCGTTTGACATCAATTACAATGCCGGTTTCGGTCGCGAAGAAACCAGGTTGACTGGTGGCGGTGTGGAGAAGGCTTCATCTTCGAAATGCTTTCTGGGTAAAAATCTCAGTGGCAAAGGGTGGATCGTCGATATACTGCCACATATTGAGCAGCAGGCGATGTACGACTCCATGAAGATCGGTTGGGACGATCCCGGGCGACCCACACAATTTGTAGTGAGCGGGAACAATGGTCGCGGCATGGGTCGCCCCGAACTCCGTCAGTTTGTCGAAAAACAACTTCCTGTGTTGACCTGTCCTTCGGACCCTTCAGCCACACCCAGAGACGATATGTTCCATTGGGAGGGAGTCATCACTGCCGTTACCAGTTACAAAGGAGTGGCGGGCGATACGGCAGTCGGTGAAGTTTTTGGGTACGATGGATTGTGGACCGATGAGCAATTTGGCAATCTGCCGGATTGTTTCGAAACGCTGAATTGCAACGGACTGTTTTGGAAAATGGGCTACTACGAACCCATCCGCTTTCGACGCATCAGCGACGGTCTCAGTAATACATTTTTGGTTGGCGAAACGGTGATCGATCAGGACCCACACTCGGCCGCGTATTTCTCCGACGGTGATTGGGCCAGTTGCAATATGCAATTAAACTATTTTTCACCATCTGATTACCAGCAGATAAAAAAAGCCTCGAATGGGCCGATGTTAGGGGATTTCGTAGCCTCCATCCAGGTGGAGCGAATTTTGCGATGGCTGACGCATCAGTCCATTTCATCCCCGAAGGAATAGATCATAGTACCTATCGAGCCCTGTCAACCAAAGATGGTGACGAGGTTACAGGACTCGAATACTAGCCGCCAGTCTGAATATCGAAATAAATACCCATTGCTGTTACAATCGATAGTGAACTGGATAACTTTTCGTGATTGCCTTAGGAGAGCATCACTTATGGATATCGCATATCGTTGGCTCGGTTGGAGGGGTAGCACGTATTTGGGTGCTTCGCTCTTGATCTTGTTTTTGGTTGGGTGTGGCGGCAAGCCGGCGATCGTGTCGGGAATTGTGACGATCAATGGCAATCCACTAGATCAGGGAACTGTAGGTTTCGCACCTGTATCTGGAGGTATGAGGGCAGTAGGACTCATTCAAGGCGACGGTAGCTACCAGCTGCGAACTAACCGGGAAAAAGGGCTTGAGGTTGGCAACTATGTGGTAACCGTTCTCTCCCGAGAAATACTGAAGTCCAAGCCAGGCCAACCACCAATGCCAGGTAAATACTTAGCTCCAAAAAAATACGGCAGAGCAAAGACTTCGGGCCTATCTTTTGAAGTCGTGCGTGGAAACAACACCATTGATATCGAGTTGCAAGGTGAATCTCAAGCAGCTGGCGGCAAGACGAGGCGCAATCGCAGTTAGCTTGCATCCCGCGCAGCAGATTTGGGCACCCGGCGCAGCAGATCCGGGGCGTTCGTCTCTGAAAGAATGTTATATGATACTAACTGGCTATTCTTCCTTAGAGCGAGTGTGGTACATCTGGGTGAGGGTCTTGTTTGTCCTTTGGTACGTTCTCGTTGGCTCATCTATAATTTATGCAGCGCCGGCCGGATGGAACGCTACCTGGAGCGATGAATTTGATGGCACCCAACTCGATACTTCCAAGTGGGATCCCATACTTTGGACTACACCGTTCAACAATGAGCAACAGGCCTATCATCCATCGCGTGCCACCGTGTCCGGCGGGAATCTCGTGCTTACAGCCGACGATGCCAACTTTGGGGGCAAATCATTCACTTCGGGGAAGGTCGAAAGCAAATTTGAGCAGCAGCATGGTCGCTGGGAAGTGCGTGCGAAATTACCTGGCACCCAGGGCACCTGGCCGGCCATTTGGTTACTACCCGATACGGCCCAGTATCCATGGCCCTCGCAGGGCGAGATCGACATCCTGGAAAACAGGGGGAATCAGCCAGAATTGACCAGCAGCGCCTTTCACTGGGGGCCCGACTTCTTCGGCCGTCAATTTGTATTTGCAGAGCAGCAGGCCACCAATGGCGGACAGGCCGAAAACCATCACGACGATTTTCACACCTACGCAGTCGAATGGAGCGCCTCAAGGCTTCGATTTTTTGTCGACGACGTCCACTATTACACGATAAGCAATGCCAACACTGGGGGGTTTCTTGGCAATCAGACAGCGCCCATGGAATTGAATTTGAATGTGGCCGTCGGCGGAGATTTTCTCGGAGGAGCACAACCCAACGAAAGTAGCGTTTGGCCTCAGCAGATGTTGGTCGACTACGTACGCGTGTATGAACGTGATACAGCACCACCTCCTGTGGTTTTTAGAAACGGAAATTTTGAAAAACAAGATGGTTCGTTGGCCGATTGGAGCACCTTCGGCAACACCATCCCCAATGTGCAATCACACAGCGAAGCGGTGCTCGACGGCGACAGCGCGCTGAAGCTATTTGGCCAGTTTTCCGGGGGAACGAATTCCTCCGGAGTGGAACAGGGGATTTCTGTTTCTCCAGGGGATTCTATTTCGGCCTCCGCGAGTGCCTACGTTCGCAGCGACGATAGTATCTCAGGAACGAACAATCGTGTCGACCTAAAATTCGATTACTACAGCGATTTCGGTGGGACATATGAGTCGAGTGACTACCTGAGCTCCACCACGATTACCATTGCGAACGGTATCACCAATAATGACCAGTGGTTAGATCATGTGCTCGCCGAGGTGGTTCCTGCAGGCGCAGTGGAAGCCCGGCTTGCTGTGGTTTTTGTACAACCCGACAATCAGACTGGGGCCGTGCATATCGATGCTATTCAATTTGTCAATCTTGATCTTGAATTCAACGCCGACGCAGACAACGACGGAGATGTGGATGGCGCTGATTTTTTGTACTGGCAAAGAGGCTTCGGCCAGAACGACGGCACATCGGTTGTCGTCGGCGATTTCAATTTCGACGGGCAAGTCGTTGGCGACGACCGGGATGTCTGGGAGACCCAATTTGGCGAAGGTGGTTTACCTTTAACTTCTGCAGCAACTGTCCCTGAACCGACTTCGGTCTTACTGATGATCTTCTGTTGTGGTGGCTGTATAACGCTATCCAGAAGTTACCAACAAAACTAGCTCACGCCTTACTGTCGAACGAACTTCCTTAGACAAAGCTCGAAGTGAAAATGGCGCGAAACATACTGATAAATAAACATATTGTTATTGTCATGATCACTCGGTCGTAAATATTGGAATCAATAACTATGAGAGTGATATTCCCCATAAAAAATGGACAGTAAAATTAGGAGCGGCTCCGCCGCACATTTTTTTACTATTGGGGGAGACAAGTCCCTTCTCCCCCAAACCCCCTCTACCCTCTTCT
>JBDOMT010000086.1:0-19642 GCA_039831705.1 Pirellulales bacterium | reverse complement strand
TGACTCGCAGTCACGTCATCGCCCCAATTTCCAAGTTGGATACCCAGGTCCAAACCATCGACAAAGCCGTCCTGGTTTAAATCGGCAGGATCAAACATGGGGCCGCCGAGGTAAACAACATCGAATGGACCCTCGAGAGGAGAACCAAAACCAGGGCCGTTGTAATAAATATCCAAATCACCCAAAGCAAGCTCGGTAGCGGCAATATCTCCCAGGTCCAAGTCGGTATAGCTGAAATTGCCACCAAAGAACGTTTCGCCGACACGGATGGCGCTATTGGAGAGAAAGCCACCTGCTGCCGGTAATACGGAGCTGACATCGTCAGGACCAGTCATGCTTAGCGTTGCACTCTCAATATACCAGTTGCTCACCTCATTTACCGAGACGACGATATTGCCTGTCGATGGATCGTATTCGGCAATGGCTGAATTGATCGGTGCAGGGCCCGGCAGAGCGTGGCCGAGCTGGGCGATAGTCGCGGTGGCTACTAGTGCCAGGATGACAGTGATCGGTGCGTGCAGTTTCATACAGTGTTTCATGTGGGTGCGTCTCCTAAAAGTAAATAAAATCGGTTTGGGGCAAATCGAATGAAAACGATTAATCAACACAGAAAAGCGGCTGGGATCGCTGATATGCAATACTACCAGCTCTCGGTTGTGACGTGGCAACCCCGACCTGCACTATAATAAACGATGTATGCTGAGGCAATAAAATTTTCCAATTTCACCGCGATAAAATTTCCAAAACGTGGGGGTAAATTGGCAATTAGGAGCCCTGTAATATGTCATCTATGCCTGTCGGCCATGGCCTCGATGCGAGGTTGAGGAAACAGGTTGAATCGCTTCTCCCATTATGGCTACCGGTGGAGATTATTGCCATCATTTGGACGGTCTTATTCTCACACTTCAGAAAAAATGGGGGTAGTTCTGTACGGGCTATGAGGTAAACCACAAAGGTGATACACGCGAAAAATACGAGCACGACACGCCAGCGAGTGAATGAATGAATGGATACCGTTTCCGAGGGCCCACTCGCTGACCCGTCGTGCTGGTATTGCGGTAATATGATTCTCTACGGCGTTATCCGTTATGCATGGCCATGGCTAACGCTTTATCTGAAAAGTTCGGCTTACCACCAATAAAGCAACCCCCACGTGGTAAACGAATCTTTTCAGCAGTCTGAGTACCGCAGAGCGAACCCCTACATCCGATTCTCCCAACCATCTGAAAAGTTCGGCTTACCACCAATAAAGATAAGCCCAGCTTCCCTTAAGGAAGCTGGGCTTTGAAATTGGATAATGTTTCTTTCTCCAAAAATTAGCTGCGATTCCTTCTTGCTACCAATAGGGACAAGCTGGAAAGGGCAAGTAGGGCAATCGAAGAGGGCTCAGGAACGGTTGCGACAGAAGCAACTGACGGAGGCGCCCAGGCACCCAGGAGGATTCCCAGGTCGAGGCCATCCACGGGAACAACCCCATTGAGTTCACCTTGACTCGCAGTCACGTCATCGCCCCAATTTCCAAGTTGGATACCCAGGTCCAAACCATCGACAAAGCCGTCCTGGTTCAAGTCGGCCGGCTCATCGATCACATCACAGCCAAGGCAAACGACCGGTTGAAAACCGCGATCACCGCCAAAACCGGGGCCATTCCACGTAATTATCAAGTCGAAGGTACTCTGGTCCAGCCCAGAGGCGGCGATCTCACCCAGGTCGATATTCGTATCACTGAAATTGCCACCAAAGACCGTTTCGCCGACTCGTATTGAACTGTTGGATACGAAACCCCCATTAAGTGGCAACACATCTCCGACATCGTCTGGTCCGGTCATGACCTCCATGCCCGATAAGCTATCGACAAACCAGTTGCTTACATTCGTATACGATACGACGATCCTGCCAGTTAGGGAATCGTATTCGGCAATGGCGGACTCTGCCGGAGCGGGGCCTGGTTGGGCATGGCTGACTTTGGTGACACTCACAGTGGCCATAAATGCCAAGGCCAAGGCCAAGGCAATCAGTGGATACAATTTCACGCAACGCTTCATGGTAGAGTCTCCTAAGTTGGTAAAAATTTTCACTTATACACTCGCAGTACCAGTGGTCCAATTTAATGCATATATCTAAATCCTCATTTATAGCTACTATAACAGGTGCCTGGGGCACCACAAGAAAATAGCTGAATTTCCCAACAACAAAATTACCCTAAAGGACCTATTTAAACGCTGGCATACCTTCTCCGGCAAAGGGTCGGAATAGATCGTCTGTTAAATATACAAGGATCGTCTCAACAGGGCGAATTCGCTTTTCCATCGTTTTTTACCCGGAACTCGATGCAAAGTGAATCTGGCAGTCCCGGCCACTCCGGCCCAATAGCAATAAGCTCCCAGCACAACAGGCTAAAATGCAACCAGTCGGCTCGGGGATCTGAACCAAAGCCGCATTACGAGCTGCTGAGATCGTTCCTTCCAGTGCAATCGGCTGCCACGTTAATTCCTCGAAGAGGCTCAATTGCGTTAAATCGCTGCTTGTCCAGGTCCAGTTGGCAATCAACTCGCTAACGTCCGCTCCATCGACCAGGTGATCTCCATTAGCATCCCCTTCCCAGTAGAGACGATCTGCTAGACCCCAGTTGGCTAACAAGAGGCCGGAGTCTGCCCCATCGACTAGTCCATCGAGGTTGAAATCACCGCGTACGACAGTACCGATATTTTGCAGTAGCAATTCAGCATTGGGCAAATTGGCTGGATTGTTCTGGCTGAACCGTCGCTCCCTCAACCGAGCCTCGGTTGGCAATCCGGTAGCTTCAATGGCCATAATCGGCAGTGGTTCGAGATCGTCAGCGGAAGTCGTCACATGTTCTGCTCCGAATACGTGGCCAATTTCATGGGCTGTAGTTCCAGCAATCGAATTGATTGCGCTCTGATCTGTGCCATAGTGAACGTGGGTGGCTCCCAGCTGATCAATATTCTCCAAATAGGTGGCCGCTACCACGGTGTCATTCGCCAGGGGATCGTCGTAGGTATCGGGGCGGGGTGTCTGGCCTAACGCGGTCAGGGGGCCGGTAGACTGGCCCAGCACCATATTCAGATGCTGCCCAGTAAAGCTATTGGGAACCGGCCCCAAATGGATGGCCAGGCCGAGGATACGACTTGCATCACCCACATCGATTGCCTGATAAACATCTTCTACCGCCAATGCGACCGCCCGTCGTGCCTGGGCTTCGGTCCAGCCCGCAAACGCTCCCTGGGAGACAAAATAGTTGTCCGCAACGGTGATTGGATATGGGGCAAAATCGAATAAGAAGGCTATCGGAGAAGAGACGGAACTGTCAATAAAATCGAGCCCCATCCAATAGGTCTTCGAGGTCCCCACCGCAGCCGAGCAAGGCAGATTCGTGGCCAGCAGGACCAACACTAAGCTCCCTAGTTGCCACCAGGAACCCACTCTACAGCAGCTTATCGCAGCGTACTGTGGAACGTACCCAACTCGGGGCCGATCTTGGAATTTGAAAAGCACCTTGCAATTTCCTCTTCTGTTTATTCACCCCAACCAATGGACGTTGCTATTCTAACCGTAGGCTCTCTTCGTAGTTGGCCAGGAACAACACCATCTCCCATTATTGCTTCCAGTGATCAAAATAGCCAGCATCTGGTCGCACCAAACAGGCAAATTCGCCACCCCAGGCAAACAAATCTTTTCGGCAGCCTGCCACCCAAAACTGCGCTGCCCCAACAACCCCGGTTACCAAACCGTCCGAAAAGTTTGGCTTGCCGAAATATAGTTCGGCTTGCAGAAGCCAAGCGTACCATTCACCGGCGAACGCCCCCCAGGCAAACAAATCTTTTCGGCAGCCTGCCACCCAAAACTGCGCTGCCCCAACAACCCCGGTTACCAAACCGTCCGAAAAGTTTGGCTTGCTGAAATATAGTTCGGCCGCCAAAAAAACCAACGCGGTAAACGAATCTTTTCAGACCTCCGAGTACCGTTTGACGCAGCCCTTACCCAAAACGCATAGAACCGTCTGAAAAGTTCGGCTTGCCGCCAAAAAAACAGGGGTGGCCCTTTGCAGGACCACCCCTTTATCACTAGCAAAACGTCTTGGCTATCCTCTCCTCATCTTGGGCAATGCCCGCAATGAAAAAGAGTGAGCGTCACCTATGCGGCCAAACGGCGTCGCGAGGCCAACACTCCACCCAGACACAAACCGATCAACACCAGGCTGGTCGGTTCCGGAACAACAACATTCACGATACCTTCCCGCTTCGGCTGGTTAGACCCAGAGCCGTTGTAGAAGATTCTGATATCTTCCAGTCCCGGTAGGGCAACCCGACCAAAGTCTTCGTTGGTGAAGCTGATGTTGCCAGAAGGTAACCATTCGCCGAATCGCAAAGGATTGTCAGAGACCAAGCCCCCACTCAGAGGCAAAACAGCACTGGCATTGTCCGGACCGATCATTCCACCTGACAAGCTTTCGACAAACCAGTTTTCTACTTGGTCCACCGAAACGATAATCCGGCCGGTGAATATATTGTACTCCGCAATGGCATCGCCAACGCTGCCATCGGCAGGACCCGGATCAGGCGCGGTGGAGAAATCAGCGATCAAGAAAGAGGCGTCCGCTGCATCAATGATATCGTCGTCTACGATGTCACCATTGGCCAGCACCGCACCGGCGCCGGTAGCGCCAAAGTTGGCAATCAAAGAGCTTGCGTCACTACCATCGACGAACGTGTCGCCATTGATGTCGGACCGATGCGAACCAAATTCGCCGGCACCTTGGATCGAAGTGACCCGGTAGCCATCATCACCGCTACCGTTCTGCACTGCGAAGACATCGCCGAAGGCTGCAGCGTTCGAACCACTCGCCCGCAGGATTTGCTTGGTCGCCAAGTTGGCGGGCAGGCTATTCGGTCCACCAGCATTCGGGTTGACAGTGGTGACACCAGCATACAGCTCTTCGAAGGAAACCTTGGTGGCGACGTAAATGTCGCTACCACCACCAGTTTCTGCACCTGTCTGCTCTTGCAGCCAGAAGCCATTATGGTCGACTTCAAGGGAGCCGCCGTGGCCGGTGAAGTTGATGCTGTAGTCCTCGTCCTTGAACATGCCGTTACTCGAATCGGCTCCGTAGATAAGGTTCATGTCGCCTTGGCATTCTGTTACGCCACCTGCGCCGTCTTCGCAAGCAGAATCATCGTTGTTCGCGCCTGAATCGATTCCACCGTTGGTCAGGTCGACGCTGGCTAATGCGCCAACGGTCATGCGGACGGTGAGGCCACTCTGGTTGTCTCCAGCAGCTCCCATGTTCAACTGGCCGTCGTTCTCAAGCCTGCCGCCGTCCAGGACATTCAGTTCCATCTCTTGTTGGTCGTAGCCTCTCCACGAACCAAAGATGAAGTTACCACCGTTGAGAGCAGTTCCCCCTTTGGTACGCTCGAGCAGAGAACCGGCACCGGTAATGGTGACCGAGTCGGCATCCCATTCGCTCCACTCACCGTCGTCGGCAGCTCGGGATTGGATGTCGAGGTGACCGCCACCTTCTACAGTCAGACTGCCGCCAAGTCCGAATGCCGGCATCTGACCGCTCGCGCCCGCATTCCAGCGAAAGTCGCCGGTGAACTGTTGCTCGACTTTGACATCGTCGCCCGCTCCGATGATCGCATCGGCGTCTGCTGTGATGGGGGTAGCAGAGTTGTACCAACCATCATCGCGGCCAAATACTTCAACGGCGGTGCCGACAATCGTACCATTGTCCCAGTTGGCACCTACGTCCCAACTGCCACTTCCCACTCCGATCCAATTTACGTCAGTCGCCATGGCGGAGCCCGCCGTTGTGAGTGCGGCTATGAGAGCCGCAGCTAAATTAATTCGTCTCATTAGAACCCAACCTCCAAATAAATCCACGGTGATAAAGGTGCCCTCTGGCCGAATGCCAGAGGTGCACACAACATAAAGCATGACACAACAACTCAGCAAAACTAATACTTGTCCTTAACGTACACTCTCCTTCACTTCGACGTTTCGATTTTCTGCGTATGGTCCCCTAGCAAAGTCATGCGTGAAAAACTAACTCACGACAATCGAATCGATCCACAACTCGCGGCCTTGTACCAAATTGAACTAGTGCATATGGGGGAAATGATATGTCAGATGAGAAACATCAAGTCAGTCTAGGTAAAACCTACATTCGAAAGTTATCACCGTCGGTTGCCCATCTCCCACCGATCAACACGTGCACGCGATACCCTCAAGGACTCTTAAGTACTACCGTAATCATTGCTGCAAGATATGCAAGTAATTTGTTCCTATCTTTTCCCAAAAACTTTTCCGTCAGACTTCACTCGATCCGAAGTAGTCCAATTCATACGGATCTAGCAAAAGACACACAATGCAAGTAACGAAAGAGTACATAAGGGCTTACAAGAGTAACATGGGAGCAACATAGGAGCAACAATGCAAGGACATCGCAGGTAGCGAGTATGATATATGATCTACGTTCTGATAATATGAAAAAGAGATATTTGTGGCCATCGACTGCGACAGTTTCCTGCCTGCAAAAGTACGTATAGTTGTTGGAAACGGGGTATTCGAGTACGGTGCGTTCGTCGTGGCTGGCCGTATCCCACAAGGTGTAAAAGTTCTTGCTCCGTCGCTCTCCTCACTCAATTCGCTTGTCAACCGCTTGCTGGAAAATATTTAAGTTTTCTGCTTGTCAGAAGGACAGGCTGTTGGTATATTTGAGTGGCGCGCATGTCCGTGTTTCGGTGCCCGTTCCACTTGTTTTGTATAAAGTGGACTAGTGCTAGTTGCGGGCGTAGTGTTTTGTGTGGACATAGTGTTGTGTGCGGGCGTAGCGTATGTATCGCTCCGATGGAGTCGCTGGTTTTGTTTCAGCTTGAATTCTGTAGAGTAGATTGCATCTGTAGGTCGGGGTGCTAAGACAAATCGGCTCGGGTGCTGTGGTTGTCCTTTCTCCGCGGTCGTTAATCGTTGCCGTCGCGGAGGCCGTAGCCCATATATCAGTCCGTTTTTTGATTATACAGTCTCAATTTGTAAAAGCTCATTTCATCCCCGAAAAGGAGTGCAGGTACGATGCGGGTCCAGAAACGTCCATGCGCGTTGTCCGGCCAGCGAGCTTTCACGCTGGTTGAGTTGTTGGTGGTAATTGCAATCATCGGTATTTTGGTGGCTCTGTTGTTGCCTGCCATTCAGGCCGCCCGTGAAGCGGCCCGTCGCAATTCGTGCAAAAACAATCTCAAGCAGTTGGCACTTGGCTGTTTGAATCACGAAAGTAGCACTGGTCATCTCCCCAGTGGTGGCTGGGGGAATCTTTGGGTCGGAGATGCGGATCGTGGTTCGGGTAAGAATCAGCCGGGATGTTGGCTTTACAGCGTACTGCCCTATATCGAGCAGCAGGCACTCCACAACCTGCCTAAGGATGGGCAGAGCGATGGCGATCCACAAGCTACTCAGTTGGCCGGTGCGGTTAAATTGATGGAGTCAACCATCGACATTATCAACTGTCCGTCGCGTCGTAGCGGGTTGTTCGCCGCAACATCGGATGCTGGTGCGGATGCCAATGCAGGATCACTCCTACAGTCCATCGCGGCTAGTGGTCCCAACAGTGGCGCGCTATCCATAGGCGGCTTGCTGGGTCCGCTTGCGACCGGGCACTCTGCAGCCTACACGGGCGCTTTTGTGGGCCGCAGTGACTATGCGGGCAATTCGGGAGCTGACGGTAATGAGCGGAATTCGAATGGCAATACAACGGGCACAAGGTTCCCAGGCTTCGTTTCTGGCGACACAGGCAATACCGATACGAAAGGTCCTGGGTCCATTCATGTCGCTTTCCCACCTCCTAGCAGACCTCCCTTCGATTGGTTGGTGGATGACATCGCTGGGGGAATGGTCGGTAGTGTTACGGGCCAAATGACAGGCGTCATTTTCCAGCGTAGCGAGATCGGCACCAATCACATTAGCGATGGCACTTCCAATACCTATTTGTGCGGTGAAAAGACGGTGACTGTCTTGAATTATGAAGATGGGAAAGGACAAAATGACGAGAGAACTTGGGTTCAAGGAAGTAGTTTCAACAATCTCCGTCATGCCAGTGAGTCTCCTATCGTGGATGTAACCGGTTACAAGGACGGGGTTTTCCTTGAGGAAGGGAGTCAGTTCGGTAGTAGTCATCCCAGCGCCTGGCACATGGCCTACTGTGATGGCCACGTGGAAACGCTCACTTACGATATCGATCAGCAGGTGCACCAAAGAAGTGGCAACCGTGCAGATGGGGTATCGATTTCCAATTGATCTACGGATTTGTCTACTTGCTGGCTGTTTCTACTACCTGACTGGCCGAGAAATTCATAACTCCAATCAAATAAGGATATTTGTCGATTTTATGCTCACACACTCTGCATCTAGTCGTTTCGCAGTTCCTGTTATCTTTCTGTTGAGCTTGAGCGGTTGCGGTGACAAATTTTCGGTAGCTCCGCTCGATCCAAAAGTGGTTACCGATGCCGCCATGCAACAATACGATACCAATGGTGACGGCAAATTGGACATGGAGGAACTGGCAGCCTCTCCTGGGCTGCTCGCTGCGCTGAAGGAATGCGACACGGACATCGACAAGGCGATAAGCCAGAAGGAGTTGGGGGCCCGGCTGGAGAATATGTATGGCAGGGGGATAAGTCTCATTTCGGTTGACTGTATTGTCAGGATGAAAGGTAAGCCACTGCGTGGGGTCAAAATTCTCTTCGTGCCCGAAAAGGTTTTGGGTGACGGTACGACTATGGCTGCCGAAGGAACCACTAATGAGGCGGGGAAAGCCATTATCGCTATACCCGCTGAAAAGTTGACGGAGGGGTTGCGCAAGTATAGAAAAGTACAGGCTGGCATCTACCGGGTGGAAATCACACATCCCTCGGGCAAGATTCCCGCCAGGTACAATACCAACACCCAACTTGGATTTGAAGTTCACCCAGACAGCCATGGCGGATCGCATGCTGTTTTTGACCTCAAGGCTAAATAGGGACAGGCTGCTCTTTCTCAAGCTTTACTTTTCGGAGTGTTGCGCTCAATGGGAGCGATTCGGGGCGGCTTATTAATAATTTTCTGCATAACAGTCAATACACCCTCAGGCTGTCCGTTCTGCCCATCCGCATCAGCCTCTGATTTGGCTCTCTTTCCCCTGGGGTCCGGGTTCCATAAAGCTCGTGTACGCCTCAGGAACATGCTATCTTGGTAGAGAGCCGGGTATTTGTGTAAGTACGGTGTCATTGGCCGCGAAGTCTTTAGGTTTTTCCTGTTAAAACAGCTAAATGCGAGCGGCAGTTGAGAATTTACCAATATACAAGCACGGCGCGCAGGCGAGTGTGTGTATGAGCCCCACCTGCTTGCGCTGCGTGCTGGTAAGTTCTTGTCCACCGTTTGCCTAAAACGCTCCTGCGGTAGGGCAGAAAACAGATGAGGATGTCATGATGGTAGTTGGTGTGCTGAGGGGTTTATCGGTTGTACTGGCCTTGACGATAGGGAGCCTCCCTGGGATCAGTTGGTCATCGCCGGGCGATGCGAAATCCCCCCAGGACTTGCTGTCGAAATTAGCCCCTGCGGCACGCGAGATTATCGATCAGCGAGAACAGCGGGATCGTACAATTTGGAAGCCGGAGGTCGATGCGCAGGCCTACGAACGGGTATTTCTGTCGATGTGGGATCAATTGCGAGCCAGTGACCATGATTTCGAGGTGTTCAATAAAGTCGATTTTAAGCAGCTAGCCATTCCAAAATCCAGTATCACCCGGTCGCTGGAATGGGGCATTGTGGAAACAGCCTATCGCGCAGGTTCAGCCATTCGTAGCGGTGATATCGAGGGTGAAAAGTGGTTGGACCGGGCCGCTTTGGTCCGGCAACTTGCCCAGTTGCGGGTAGCCGGCTATCGGTTGCACGAAAGTGAGTGGCATCACAGCGAGTTTGCACCGGCGACTGCGACTGGCCCGGCAACTTCGTTGGTCGGTTTTCTGTTGCACGCGACTAGATCGTCTGATGAGAGTCAGGGTCCTGATGAACGTTTGGCATTTCGAGGAAAACTGCAAGTTCGGTGGACGGCCGATTCCACACCCGCTGCGCCGGCGATCGACTTGATTCGTGTCGTCGCCTTAACTGTCTGGCGGCGGCAGGGACCGGTCGCTTTTGAACCGCTGCGTATCGATCCTGCCGATGAAGCTCAACCGGCACATGCCCAGCCTGTGCTGCTCTACGATCTGGATGGCGATGGACTGTCGGAAGTCATGCTCGGCGAGTCGAACACGGTTTATCGTAATCAAGGTGGTGGGGTGTTCATTAAGGAGCAACTTCTCACCCCGTCGGTCGGCTTGTTGGTGGGCGGAATTGTCGCTGATTTCAATCGCAACGGTCGGCCCGACTTTGTCTGCGTGGGGCGGGACTACTTTCTGCACCGTTTTGAGGCTGATGCGGATGGAAAATTTACCCAGATCGACGCGCGAGCCTGGCCGGTAAAGTTCGATCGGCCACAGGCATTCAGTGCTGGTGATGTAGATGGGGATGGCGACCTCGATTTGTGGGTGGGCCAGTACATGCCTCCCTTTGTGATGGGACAGATGCCGACACCCTATTACGACGCCAACGATGGCTTCTCAGACTATTTATTGATCAATGATGGTACCGGCACATTTTCCGATGGGACTATCGAAGCTGGGCTTGTCGCCAAAGCGCGGCGGCGTACCTATGCGGGTTCGTTAGTGGATTTGAATGGGGACGGTCATCTCGACTTGGTTGTGACTAGCGATTTTTCTGGCGTCGACATTTACCACAACGATGGCTCTGGTCACTTTACCGATGTCACCGACAAGGTCTTGCCCGAGCGGCATACTTTTGGCATGAGCCACTCGTTGGGAGATTACGATCTGGATGGAACACTGGACCTCTATGTGATTGGCATGTCGAGTACTACGGCGCGACGGCTGAGCAAACTGGGCCTTGGCCTGGAAGGACATCAGCAGTTACAGGCAATGCGGTCGGTAATGGGCTATGGCAATCGTATGTATCTCAACACGGATGGCAATCGGTACACGATTTCTCCGCTAAACGACCAAGTTGCTCGGACCGGTTGGTCCTGGGGATGCAGTAGTTTTGACTTCGATAACGACGGGGATCGTGACATTTATGTCGCCAATGGCCATCGCTCGGGAGAGTCATGCCAGGACTATTGCACCACCTATTGGCGACACGATATTTACCTTAAGCCGGACGGTTTCGATCAGAATGTACGGCAGTTACTCGGAGTGACACTGGGTGCCCTGAACTCCGGCAAGATTTCCTGGAACGGTTACGAACACAACAAGCTGTTGATGAACAGAGGAGAAACGCAGTTCGTGGATGTTGCCTGGCTACTGGGAATTGCTTTCGAAGCGGACAGTCGGGCGGTTGTGACCGACGACTTGGATGGCGATGGGCGCGTCGACTTGCTCGTCACTGAATACAAGACTCGCGGTGATTGGGAATCCTATCGCTTGAAGGTGCTGCGCAACACGATGCAGACCACAAACCATTGGATCGGCATTCGGTTGCGTGATTCGGCAGAGGGTGGATCGGCTCTAGGTGCGTTGGTGACGGTTGTTGCTGGCGATAAACGGTTGGTGGATCGCGTGATTACGGGCAATTCCTTCACTTCTCAGCATGCTCCGGTGGTTCATTTCGGGCTTGGTGGTACCGAGCAGGTGCAATCGCTGCAGGTTCGATGGGCAGATGGCAGAACCGTCACGCTGGAAAATCCAGCGGTTGACCGTTACCACAAGCTGTCGACGGTTAAGGGTAAATGAGGGTTGAGTATCGTTAATTCACATTTTGTTAGGTGGGTTCTTGATAGACATTGTGTGAGTTGGAGAACGAATACAAGTGGGGTTGAAGTGAATAAAGGGGGGTTTGGGGGGATACCCCCAATGCATTCCCGGACGGGCACCCCACTTATTTGATGTTCATAACCTTTGCTTAGCCAGTTTGGCTGGATCATTCAGTTTGAGGTGAAAGAGAATGGATAATCATTTGCCAGTTCATTGGGGGGTTATCCCCCCAAACCCTCCCTGAGCACTCCCCAAACCCTCCCTGAGTTTTCCGCATATCAACACGCATCATGTGTGGGATTTTGAACGCATAAGATTAAAGGTCGATGGCAAGATCGTACCAAATAAAACGGTTGGCAAACTATGAACCCACTGAAAATTAGAGAGGACCTCTGTGCCATGTTGACTCGTTACCAGATGGCAACCTTGCTGTTGGGATTGTCTATTGCGTGTTACGCTGTATTCACCATCAGCCGCGCAGACGCGGAGCCTGCATCTCAAATTGCGGCTACCTCTCCAAATTCCAGTAGTTCTCAGACCACGACCAACGGGAAGATGCTTTCCCAACCACTGCAGGCCGTGAGTGACGAACCTTCGAAACGGCTTACCTTGCTGTCGGCTGAACGAACGGGTGTTGATTTCGTGCATCGTTGGGCTCCTCCTGCATACGACTATGATTTCAGGACGCTGTTGAATGGGGGCGGCGTTTGCCTTGGCGATTACGACGGCGATGGTCTGGCGGATATTTATCTTACGCGGCAGGCGGGCAGTAATCGATTGTATCGCAACCTGGGAGACTTCCGGTTTCAGGACGTGACCGAAGAGGCTGGTTTGATTCATGAATTTTGGGGGATGGGGGCCAGTTTTGTTGATATCGACAATGATGGTGACCTCGATCTCTACGCCTGCGCTTTTCAATCGGCCAATCGACTCTATATCAACCAGGGAGATGGAACTTTTACAGAACAGGCCGCGGCCTACGGGCTGAATTACAACGGCGCCAGTATCATGATGGCCATGGCTGACTATGACAACGACGGCCTCCTCGACGGCTACTTGTTGACCAATCGCCGGCAACCAAAAAACCATGCCCAGTTCAAACAGCGAGTTCTTGCCGGAATGCACACGGACGGCAACAAGGCTTACTTCGATGAGGACTTGAAGGAATTCATGGGTGTCATCATGAGGCCGAATGGTAAATATATTCCGATCATGACGGGCCAACGCGATCGACTCTATCACAACCGGGGACAAGGACGGTTTGAGGAAATTAGCGACTCTAGTGGCATCAGCGGCTACGACCTCGGGTTGTCCGCCACTTGGTGGGATTACGACGATGATGGACTTACTGATTTGTATGTTGCCAACGATTACATGGGCCCCGACCGGCTCTATCGCAACCAGGGCGATGGCTCATTCAGAGATGTTGCACGGAAGTCGTTGCCTCATACGCCTTGGAGTTCTATGGGCGCCGATGTGGCCGATTTGAATAACGATGGCCATCTTGATTTCATGGGTTCGGATATGTCCAGTTCCAGTCACTACCGATCCAAGGTGACGATGGGTGACATGGAAAATATGAATTGGTTTTTGGAATTCCCACAACCACGCCAGTACATGCGCAACGCTGTCTACATCAACAGTGGCACAGGCAGGTTCATGGAAGGCGCCTTTCTATGTGAGTTGGCAAAAACCGATTGGACCTGGGCGATTAAATGTGTTGATTTCGATGACGATGGACGGGTCGATGTGTTTGCTACCAACGGCATGACACGCGACTGGGAGAATGCCGATCTGGTTGCCGAAGCGGACAAGTTGGGAGGCTATCATTCACCTGCAGGACTGCAATTTTGGTTGGATCAGCCGCCCCAAGCCGAGCGTAATCATGCCTATCGAAATTTGGGCGATTTGCACTTCGAGTCGGTCGCTTCCGAATGGGGTTTGGATCATCAGGGCGTTAGTTTCGGTGCGGCGGTGGGCGATTTGGACGGTGATGGGGACCTCGATTTGGTGGTCAACAATCTGGAAAATCCAGTCAGCATCTATCAAAACAATCTTTCCAGCGGCCATCGGCTGAAAATTCGATTGGTCGGTTCGGTGAGCAATCGCTGGGGAATTGGTGCGACGGTACGCCTGAAAAATAGTGCCGGAATTCAGGTCCGTTTTCTCACCCTGGCCCGTGGAATTATGTCGGCGGACGACCCGCACGTTCATTTTGGGCTGGGTAAGCATACCCAAATTGATCAGCTCACAGTCCGTTGGCCGAGTGGGCATGTGCAGACTTTTACCGACCTGGCCGCCGATCGCTTGATCACCATCACCGAGCCGGTAGGACCTGTTCCAGAACGCAAGACACATACCGCCGGTGCGACCCTGTCCGCTGGTGCGACTCTGTTCAAGCGGTCATCTTGCTTGCAGCAGGCGCAGCACCAGGAGGAGGCGTACAACGATTACGAACGTCAGCCGCTCCTGCCGCATAAGCTTTCGCAATTGGGCCCTGGCTTGGCTTGGGGTGATTTAAACCTCGATGGTCGCGACGACCTCTATCTGGCCGGAGCCTCAGGGCAGAGTGGCGAAGTCTATCAGAACCTGGGTAACGGTCGCTTCAAAAAGGCGCGTAAGTATCTGCAAGATACAGCCGCAGATTTAGACATAGCCAGCGAGGACATGGGGGTGTTGATGTTCGACGCGGATGCGGATGGTGACTTGGATGTCTATGTGGTCAGTGGGGGTGTGGAATGTGAACCTCAGGCCGACTCATTGCGAGATCGTCTTTACCTGAATGATGGCCGGGGCACTCTTACCAAAGCGCCGGAGGGAAGGCTGCCTGACTTGCGCGACAGCGGTAGCGTGGTTACGGCGGCCGACTTTGACCGCGATGGCGATTTGGATCTGTTCGTGGGTGGACGCGTGGTACCAGGTGAGTATCCCGTGAGTCCCCATAGTCGGCTGCTGCAAAACGAGCAGGGCACTTTCACCGATGTAACGGCCAAGCTGGCTCCCGAGCTGGAAAAAACGGGTCTGGTGACCAGCGCCCTCTGGTCGGATGCGGATGGCGACGGCTGGCTGGACCTGTTGGTAACCCATGAATGGGGACCGGTCAAACTTTATCTCAACAAGCAGGGGAGACTGACGGATCAAACGGCAGCAGCAGGCCTGGCCGATCGGACGGGTTGGTACCAAGGTATTGCCGGTCGCGATATCGATGGTGATGGCGATATTGATTACGTGGTGACCAATGCTGGGCTCAACACCAAGTACCACCCTTCACCCAAGGATCCAGCCCGGATTTACTACGGTGACTTCGAAGAGACTGGGCAGATGCATATCGTTGAAGCTAAATTGAAAGGCGATAAGCTGTTGCCGGTGCGCGGGAAAAGTTGCTCACAAAATGCGATGCCCTTTGTGGCCAACAAATTTCCCAAGTACCACGATTTTGCTTCCGCCCTGCTGGCAGATATCTACACGCCCACTTGCCTGGATCAAGCGTTGGCGGTGGAGGCCAATAGTTTGGAGTCGGGTGTACTGGTGAACGATGGACAAGGGCGTTTTACCTTTCGCGTCTTGCCACGTATCGCCCAGATTGCTCCCAGTTTTGGCGTGGTACTGACGGAACTCAATGGTGACACTCACCCAGATTTGTATCTGGTGCAAAATTTCTTTGGTCCGCAGCGCGAAACCGGCCGTATGGACGGCGGCCTGAGTCTGCTCCTGTTAGGCACGGATCAGGGTACCTTTGAGCCGGTTTGGCCAGACCGTAGCGGTTTGGAAGTTCATCAGGATGCTAAATCGCTCACGATAGCTGACCTAAATGGCGACCATTGGCCAGATTTTGTGGTGGGGATCAACGACCAGCCGCTGCAGGCGTTTATCAATCAAGGGCTGGCAGTGGGGCAGGGGACTGCGGGTGGACGGATGCTGACCGTACGATTGCACGGCCCCACCGGCAACCCGACGGCCATCGGGGCGCGAGTCACGATGACGCAGGCGGGAGACGATTCCCAAACGGCCGAAGTTTCGGCAGGTGGGGGTTACCTGTCCCAATCGAGTTCAACCTTGAGCTTCGGTTTGCCAACGGATAGCCAGTTTCAACAGATCGAAGTTCGCTGGCCCGATGGCTCCCAGTCATCCCACACCACCAGCGATGATCGGGTTGAAATCACGATCTCCGCACGGTCACCAAACTAAGTGCCATGAAACCAACCAGCGCCAACGATGATGGTTCGGGAACTCCCAGCACGTAGCCGACGATCGGATCGGCCGTATCACTAGCCCAGTCACCGCCTGGTGCCAATTCGCCGCTGGCTTCCAGCGAGAAGGAAATGTCGAGCGTTTTGCCTAACATCATGTTTGGGTTGCCTAGTGCGTCGTTCAGAAAGCCTTTGAATGGTGCGGCGATTTCAATTTCATGTCCGTCCGGCGAACGCGCGACTCTCATGATTCCCTCGATGATGGAGCCTTTGTCCTGGACATGCGTCAAGGTGTCATCCTCGTGGTAGACCCACTGAGTGTAATTTTTGTAATTGCCCGGTGCGGGTTGGGCGAATCCGGGAGTGTAGGGGCCTGCTGGGCCTGGGACATCAACGTTTCTGACATCGGTTGGAATGTATCCTTCGACCGTCAGGTCCGCAAAATCTTGCCGAATCACTGCACCGTTTTTATCTCCCTCGGCATCGTGACTGAGGTAATGGGCCGTATTGAGTTGGCCGTCGTAGTATTCGGCTTCCATGTTCATGTCGTAGCGATCAACTCCTGATGTTGGAAAATAGCCTCCTTGGTGGAGGAAGTAGCCGGTGCTGTCGTCGTTATCCACGTCGATTGTGACAATCACATAGTATCGCCCCGCTCTTCCCGCACTCGCTTGCTGGGTGTTGCCAATCACACCGTCCGCTTTGAAGTAGGCATACAGATTGTTTTCATCGTGGGTGAATTTGTATTCGAGGATATCGACATCAGGGTGATTCACGTAGCTAGGGATACTACCTAACGAGCCTTGGTCGGTGTCATGTACATCCGGAATGCCAGCGTGCAAAACTCCCGGTGCGGCGTCGGGATCGGTGTAGGTTGGGACTCCAGCCCAATCGCTGAAATTGCCATCCACGTTGATATGGGTGATCGGTTCTGCGTGGAGACCAGTGCACAAACATAAGGTCAAGAATGCCCCGATAACGAGTCTCGTTGGAACAAGACCCGTTGGAAGGGTGAACTGTCCGTGGCGGAGTCCCGCAGCAGTTTGGTTACAGACGAAAAAAATCGAAGTTGTCATATCAATAAGTCCTATGAGTCGTTGTAGAAGTTCTAATTTCGGTGGATACACCTGAACAGGCCTGCGCCTTCCGACACCGTTACGTCCCAGGCAGGCTAGCCCGGATATTTCATCCGTTTCGTCGCGAGGTGGCTTAAGTTCTTTCGTGGCAAGGCATGTGAGGTTCGCGACCGCAGGCGTGTTTTATACACGTTGAGGCGACCACTGCTGCGCCGCGGTGCCCGGGACCGAAACATAACGCAGCCACGGAAGGACTTGGGACGCCGCAGCAGAAACGGGTGAAATATGCGGGCTAGTACCTAACTTGGTAATGCTGCGCTTTGGAGTACGGTTTTTTAAATATTGGGGCAGCGTGTGGTAGCTAAGCAGGCCGCAAAGAAGCACCGAGTAGAATTGTTAGGACCTCTCAAGAGAAGCCACATGCCAACTCCTCCTCCGAAAAAACAGGAGACACTAGCCAAATCGCCCAACCATAGAAGATACTTGGGCAGCCATAAAAGGCACTTGGGTAGTCGGTGGGGTTACGCCATCAGCGATCGCTCGAAATACAGATCAGCGCCTATTTGGGCCGATCTTTGGTAAGAAAGTACTACCTCAAAGCTATCAGAGGGAAATCGCTTTGTCAAGGAGAAGGCCAAGATGAAGACTCGTGTACGTTGGGGTATTTTAGGGACGGCAACTATCGCCAGGGAAGCAGTCGTTCCCGGAATGCGGAAGTCGCCTTACTGTGAGCGTGTTGAACTCAGGGCAATCGCATCGCGCAGCCTCGACAAGGCTCAGAGGGTGGCACGCGAATTCGACATACCTCAGGCCTATGGTTCGTATGATCAGTTGCTGGCCAATCCAGACATCGATGCGGTCTACATTCCACTTCCCAACCATCTGCACGTTCCTTTCGCTATCCAATCACTAGCGGCGGGAAAGCATGTGCTCTGTGAAAAACCGATCGCGCTGTCCGTGGAGGAAGCCCAGCAATTGGTCGCTGCCGCTGGGCGTTATCCCAAATTGAAATTGATGGAAGCATTTATGTATCGCCACCATCCTCAATGGCAATGGGCTCAGCAAGTTGTCGACACGGGGCAGATCGGTGACTTGCGAACCATTCATTCCTTTTTCTCATTCTCCGATGATGATCCTGAGAGCATTCTCCACCGGCAGGATTGGGGAGGCGGAGGTTTGATGGACATCGGTTGCTATTCGATTTCTTTGGCACGGTTTCTATTTCGTGCCGAACCAGAAAGGGTTGTGGGAATCCTGGAAAAGGACCCACGATTTGGAGTGGATCGATTGACTTCAGGGATGTTGGAGTTTGGAGCGGACGGATTGGGCCCCGGGTCAGCGACTTTCACTTGCTCCACACGAACTGTGCCCTATCAGCGAGTCACCCTGCATGGAACCCGTGGGCGAGTAGAGTTAGAACTTCCATTCAATCCACCCACCGATCAATCTTGCCGTGCCTGGATGGAAGTGAATGGTGGGATAGAGGAGATTTCATTTGAAATCTGCGATCAGTATGGCATTCAGGCGGACCTGTTCTCACGCGCCATCCTCGACGACAAGCCAGTCCCCACTCCGATCGAAGATGCGGTAGAGAATATGCGTGTCCTCGGAGCAATTGTGCAAAGTGGAAAAAGTCAAAGATGGGAAGAGGTCGGTGGTTCGGTAGTTCGGTAGAAATTCACACCACCGAAACACCGGCATCAGATCGTCGCCAGTACTTAGGCACCCTGTCAAATGCGAATTGGCTTCGAGCTAACGTCGGATTTTGTTGGAGGTGCCGTAAAAACCAGTAATTTCTTGCAGTTTACATCGCCGAAGGTGATCGATGATGGTGACGCGGGTGGTAAGTTGCATGAAATATTTTTCGTACTTGTCATAACCGGTGCAATCTTCCCTACTCTGCGCAGTAGGAGTGAGCATTTGCGATTCGCCCTATTGAGACCTAAACTTTGACAGTTCGTATTCGGGTTAAGTTCCAATCCGTCGAACTGCAATTAAACTTAGCCAGGTCACTCATGATTGAGTCCGCGAAACAGTGTGATGGCAGTGAACCTACCGACGAGTCCATGATAGCTCCTTCGACACACACAACGAATCCCATGGAAACCGATACGGGTGATGCAGAAGCAGATATCTCTCAGGATAATTTGGGGGCAATCATAGCACGCATTCGTCAAATATCGAGTCGAGAAGGGACTGCGGTTGACCCCAAGGTAGCAGGGCACTCGGGAGGGATGCCAGAAATTGCTTCTGAGGAGATACAACGACGGAATTTATTCGAGACACCACCCTCTTCTTCCTCTCATCCAGTCCAGGCGGTCGCGGCGCACAGCAGTGGCGGCGATTCCCAAAGGGGAAATATCTGGAAGCCTCTGGAACCGAAATCTCTGAAGGATGCGGGACTGACCGACACTCAAATCGAACATCTGGTACTTAAATCGCTCAATGCCTTTGGTGAGCTCACCGGACGCGATTTGGCTCAACTGCATGCGGTGGCATTTCAGCTTATGGAGACGGT
>JBDOMT010000157.1:0-19668 GCA_039831705.1 Pirellulales bacterium | reverse complement strand
TGAACTTCGTCGCGAGAGGCCGAAGAGTGCTGTGTCTGCAAGGCAAACGGTAATTTGGGTGCGGAACGTATTATCCATACTTGAGCACACCCAAATCGTCGTTTAACGCAGCAGACATAGTGCTATTCGGACTCGTAGTAGAATGTTTATGAAATATTCGGGCTAGGGCCAGGACAGATGTTCCTTGCGGAATTGGGGCGGGGATTATGCAGAAGAGTGCCCTGGCTGTCAATGGAAAAGAGAGTGCCAGCGGTTCAATGAATGCACTATGATTTCAGTTAAAGCTAGCAGTATCGCCGCGCAGCGATGGCATCGCTAACCGTGACTTATGGGGTGTTGGCCGAGCCTTCATCCTGAGATTGGCTGATAGCTTGCGTCTGTTGGACTGCTGAATCTTCTTGAACTACGGAATCCCCTGGAACGACCGAGACCGAGACAGTGCAGGTAGCTGAACGGTTATCCCCCCGATCGGTCTTGATCTGTACGGGCTGGCTCAGTTTTCCCACTTGGTCACTTGCTCGATAAGTGAGATTCACCAGATGGACCAATTTGGCTTTCTCATCCATTTTGAAATCAAAGCAATCGTCGTCACAGCCAATTTCTACAATTTTGAAAGGCTTCTTACCACGAACAATCAGACGCTTGGAAATTTCTTCTCCCTGTTTCACTTCTCCCAAAACGAGCGTTGCAGGGGTCACGGAAATTTCTGGAGTCACTTTTCCCTCGACAAATAGGGGAATTCGCTGATTTTCAGAGCGACGATCGTTGGTGATCACGGTCAATTGATCGTTGACATAACCGGGAGACAAATTGTCCTTCAACCGTACCAGCAAACTGTAGGAGACTCGACCTTCCACGCGTTTCGTTTCCTTGAGCTCAACTTCAAAATGATCGTTATCGTTGGTGATATCCAATATTTCCCAATTGTTGCGCCCGGCGTAGTTGACCTCGACTTGTTGTTCTTGGGTGGATCCCTGGTCCACACTGCCAAACTGGATGGCTCCTGGACTGAACACTACATCGCTGCGTATGTTCCCCTGGATACGTACCTGTACCTCCGCACGGAATGGGGCATCTAAGCTGACGGTAAGGGTTGCCCCATGTCGACCGACAAAGGTACGGGTGTTGAATTTGGCTACGATATATGCTTTTTCGTGTGTTTTGATCGTCGCATTTTCAACCGTTGGAGTGGTGCATCCACAACTGGAACGTACTCCCGTGATATGCATCGTTTGTTTGTAGAGGTTGGTCACCTCGAAGCGGTAGACCGTGTCGGCTCCCCGCGCGACTGTACCAAAGTCATGGGATAGCTTGCCGAACATTTTGTCGGCCCACTCTTGAGCTCCCGCTTGAGATATTAGTAGTGTGGTCGAGAGGAGCGTCGAGAGGAGCGATAGGATGACGACACAGAAACCGGCCCGTCTGAAACAATTCATACGCTGCGTCCATAGCCCCGTAGTGGCTAATCCACCCGTAGAGGCCAATCCAGTAGAGACATGTTGATTCCGCTTGGAACTCATCGAATTTGACACCTTCATCGGACTTTTCCTCGTCGAACGAAACATTAGCTATCGGAAAATGGCCGACTCTTGGCCTTAGGAACTCCCCAAATAGAGGGGGCTCAGCAAAGGTGGCCTACATGTGTGTGGGTAGTGCCCGTTGGGTTGCACCTGTCCGGGGGGTGCCCTCCCCATCTTGTCCAAATCGTATATCGCAGCATACGTCACTCTAATGGCATTGTATCGATTTACCTGTACAAAAGGAAAAAATCCCCCCCCCCTGGCATCGATATATTGGCGAAATGATGGCAAATGTGGAATAGCAATTACAATTGCGGAAGATATAAGGCCTGTGAAGGGAACAGAGGTGAGAGGTCCGAGCAAGAGATCCATCTTTTCTCGAACCTCGGACCTCTCACCTCTGACCTCCCATCCCCTCCTTTGCTAGGATGTGGCACATGTCCCAGATCTTTCAGTCGCAGTCATCCTCTCCACACTATCGTCAGGTAGCGATTGTGGGAGTAGGTCTGATGGGCGGCTCGATTGGATTGGCCTTGCGTGAACGCCAATTGGCAGACGAAGTGGTCGGTATTGGCAGGCGGCAGTCGAGCTTGAAGAAGGCTCTTGCCTGCGGCGCAGTCGATCGGGTAACCACCGATCTGGCGGCGGGCGTGGCTGAGGCTGAGGTCGTAGTCGTGGCAGCCCCCATCAATTGGGTGCCTCGTTTGGTGCGAGAAGTGGCCGTAACCAGTCCCGCCCACGGGCTGATTACCGATGTTGGCAGTGTCAAACAAGCAATTTGTCAAGAATTGGCCTCGTTGGAATCCTTCATCGGCAGCCATCCCCTGGCTGGCGACCATCGGAGTGGACCTGAGAACGCCCGTTCCGACTTGTTGACTGGAAAGTTGGTGGTTGTGACACCGCTGGTTATTCGTGGACAGAAAAAGATTTCCAAGGACAAATTGGCAAACTTAGGGGACACTTCTGAGCGACTATCTGCTGGGATCCAACCACGGACTGGGATTCAGCAGCGGGTGACTCATTTCTGGGAGTCTTTAGGAGCGAGTGTGGAGCAACTCGATCCCGAGGAACATGACCGGGCTCTGGCTGCCACTAGCCATTTACCGCACTGGATTGCATCTGCTTTGGCAGGAGCGACTCCGGAAAAATGGTTGCCGTTGGTGGCGACAGGTTGGCGCGATACGACCCGTATCGCTGCGGCCGATGCGGAACTATGGGGACAAATTTTTACCGAAAACAAATCCGGGCTGTTCGAATCACTCGATCGGTTTATTGAACGTCTGGAGCAGATGCGTAGCGTCTTGGAGTCTGGAAAACCACTACCACCCTTGTTGAATGAAGCGAAACGGATTCGAAATGCTGTGGGAGATTGATGTTCATTCTGGTGCTGAAATGCCAGATCGTGAAGCAGAGCGTGTCGCCCAGGAAGCGGCCGATTTGGGAATTGCCGATTCATTACGAGTCGCGACTGCACGTGGTTATTTGTTGGATTGCGCAGACGACCCCATAACGGTGGATCAGGCAGAGTTGTTGGCCCGTGAGCTGTTTGTGGATACGGTCGTAGAGTGTCACGTGGCCGCCCCTGTGGACGATTTGCGATTGCTTGATCCTCCTGCTTCGTGGTCCCGGGAAATAGATTCCGAGAAGTCCACGGATTCCGAGAAGTCCACGCTGCAACTACTGCAGGTGTTGCGAAAAGCGGGTGTTATGGATCCAGTGGCCCTAAGTGCCGCCGCGGCGGTTGCCGATTTCAAAATTCCTGTGCGAGCGATTCGTACAGTGCGAAAATATTGGCTGAGTGGAGCAACTGCAGAGCAGGTGAAGTCTTTAGGAGAGCGATTGCTGGCCAATGATGCCATTGAACAGGTCGTGTGTGGTTCACTGGATCTGGAA
Source organism: Pirellulales bacterium (assembly GCA_039831705.1). GTDB lineage: Bacteria > Planctomycetota > Planctomycetia > Pirellulales > Lacipirellulaceae > JAJRWS01. The sequence goes on along the minus strand of JBDOMT010000157.1, from coordinate 16,255 downwards.
AATCTCGATCAGATGTTGGGATTGCCTAAACGGGAACTGCCAGCCCCGGAAAAGGTGGAACCTGGCAGGCCATCTCAGGAAGGTGTGGAACAGAAAGGTGAGACGGATCCGGAACCACCTCCACTGCAGATCCACACGATCGATTTGAGCGTTCTGGACGACAAGGGGCTGATGCGGCTGAGTCTTGAGGGCCAGCTCTATCTGCAATTGACTGAAATGCAAACCATTCAGCAGCACTTTGCCCAACTTCAGCGCGCACCCACGGATATCGAGTTGGAATCCATAGCGCAAACTTGGAGTGAGCATTGCAGCCATAAAACATTGGCTGGCCGAATCGCCTACCGTGGCCCAGATGGGGAGCGGCAATTTGACAACATGCTCAAGGAAACCATTTTTGCCGCTACCGTCAAGTTGCGGCAGTCGTGGGGCCAGGACGACTGGTGCGTAAGTGTCTTTCAGGACAATGCGGGAATCGTTCGGTTTGACGAAAAATATAACGTGGCATTCAAGGTGGAAACTCATAATCATCCATCCGCCTTGGAACCCTATGGAGGAGCGAATACTGGTATCGGAGGTGTGATTCGCGACACCATGGGCACCGGCATGGGGGCCAAGCCGATTTGCAATACGGATGTTTTTTGCTTTGCCCCCCCGGATACGCCCTGGGACAGTTTGCCTGCGGGCGTACTCCATCCCCAGCGGGTGATGCAAGGTGTCGTTGGGGGGGTTCGAGACTATGGAAATCGAATGGGGATTCCCACGGTCAATGGGGCGGTTTACTTCGACCCGCGTTACCTGGGCAATCCGCTCGTCTATTGTGGAAATGTGGGCCGCTTGCCGAGGGAGATGTCTTTCAAAGAAGTTCAGCCGGATGACCTGATTGTTTCGGTGGGTGGACGGACGGGACGGGATGGCATCCATGGAGCCACTTTTTCCAGTGCCGAGTTGACCAGCGAAAGTGAAACCCTCTCGGGAGGAGCAGTACAAATCGGCAATGCGATCGAAGAGAAAATGGTGCTTGACGTGTTGTTGAAAGCGCGTGATCAGGGACTGTTCACAGCGATCACCGATTGTGGTGCTGGCGGTTTCAGCAGTGCGGTGGGAGAAATGGGGGAAGCGATTGGCGCCGAAGTATGGCTTGAACGGGCACCGGTAAAATACGAAGGCCTGACGTATACAGAAATCTGGATTTCCGAAGCTCAGGAGCGAATGGTATTGAGTGTGCCTGAAGCATCGTGGGCTGACTTGCAGGCTTTGTGCCAAAGTGAAGGTGTGGAGGCGACCGTGATCGGCCAGTTCACACCAACGGGCCGATTGACACTCAAGTATCAGGGGCAGCTCGTAGGTGAGTTGACGATGAGCTTTCTTCATGATGGTCGCCCGCCGGTGATTCGCGAAGCCGTCTATCTTCCGGCACCAAGTGAGCCCCTGATTCCGTCAGATCGAGTCAATTTGACTACGACCCTGTTCGACATTTTGGGGTCACTGAATGTTGCCAGCAAAGAGTCGATCATTCGCCAGTATGACCACGAAGTGCAAGGTGGAAGTGTGGTCAAGCCGCTGGTGGGGGCCAGCCATGATGGGCCCGGTGATGCAGCCGTGCTACGGCCGGTACTCGATTCTCAGCGTGCCCTGGTGATTGCCTGTGGAATGAATCCCCACTACGGCGAGCTGGATACCTACCACATGGCAGCCAGTGCGATTGACGAGGCGGTTCGTAACTGTGTGGCTGTGGGAGCGGATCCTGCAAGGATTGCCATTCTGGACAATTTCTGCTGGGGAGATTGCGAAAATCCAGAGACCTTGGGATCGCTGGTTCGAGCAGCCCTGGCCTGCCACGATTTGTCACTTGCTCTGGAGACACCTTTTGTCAGCGGTAAGGATAGTCTCAACAACGAATTCAGTTATACCGATGAGCAGGGTGAAAAACGGGTGATCGCCATCCCTGCCACACTTTTGATCAGCGCCTTAGGTCAACTTGCCGATGCGCGGCTCGCGTTGACGATGGATCTGAAGGGCGCAGGCAACTTGCTGTACGTCGTTGGCGCAACGGGCGATGAGTTGGGCGGTTCTCATTTTTCATTGGTGCACAAGCAGCAGGGCGGTCAGGTGCCTACGGTCGATCCCCTGCGGGCAAAGGCCACCTTTGCGGCGCTCCATCGGACCATTCAAGCTGGATTGATCCGCGCATGTCACGATTTGAGTGAGGGAGGGTTGGCGGTGGCGGCAGCCGAAATGGCTTTCGCCGGCGAGATGGGCGCCGAATTGCAGCTCGATCAGTTGCCGCTAGCCAGCGGTCCTCTGCCGATGGCAGCTCGATGTTACAGCGAATCGAACAGTCGTTTTCTCTGTGAAGTACCTCCAGACCGAGCCGCCGAATTTGAACAACATCTCGACGGCGTGCCCCACGCGCATCTAGGGCAGGTTGTCAGCGACCACCACCTGATCATTCGTGGGTCCGCCGACAGCCCACCCCTGATTAACGCCACCCTGGCTGATCTAAAATCCGCCTGGCAAACTCCCTTGTGTTGGTAAACACCCGAGAATCGCACCCCCCATTCCGCATTCCGCAATCCGAATTCCGAATTTAAATGTCCCATCCAAACATCCTCATTCTCCGAGCTCCCGGCACCAATTGCGACGAGGAAACGGCCTTTGCCTTTGAACGCGCGGGAGGGGCGCCCCAGTGCATTCATGTGAACCGAATGTTGGAGCAGCCAGAGTTGCTGGCCGACTATCAAGTGCTCTGTATTCCAGGGGGCTTCAGCTATGGTGACGATGTGGCAGCAGGAAAGATTTTTGCCAATCAAATGCGACATCATCTGGCCGAACCAATGCAGGCTTTTCGAGATGCTGGAAAGTTGATTTTGGGTATATGTAACGGATTTCAAGTCCTGATCAAATGTGGCCTGCTCGACACGGACGATTCCCAAGGATCCGCGGCAACTCTGGCCTGGAATGATTCCGGTCGATTCATCGATTGCTGGGTAGAGTTGCAGGCAAAGCAGAAGCAGTTGCCGTGCGTTTATTTGGATGGAATTGAGCGATTGTATTTACCTGTTGCTCATGCCGAAGGAAAATTTGTAACACGCGACCGTGCGACTCTTGAGCGTTTGCAGCAATCGGGTCAACTCGTGCTTCGCTATCAACCAGCCGACGAGCCGGAAGGTAATCCCAATGGGTCTCAGCAAAATGTGGCCGGGATGTGTGATACGACAGGTCGTGTCTTTGGGCTGATGCCGCATCCTGAACGCTACATCGAAACCACCCAACACCCCAGTTGGACCCGCAGCTCTGCGAGTGCATCTCAAAATGACGAACCTGAAGGGGATGGCTTGCAGATATTTCGCAACGCCGTGCGGTATTTTCAATAGGGCATGTAAGGCATAAGGGTGGCACCGACAGTCGTTCGGAGTAGTCTTTGTTGGCGTGCAAACTTACCCGAACGATTGTCGGTGTGCGTAGCACAAGAGGCCTGTAACCTCAATCTCCTCCTGTGCTGCGCACACCGACACTGGTCCGAACACACCCCGCTCGCCAAATAACCGTTCTGCGAACCAATGTCGGTGCCACCCCAAAAAAACAACTCAATGACTACAATGGGATATCGTCCCTACGTGACTATAAATGGAGCTCATCGCGACTTGTGGTTTACAATCAGGGCGCGAGTGCATGGAACTACCTACTCGCCTCCCGTTCCGACAGCCACCACGCCAAGCGTCCCAGCAGGCGAAAGTAAATGAAAGTTAACGCTACCATAGCTGGGTCGATGATTGGGGCCAATTGAGTAGACAGTTGGAGCAAACCATAGCTGGCTCCAGCAAAGACAGCTACCAGCAGCGCGGATTCCATGTAGAACAGCAGCCATGGGCCAGGCGACCCAAGCAGGCTGGCAAAAAGGCGAGGTGAAAAGATTGCCAAAGGTGAACCGATTTCTAACATCGAGAGCAGCACCAGAGGAAATCCAACCAACCAGGCGGCAGCCACCACTCCCACCCTTAGCCAGGGAGGTGCATCGGAGATAGCCATCATGATCAGACTGACTGGACAAGCTGCAATGGCAGCAGCAAAGACAATATAGATGAGAGCGCCCATCCAGTCCTGAAACACGATATCGGGTGGGTGATAGAGTTTATCATTTCCGTCCGAACTATCTTTAAGTATGGCAAGCCATATTGCAGCGGCTCCCATCATCCACAAGGTTCCAATTATAAAGGCCACTATGATTAAGCAGAGTGCGAAGGAACGCATGAGTGGGGTGGCCATGAAAGTGATGGTCCATGAGACAAGCCAGCCAATCATGAATAGCCCAATCGACAAGACCAACCAACGTACCGTGATCGGGCCACTTCTGAGCATGAGACCAACACCTTGGAGCAGAGGAATCTTTGGCATTTTCGGGCGTGAGCCGGTGTAAACTTGAGGGGAGGGTCGTGCTGGATTCTCCTTGTCGGCACTCTTTTTTTTCTGCATCTTGGAATCTCGTTCCCGTTGGGCCTGCTCAAGTTCGCGACGAACGATTGAAGGCACTGCGGTGGGTCTTGGGCCAGGAGCCGAGGCTTCATCCAGTTGGTACCCTTCCACGCGGGGAGCAGGTGCCCGGATGGGCTCGGGTGGAGGCCTTTTGGCGACCGTTTTCCGGCCACAGTCAGGACAAACTAACCTGGTGCCAAGTTGCCCTTCGGTGGCATACATCAACGTTTGGCAAAGCTCGCAGATGATCGGATACAATTCTGGCTGTTGGTCGATCAGTTGACTGGGAGAGGGAGCATCTTCTACGTCCCAGAGTTCATTCATACTCCAAAGATCATCTGAGGTATTGGGCGGTAGTTTGCCGCCCGACTTGGGCTTGCGTTTTTTAGCAGGGATTTGGCCCTTAGCGGTGCTTGGGTGGGCGGGTTTTGTCTGCTGCCGTGAAGATATCTCTACCGCTGCTTTGCCAGTACCCGCTTTACTAGCATCCGTCTTGCCCGTACCCGCCTTACTAGTACCTGTTGTGAAACCATCGGTAACCTGCACGAAAAACACCAATCCACAACGGTCACAGCGGCATTTTCTGCCCACATGTTCAGCCCGAATAGGCAGATTCGCCCCGCAGGCTGTACAGATCCAGGACTGGCCTGCGGACGGTGGTATTGAAGGTTGTGAGTGGCTCATCGGCTTACAAAGTGAGGGGCTGGTGCCAATTGGTGACTTGCTTTTATTATAGTGGAATAGGATAGTAAGACGTGTAAGGCGAGCGGCAGATGAGAACTTACCACTCATGAAAATTTGTCGATAGTTATTTGTCATTCGTCAGTGGTCATTTTTACCGTTGTAGAAAGGAAATCTGCTGACAAATGACTATTGACAAATAACTAATGACTAATGGCGCCTCGTCCATTCATGGTAAATTCCTATCTGCCGATCGCATTATAAGGTTGGGGGACACTCAACACTCAACACTCAACACTCAACACTCAACACTCAACACTCAACACTCAACACTCAACACTCTATGTGGCAGGGCATTCTTGGACATGACGAGATAGTGGATCACTTTCGCGATACCTTGATGCGCGAGCGTCTTGCTTCCAGCTATCTATTTGTAGGTCCCGAGGGGGTAGGCAAACGGACATTTGCCCTGAAATTAGCCGAGGCCCTTTTGTGCCAAAGTTATACCCAGAGGGAGGCCGTTGCCGAGGGAGTGGCAGAATCCAAAGAGGGCAGCCAGGAATTTTCGAACCAGAAAGTTTCATTGGAGCCGTGTGGTCGCTGCGAATCGTGCCGGTTGGCGCTCGCTGGTAATCATCCCGATCTGATTGAAATTTCCCGGCCCACAGGCAAGCAATCATTACCGATCGAGTTATTTATCGGCGATCGGGCACACCGCAATCAGGTGGGGATGTGCCATCAAATCGCAATGCGTCCCATGCTTGGACAGCGGCGGGTGGCCATCATCGATGATGCCGACTATTTGTGGCAGGAGAGTGCGAACTGCCTGCTAAAAACTTTGGAGGAACCCCCCCCGGGGACCCTTCTCATTCTGATTGGCACCAGTCGCAGTCGCCAGTTGCCCACTATTCTGTCGCGAATCCAGATTATTCGGTTTTCGCCCCTATCGGTAGAAAATTTGTCTCAAGTGCTTCAGCAACAACAAATTGCTCCCCAGCAGGTGGCTTGCTTGGCCGCTTCATGCGATGGAAGTCTGACGGTCGCCATGCAATACGCGCAGGGACAGCTAGCAGAGCTGCGTGAACAACTATTGCCTCAGCTCACTTCCGATCGATTTTGCAGCGTTCGCCTGGCACACGAATTGGGCCAGTATGTGAATGAGGCGGGCAAGGAAGCACAGTTTCGTCGACAGCGACTGCAGGGGGTCATTCGGCTTGTCATGAGCCATTTTCGCGGACAGTTGCGAGCTTCTTGTACTGCGGACTCAGATACCAAGCGTTTAGAAGGGGAAGGCGGGAAAGGCCATGACGGCAGCAGATCGGCCCAAGAAAGGGCCTTGGCAATACTCCAATGGTGCATCGAGGCCGATCAGCAAGTGGAACGCAATGCAAATCAGGCGACCTTGTTGGCCAATTGGCTGAACAATCTGGCGACCGAACTGAACGGTTGAATGGGAGAGGTAGGCGCTAGTCGTGAGCCGCTATTCTGGTGTTCATGGAATAGCGCTATGAAAATGTGAATAACTTGCATAATCAGCGGTTTTCACAAGTCGACTCCTTGCGTACACTCACGTACTTAATCTGTGACGTACACTCGCAAGGTGAGTTTCTAATATTTCCTACGAAGCCAATTTGAGGAATCAGTCGTGGACCCAAATCGTATTGTTCTTCTCACTCCACTCATTGCCATAGTCGCACTGATTTACGCTTTCATCCGTGCTAAGTGGGTGAATCGACAGGACGCGGGTAACGAACGGATGCAAACCATCGGTAAATGGATTGCAGATGGAGCAATGGCATTTTTGGCGCGAGAGTATCGTACTTTGGCAGTTTTTGTCGTCGCAGTGGCCATCCTGTTGGGAGCGTCCAATGCCTATTTGGGTGAGGCCCATCAAACCAATGGGCTGATCGCGGTCTCCTTTGTGTTGGGGGCCTTTTGCTCAGCTTTGGCTGGTTTTTTTGGCATGAAGACTGCGACTGCTGCGAATATCCGCACCGCCTCGGCAGCCCGCCATGGCCTCAACCAGGCTCTGCAAGTTGCGTTTGGGGGCGGGTCGGTGATGGGATTATCCGTGGTCGGACTGGCCCTTTTGGGGCTAGGCAGTCTATTTTTTGTCTATCTGCGATTGTATCCGGCAGCCCTGGAGGGAGGTGACGCTACCATGTTGGTGCTCAATATCCTTTCCGGTTTTTCCTTGGGAGCCTCCTCCATCGCCCTGTTTGCCAGGGTTGGTGGTGGCATCTACACCAAAGCGGCCGACGTCGGAGCGGATCTGGTGGGTAAGGTTGAAGCGGGAATCCCGGAAGATCACCCTTTGAATCCGGCGACCATTGCTGACAATGTGGGCGATAACGTGGGTGATGTGGCTGGCATGGGTGCCGACCTTTTCGAGTCTTACATCGGGGCGATCGTTTCATCGATGATTTTGGGAGCCGGTTGGTACGGTGCCTTGGAACTGTCGCAAGCAGGATCCGGGATGAATGCCGTCTATTTGCCCCTGGCAATCGCTTGCGTTGGGGTCATTGCTTCCATTATTGGTTTCTTTTTTGTGAAAACCGAAGAAGGAGGTGATCCGCAAAAAGGTTTAAACCGCGGCACCTTCGGTGCTGGTTTGCTGATGATTGTGGGTACCGTAATTGCCATCTACCTGCTGATTCCTGCGGGAGGTGCGACTGTTACCGATATCATTACGGGTGAAACGGGTACTTATGATTGGTTTGGAATCAGCATGGCTGTGGTGGCTGGTTTGGTGGCAGGAACTGCGGTCGGTATGCTCACCGAATGGTATACGGCGACCAATCGGGCTCCGGTGGAAACGATTGTGGAATCTTCCAAAACGGGGCATGCAACAACCATCATTCAAGGTATCGCGGTAGGGATGAATTCCACCACCTTTCCTGTTTTGGTCATAGGTGCTGCAATTCTTGTTGCCTATTCCTTCGCCGGATTGTATGGCATTGCCATGGCAGCTTTGGGTATGCTTTCTACCATCGGTATCCAATTGGCAACCGATGCCTACGGCCCGATCGCTGATAACGCGGGAGGAGTCGCTGAAATGGCCCAGTTGGGTCGCGATGTGCGAGCGCGAACCGATAAACTGGATGCAGTAGGTAACACGACCGCTGCCATTGGCAAGGGCTTTGCTATCGGTTCCGCTGCATTGACGGCATTGAGTTTGACGGCTGCCTTCCTCACGAAAATGCATGGGCAGGTCAGCCTCGATGCTGCCGATCCCTATGTGCTGGTGGGGCTGCTGTTCGGTTGTATGTTGCCGTTCCGCTTCTCGGCGATGGCGATGGTCGCAGTTGGCAAGGCCGCACAGGACATGATTCAAGAAGTACGCAGGCAGTTTCGAGAAATTCCCGAACTGCGGCCGGCACTCGATGCGGCTCAAAGAGCCGAGAGTGAAGAACGAGATCCCACCGAAGAAGAGGCTCGCATCATCAGTGCTGCTGATGGCAAGGCCGATTACTCCCACTGTGTCGCCATTGCCACTACGGCGGCAATCCAGAAAATGGTTGCACCCGGTGTGATGGCCATCATGGTACCTATTGTCGTCGGCTTTTATTCCGTTGACATGCTTGGAGGCCTGTTGATTGGCGTGACCATCTCTGGAGTTTGCCTGGCCATCTTCCAGTCCAATTCGGGCGGTGCTTGGGACAATGCAAAAAAGCAGGTCAAGGATGAGGGACACTCCAAGTGGGGAGACGATTTTGACGAAATGCATAAATCGACGGTAACTGGCGATACGGTAGGCGATCCTTTCAAGGATACTTCAGGGCCCTCGCTGAACATTCTGATCAAGTTGATCAGCGTAGTCGCGATGATCATCGCCCCGGTTTTGTATGCATGGCACGAAGATTCATTTGATAAAGTAACTGGAAACCAGCCAGAATCAAGCATTGCGAGTCTCCCCTTGCAGTCTCAGGACTAAGGCCTAAAATAGAGCGTCCAAGACGTGAATCGCTCATTTGCGTTATTGCAGGAGAGGTGGCTGAGTGGTCGAAAGCGCCGGTTTGCTAAATCGGTGACCGGTTCACGCTGGTCCGCAGGTTCGAATCCTGTCCTCTCCGTTTTGTTGCGGCAAGCCGAACTTTTCAGATGGTTGGGAGAATCTGTCGGAGGGTTTGCGCATTTCGGTACTCGGGCGACTGAAAAGATTCGTTTACCGCTGGGTGTTCGCCGGTTGATGGAACGTTAATTGTCTCATGTCGAGATCTAAACCCCTCGCCTTTCAGGCGATCACTTCAGTGTTGGGCCACGAACTTGGTCGATCTCTGTTAGCCCCTCAGGCTGTGCCGTTCCCTAATTACCGCGAAGCGGTTTAATAACATAGCCTAGGGTTAGCATGGTTACTACGGCAACGCTGAAGTAACCATGCTTACCCCAGGTCTTGATGGTCCATGAAAGTTTACCCTGAAAGGGTTATACAAAGGTCTCAAGGGTGCATACCCTATCCACTGCTATAATCCATAGAATTATACTGCTGTATTTGCTTGAGTTAAGCAATTTTAACTCTCTCCTCGTTCCATAGTGAGCCTATGCAAACTCTTTTCATCCATCCCACTGGCCTTGAGCTACCCTCTTCTAAGAGGACTTGCTAATAACGCTCAACACTGCCAAGGAGGCCTCCTGATGAGTCACGAGGGAATGGATCAGATACTTAAGCATGCTGCGGGGCTTCATTCGTCGCCTCATGTGGCTCAGAAAGTGGTGCATGTGGTTCGCGACGACGATTTTGATATCGTCGATGTGGTGAAATTACTGGAACGTGATCCGGCTTTGTCCGTTGCCATTTTGAGATTGGTTAATTCTTCGCACTATGGCTTACGGAACAAGGTGGACGGTTTGCGACAGGCAGCGGCTCTGATTGGTCGTCGTTCGCTGCGAAGAGCAGTGCTCAGTTTCGGAATTATCGACCGGCTGACCAGTGGCATGCCTGCTGAGGTTTATTTGGACTTTTGGCGTCGTGCGTTTACGACAGCTGCTATCGCTTCGCGGCTTCTGCCGGACGGGGATCGCAAGTTGAGCGATCAGGCCTACACCACCGGCTTACTCGCTGATTTAGGTGTGCTGTTATTTATGCAGGTAGAACAAGAAAAATACCTGCCTCTGGCCAAGGATTTCCCGCATGGCCGTCAATTGATTCAGGCCGAAGTTATGACGTTTGGTTTTGATCACGCGGCTTTGGGAGCCGAACTGATGAAACGGTGGGGATTTGGGGATGATATCACCAATGCTATTAGCGACCATCATGGACTTTCAGGAAGTGCAGGGTCACTGACCCGGTTGCTTCAAGCTGCAGATACGGTGAATGATTTTATCTGGTATCCGGCCAGTTCCAAGGTGGCGGAGTGCCATCAGCTGCTACGGCACGAGTATCGTTTAGATATGGATGCTTTTATTTCACTTGTGGTGGAAATGAAAGATTTGATCAGTCAAAGCGAAGATATTTTTGGCGTGAAGGTTCTCGCGGAAGTTGACCCCGAAGCCATCCGCCAACTCGCCAACCATCTTTACCATAGCCAGGAACAGTCAGCCGGAGTTGCAGAAGACTCCCAAGTACCTGCAGAGGTGTAATCAGCCGCAACGCGTTAGCGCAAGCCACTCTCCCAAAGCAAGAAAAGCCTTTGCGATCTTTGCGTCTTTGCGAGCGTAAATCCCTAGCGTTTTGACAACTCTTAGAATTAGGGTGCTGGGTGGTTTGCTCAGGAAGAATACGGAACAGCCAAGTGTTAAATGCTCTAGCGACCGATTATTATATGTGATGGTGGAAGAACCGTGGGCTAACGCCCTGCGGCTGATTATTCTTCCTCATCTTCCACATCGAGTTGCTCGGGTTCGGTTTTATCCCACTTGGCAGCATTCTCTTCGTCGGTTGGTTCGACGAGTGACCGCACGATTCGAAAACCAACGCCCAGGGCATCGGTATGATACCAGATGCTCTGCGGGATTTGAGGATCTTGTTCTTTCCAATCTTCGCTGGAACCGTCGCGTGCTGCACTGCGAAGCATGCTGGTTTCGTCGTCCCATCCGCCCCCACGAATTACGCGCGGATAAAGTTGCATGGGCACTGCCAGTGGGTTGTTCACAATTTGTTTTGGTTGTCTGGCATAAAAATCGTCCTGGTACTGATCCAGCACCCACTCGGCCACGTTGCCATGCATGTCGTACAGTCCCCATGGATTGGGGCGCTTGAGCCCAACTTTGTGGTAGGCTTCATCGCTGTTCTCATCGTACCAGCCATACTCTGACAGTTGGTCCGAATCGTCACCATAGGAATACGCTGTTGTGGTGCCAGCTCGACATGCGTATTCCCACTCGGCTTCAGTCGACAGTCGATAGGTGCGGCCCGTTTTGGCACTGAGCCAGCGGCAGTACATCCGTGCTGCGTGCTGAGTCATGCATATGGCAGGATGTCTGCCCATACCCATGCCAAAGCTCATGTCGGTGTATGGTTCGGTAGGCCGAGTTACACCATCCGCAACGGTGTCTCGAGGAGTTGTCGAGGCGCCTGCCAGATTGCGTCTGAGGATATCGAGTTCATCCCCCCAAATTTCATACTGCTCCCAAGTGATTTCATACTTGCCGATCCAAAAGGGAGCAACTTGTACCAGGTGTTGGGGGCCTTCATCGGGCTGATGTTGCGCATCCGAATCAGAGCTTCCCATCAAAAATTGCCCACCGGAGATGGGGACCAGATCGATTTCTATTTCAGTCTGTTCGATCACTTCGGAGTACGCTTTCATCTCCGTTTCACTGGCCGCTTCGGCGTCAGATAGTTCCAGACGAGGTGGTTGTTCTTTTTGCTCTTCGGTAAACCCGCTTGAAATCATCAGAGATAAGATTGTCAAGGCGGGTAGAGTTCCGAGGAGAATAGTTTTCCATGAAGTCGTTGGTAAAATGATGCGGAGTCGATAGCTGTGGGTCATGATGCTATTTCTTTCGTTTAAGCGTGGGAGGTTTGCGCCAATAGTCGCTGAGGATTTTCGGAGGTCAGGGTTGCGATTTGTTGATCGGAGAGTCCCAGTTTTTGTTTCAGGTTGAATTCGGTTTGTGGCATGGTTGTGGAGGAACCCATAAGGTGTGAACGATCTGCTGACCAGGTTCCTCCTGCGGCATCGACTACTAATTCCTGGCCACCGAGCTGGTATTTTCCAGGCCCCAGACCAGCCGCGCTGATTGCGTCAGTGATGACTACCGCATGTTCAAAACCGGCTACCGTCAGGTAGTTGCCCAGGGCTGGCCAAGGGATGTGGACGCCATCAGCAATGAACGAAATCCATAATCGGTCGGCGCGGCTTAGTACTCGTTGGATAATGTTGTCATGACGGTGCAACTCCAACGGACAGCCATTGCCCAGGTGGGTGAACATTGACAATCCGGCATCCAGGGCCGCATCGAGTTCGTCCAGATTAGGGTTGCAATGCCCGGCGGCTACGCAGATGCCTTGCTTGACCAGGCGTTTGGTAACCGCCAATTGAGGATCGCATTCTGGAGCCAAGGTAACAATCCGTGTCAGGCCTCCGGATGCATCCAGCAGTTGTTGCATTGCATCGACTCTGGCGGACTGAGTGGCAGCGACAGGATGGGCACCGACGTAGCCAGGTATCGCACTGATGAATGGTCCTTCGATATGGACGCCCTGGATGAGTTGTCTGGCTAGTGGATTCGCCTCGCGCAGGGAGACCAGTCGAGCCAGTCGAGTCGTCATCCTTTCGATCGTATCGGTGATGATGGTGGCCAAGATGCTGGCTACCCCATCCGCTTCGAATTGTTCACAGACGGTCTGCAAGGCTCGATCGGTAAGATCATCTCCATTGAAGTCGACGCCGTGATAGCCATTCACTTGCAGGTCGACGTAAGGAATACTAGGGGAGTTCATGCTTGCCGGTCCTTCGTGTGAATTCTCTGAGTGGATGCCTTCATTGTATTTAAAATAGCCATGGATTGAACACAGATGAAACACGAAATTTTACTTGTCGATTGGGCAAGACACCCAGTGAGCTGTTCCGAAAGTCGGTTCAAGTGGCCAAATATCCTTTATCTGTGTTCAATCCGTGTTTCATCCGTGGGCTAAGCCTTCCCTACATTATCAAAGCGGCAGACACAGTACTTTTCGGACTAATGCCAGCATTTGAGGTTGATCGCCTGGCCTGCTAGGATGGGTGCGGGATGATTGACCCATTTATTTCATTTTTCACCCGGCTTGGAAAGACAATTTCATGAAAATTGACTCCTGCAATTTTTCGTTCTATCAAGAACTTTGCCCACTCTCTTTGGTCATTTGCCTGATAGCGACTTGGGTGTTGAGCAGCTGTGTTCAGTTGGCAGATGCGGCCGACCAGGTGACTGCGAAGCAAGTCGAGATTCAGCAGTTGGATGGTAAATTGCAAGTGCGAATTGGTAAGGAGCTCTTTACCGAATATCTCTATACCGGCTACGCCAAACCCATTCTCTATCCCATTTACGGGCCACATGAAATTGCTATGACTCGAAACTATCCGATGCGGGAAGTTGACGGGGAAGCACACGACCATCCACATCAGAAGTCGATGTGGTTCACTCACGGGTTGGTCAATGAAGTCGATTTTTGGGGCGAGGGAAGTCACAGTGGCACGGTTGTACAAGATCGTTTGATTCAAGCGGGAAGCAATGCGGGACGGGCCCATTTGGAAACGGCCAATCGCTGGCTTGATCCACAAGGTGAGCTGGTCTGTACTGACACACGTCGACTCACTTTTTCCACCCATGAGGATGGCTCCCGAAGCATTGACTGGCACGTGACCATGCATGCTTCGGCCGGCAAGTTGGTGTTCGGTGACACCAAGGAAGGAATGATGGGCATTCGTACCAATCCCAAGCTGCGATTGAAAAATAACCCAAAACATGGAGTGATTTCCGCCGTAGGGCACTCGCTCAATAGCGAAGGCCAACAAGGGAACGAGGCTTGGGGCCAACCGGCCCAATGGATCGATTATTGGGCACCGATTGATGGGCATACGGTGGGAGTGGCCATATTTGATCATCCAGAAAATCCACGCCATCCGACTCGTTGGCATGCTCGAGATTACGGCTTGATTGCCGCGAACCCTTTTGGTCTACACCACTTTGCTGGCCAACCCCAAGGAACGGGAAACATGACGGTTCCAGCCGGAGAGAGTGTAACGTTCCGATACCGATTTCTTTTTCACCAAGGTGATCCCCAAGAGGCGGATATTCCTTCACGTTATCAGCAATACGTGAAGACGACCAGAGAGTGATTTTGCGCTCAGGAGAAATTCAAAGTCGGTATTTTAAAGAGTCGACTGATAAAGAGCGAGAAGATAGGATTACCACAGAGTCACGGAGAACACAGAGAATCTTTATCAATGGATCTTTTCTCCGTGCCCTCCGTGACTCTGTGGTTAATTCTTCGGTATTGTCTTGCACGGATGCGACTTTGCAGTTTGCCTGATTTTGCGATAAAAAGCTCTAAATGCCATGCTTGGTTATTTGCACGGTTAGTCTCCTATGGAAGCTCCGACATGTGGCTGACCAATGTCGGTGACCAAGTGGTGAGAAATTAGTTGGCAAGGTAATAACAGACCGGATCGATTATTCAAGTGACTGAATTTTCAAGTGACTGGGCTGCCATGGATTTGGAGCGGGTGCCGGAGATCAAGGTCTTGCCTCCAGGTCCGAAGTCTCGGGCACTGCATGCCCGTTGCAGCAAGTACTTCAAGGGGTTAGGGGGTCAGGCCCAACTGTTTCCCGTGGCTTTCGAATCGGGCCGGGGATGTGAACTGGTCGATGTGGATGGAAACCGATACATCGATTTTTCATCAGGCATCTATGTAGCTACCCTGGGTCACTGCCATCCTAAAATTACCGAGGCTATTGGCAAGGCCACCAGTACCTTGATGAATTGTCACGATTTTACCACGGTGCCTAAAACTCGATTGGTGGAAAAACTCGCGGAGATCCTGCCGGGAGATCTGAACGGGTTTCAGTTTTATGATTCGGGCACTACCTCGGTCGAAGCTGGGCAGCGAGTCATGCGTGCCGCCAGCGGCAAGCATGAAATGATTTCCTGCTTTCATGATTTTCATGGTAAAACCTACAGTGGAATTTCTCTCAGCCAATCTCGATCGAGTGCCTACGGTCCGGTTCGCGCGCCCGGCATGCACATGGTCCCTCGACCCGACTGTTACCGTCCTTTGTGGACGCGGGAAGATGGCTCTATTGATACCGATCAATACCTCAGTTTTTACGACGAGTATCTGGATAAGGGCACGGCCCATGCAGTGGCCGGATTTGTCTTGGAACCAATTCAAGGCTGGGGCGGTTCGATCATGCCACCCGATGATTTTTTTCCAAAATTGCGCAGCTACTGTGATGAAAAAGGCATCCTCTTGATGGCCGATGAAGTCCTGACTTGCTTTGGCCGCACCGGGAAATGGCTCTGTCTAGAGCATTGGGATGTGGTGCCCGATGTAGTGACGATGGGTAAAGGATTCGGTAACGGCTTTCCGGTTGCTTGTGTTGCTGTGCGTGAACCGTACAAGGAGTCGTTTGAGAAAATTTCGGCTTCCAGCAGCTACGGAGGTAATCCGGTGGCCTGTGCCGCGGTGCTGGCGTGCATTGAAGTCATCGAAGAAGAAAACTTACTCCAGCGATCGCTTCACCTGGGGCAGTTGGCACGCGTGCGGATGGAACGAATGAAAGCGGAGCATCCCATCATTGGCGACGTGCGGGTCAAAGGTTGTTTGATGGGGATTGAGTTGGTGCGAGACCGGACTACCCAAGAGCCGTTTGTCGAAGCCGGAACCCTGGTTTACCAAAAGGCGTTCCGAAAGGGTCTTGCCTGGGTTCCTGCGGGCCATATTTTAAGAATGAGCCCACCCATCGTGATGGAAGATCAAGTGCTCCTCAAGGGCCTGGATCTCATCGACGAAGCCATCGGTGAAACTGAGCGAGAACTACTTTAGATGTATGATGTGGGTAACTTGTTTGCTGAAATATTATTGTCTCCTACTGGGATCTAAAAACCCTCGTCTTCAGGCGATCACTTCAGTAGAACTAGGCTACGGAAGCGTACTTCGATACCGGGCAAAGCGGG
>JBDOMT010000106.1:0-4395 GCA_039831705.1 Pirellulales bacterium | reverse complement strand
CCCGTGTGACGCCTTGGTTTATATCGGCCTCGGTCAATCGCCGCTGTGTTAAAAAGCTTATTGCTCGACCGATGATAGGTTAACAACACACCCAGGGTGGCGGTCAGTCTCGCTATGGCTCGCTGACCTTGCCCTGGGCTGGAATATTTAACCCTTTCAGGGTGCCTGTCGGGAACCTTGGAATCTAATAAATGCAGTATTGGAATTAACTGCTTCTTTCCAATTAGTATTACCTAATAATACCTCCGGCTACACCGTAGGAACCTCACCCTCTAGCAACGAATAGGAAGGTGGCGTGGCTGTGAAAAAACGTTTTTATTTAGGCATCGACCAGGGAACCACCGGGACCACCTGCATGGTCTTTGATGATGCCTGGAAGGTCTGCTCGAAAGGATACGCTGAGCATACCCAGTACTACCCCATGCCTGGATGGGTCGAGCATGATCCGCTCGAAATCTGGGAGAAGACCAAGGAATCGGTGGCCTTGGCTCTCGATCAGGCTGGAATCACAGCCAGGGATATCCGAGTGATCGGCCAGGATAATCAGGGTGAAACCTGTATGATCTGGGACAAGAAGACAGGCATGCCCATTTACAACGCCATTGTCTGGCAAGACCGGCGTACGGCAAAGGAGGCCGACAAGCTGAAGGCAAAATGGGGAGATGTTATTCAGAAGAAAACGGGCGTTCAGGTCGACGCCTATTTTTCCGCACTCAAACTCAAATGGATATTGGATCATGTTGAAGCTGCCTGGTCTCGTTTGGCCAACGGAGAGTTGTTGCTCGGCACTTTGGACACATGGTTAACATGGAAGATGACTGCGGGAGCAGTTTACACGACCGACCCTTCCACTGCTTCGAGGACCATGTTGTTCAATCTTCATACCAAGACGTGGGATGATGAGATTTTGGAAATCATGGGAATCTCCAAGGCGGTCTTACCACAGATCAGCGAAAGCATCGCGGTGGTCGGGCTGACTGAAGGGTCGGAGTTTTTCGACGCGGAAATACCAATCGCCGGGAGCGTGGTGGATCAAGCCGCCGCCCTTTTTGGCCAGACATGCTTTCAGGAGGGATCAGTCAAAACCACCTACGGTACCGGCTGCTTCATGTTGATGAATACCGGAAACAAGCCCATTCATTCCAGAAACGGTTTGCTCACGACCGCCGTTTGGAGCATGGGAGACGATCTCACCTATGCGCTCGATGGGGGTGTCTACATCACCGGTGCCGCGATTCAATGGCTTCGAGCCGGTATCCAGATCATCGATTCTGCTGCGGAAACTGAAGCCATAGCCCAATCGGTTCCAGATACCGGTGGTGTTTATTTTGTGCCCGCCTTCGTAGGCTTGGCAGCACCCTATTGGGATCAATATGCCCGCGGCACAATAGTTGGGATCACAGGCGGGACGACACGGGCCCATCTTGTCCGAGCAACCTTGGAAGCCACCGCTTTTCAAGTGGCTGAGAATCTGGAGGTCATGAGGACCGATTCTGGAATGGCAATTGATAGTATGCAAGTCGACGGGGGGGCCGTCGTCAACCAGTTTCTAATGCAGTTCCAAGCTGATATCCTGGGTATTCCAGTGGACGTGCCTGAAATTCACGAGACCTCGGCCTTTGGAGCGGCTTTGCTAGCCGCCTTGGGCATTGGCGACATCCAGGGCCTTGACGAAATCGCCGTCAAGTGGAAGCTCGCAAGACGGTATGAGCCCAGTTTCTCCGAAGACAGACGGCAGGCATTGTGTGCACGATGGAAGGAGGCAGTCCAGCGTTCTCGCCAGTGGGCGGAGTCAGAATAAATCGTATTTCATGCGTTGGGTCAAATGCAAAACCAAATGCAAAACAAACATATGTCTAATACTGAAAATTCGCATCTTTCTGCAAACCAACTCGACGTGTTCGTCGTTGGTGGAGGAATCGTTGGGGCTGGCCTGGCACGTGATGCAGCAATGCGTGGCTTGCGTACGGCTCTGGTGGAGCAGGGCGACTTTGCCTCCGGCACAAGCAGTCGGTCATCACGACTGCTTCACGGCGGCATACGTTACCTGGCCCAGGCGCGGATCGGCCTGGTGCGCGAGGCAAGCAAAGAAAAAACGGTCGTTCATCGAATTGCTCCCCATTTGTCTGAGCCTCTGGCATTTATCTTCCCAACCCACAGCCGAGGTGGTTGGTATCGCTGGAAGTTAAGCATTGGGGTGAAACTGTATGACCTGCTCTGCGGACGGCGCAATCTGGGTCGAAGTAGCAGCTTCAATAAACGAAAAACGCTGGAGTTGCTGCCAGGGCTTTCCACCCATGGACTGACGGGTTCGGTTCGCTATTACGATGGCTTAACCAATGACGCTCGGTTAGTACTAGATACACTCCGTTCTGCGGAAGCGAATGGTGCAAGTGTTAACAACTATATTCGATTTGTTGCCGCAACACCTGAAGATGGTTTTTGGCGATGTGAGCTTTTCAATGAGCGAACCCATAAACCGCTGGAAGTTCGAACACGTAGCGTCATAAATGCCACAGGTCCCTGGTCGGACAAGATGGCCTGGTCGAAAACATCGCTACGGTTGACCAAAGGGGTGCATCTGGTCATTGATCGCGCTCGGCTTTCAGTTCCCGATGCGGTAGTCATGGCGGAAAAAGATCGCATCTTGTTTGCGATTCCCTGGGGTAAACGGGTTATCTTGGGAACGACCGATACGGACTACGACGGCCCCATAGGTTCTCCGACCTGCGATCCGGAAGATGTGCAGTATGTGCTCGAGGTGGTCAATCAATCATTTCCCAAGGCGAATCTTACTGAGTCAGATGTCATGAGCACATGGGCCGGACTTCGGCCATTGGTTGCTGACAAAAACGGTGATCCGTCAGATATTTCGCGCCGCCATGAGATCGCGATGGGCCATCCAGGCTGGTGGGATGTGACCGGAGGCAAGCTTACGACCTATCGTCTCATGGCCGAAGATACCATCAATGCCGTCGTCGAGCACTTAGAAATTTCTGCGTCCGCTTGTCGAACTGCAAATGAGCCATTATTGGCGAATGATGGCACTGATCCTGTCAGCGGGATCGTGCCGCCGGAACTCTCCTGTTCGATCGTGCAGCATTATTGTCGATCGGAATGGGCCCGCCATCTTGAGGACGTCATGATTCGACGCACCAGTTGGCGCTATTACCACCCGGAACACTTGGAAATAGCCCGGCAGGTAGCCACTTGGATGGGTGAAACGCTGGGTTGGAACGAAGCGGAAACTGAGGCAGAGCTTAACCAATATTTTCAATTAGACCGAGAGCAGAAATATGAGCGGGACGATGATACCCGCACCGGCTAGAATGGCTCCTCGGCCAGTGATCCCGTTTCTTCCACGGAGCACAAATAGGCCGGTGATGCAAATGAGAAGTAACGATACGCAAAATAGATCGGAAAAGGCCAGCCAATATTTTTTGGGTGACAAGTGCAACGAGTTCATTTGGTAGAGCAGGGGTCGTCGACGGACAGTTTCATACTCTCCTGTACCACTTGTGAAGTTGATAAATACCGATCCATCGTCAAGATATATTTTCACCTTGCTCGATGTGGGAAAGTCGTGGCTGCGGTAATGGTCGTGCTCATTAAGTGATTCTAAAACGTTTGTAATCCACACGGTTGTAACATGTTCTCGTGAATCCAGTTTTTTAACTTGAATGTCACGATGATGGATGATGAAGTTTGGATCCCAATCATCAATATGATTTACAGCCAAGCCTGAGATTGCATAGAGGATAGTGGTTCCAGTAAAAAAATAGCCGAAATCCCGATGGAGGATATTATTGAGCTTCCGTAAACGCATAGGTAGGTTCGGTAGGATAAAGGTACGAAGAACGGTGGAAATAAGTATGGCAGGGTCTGCGACATTTAACTCACATGCTGCACATCTTGAGTGGGTAATTTTATATTTTCCAGGACTGCTAGCAATTGGTTTCGCA
Source organism: Pirellulales bacterium (assembly GCA_039831705.1). GTDB lineage: Bacteria > Planctomycetota > Planctomycetia > Pirellulales > Lacipirellulaceae > JAJRWS01. Next base: position 433 of record JBDOMT010000106.1, on the reverse strand, counting down.
AGTTCGTAATTATTAACGCAGAGGCACAGATGACGCTAAGAACCGCAGAGGACTTATAAAAAATTATTGCCTATTGATAAACCGAAATTGCAGACCTATCTCCGGTTGAGTGATATTCATTTGGGATTATTCTTAACTTTCAGGTCGAATTATTACGCGATGGCATTTCTCGAGTAGTCAACAAATTACCAGAACAAAACAAATAGGCTCCGCGCACCTCCGCGTCCTCTGCGTTCATTGGAAGGCATCGAATACGGATCTGGTGTTGACATGCGACCGTTCTATTAGGATGACACTAAGAAATTAGGGTCTTCGCCAAAATCTGTGGGTAATTAACGGCGTAAGCTGGTGCCTAGAGACAACGTGAGCCCCTCAGGAATCGGAACAACAAAGCCTGGTTTGATAAACGAGGTCGTAGTCAATTGGAGATTCA
>JBDOMT010000499.1:0-4407 GCA_039831705.1 Pirellulales bacterium | reverse complement strand
TGGCGGCCAGGGCCGCCATAGAAAGTCGGAAGCCCTGGCGAAACTCTTAAACCCTTGAATCAGTCTTTCTACCTCTATAGACTGTATTTCTAGGACCGAAATCAAATTTCCTATCAGTTGCTTACTGGTTCATGGGTGGCCATGCGATGCCCGTCCAAGCTTACTGGACTTTGCGCGACGAGTATTTTATCGCTCACACTGGCGAAGACGATTATGACGATTGGTTCGAAGCGGCGATTCCTCACTACCAATTCCTCAAGCGGATGTGGTGGAATCATCAAGAGATGGTCCGGCGCTTTCACACATCAAAACGACTTCGCGAGATGTCCGGCTATAGCATCATCATCGAGAAGATCGAAATTATTGTCGGCTTCAAGGCAACTCCAGCCACGGCGGATATCCTCCACATCTACGCCCAAGGGTTCTATGATTCCGACAACGACCAGCTCGGCTTTGTCGCCGTAAACTGGAGTGAGGTCGGCGGCAATAGCAACGACGGTGAAGGATACACTCAGCCATGGTCCGGCACGATCACGACGACAGACTATCCCGAGCTTGGCGAAGTCAACCGTGAGGTCTACTTGCTCGATGCGGCCAAGGCTTCGCCCGAGAGGATCGCCGACTATGACGGCAAGGGTTCGTATGCTTTCGATATCGAGATGACACCGGGGCGTGTTGTGTGGCTTCTCATGGGCGAGGATTCAAGGTCATCGATCATGGGCCTTTTCAATCCAGTGCAAACAATTATGGGGGGCTTCCCTGTGTCCATTGACAATCAACTAATCACATGCTCTCAAAACACAGACCGGACAATCGGCATTCCTGTCTTCGATGATGCAGACGATCCACTCGACATCTCGGCGATCACAGGCGCGGTTTTCATTGTGTCAACTGAAGATGGCGGCGGGACCGTGATGGTGACAAAGACTCTCGGTGCTGGCATCACTCTTGGTGCTGAGAATTATGTGATCGACGTCACGCTTGGTGTGCTCGACACAGCTTTCGCGGCGGCAAAGTATTGGTTCTTGGCGAGGATAATTCTCGACGGCGACAACACAGTGATTGCGCGGGGACGCTTCTTGATGAAAGCAAACGCATGATTGACAAACATCAACTGAGTGAAAAGTGGTGGGCAGAGATTGAATACTCGGAGCACGACGAATCTTTCTTGACGATCTTGTGTCGTCGCCATGAGAAGAGAGACAATCTCTACCGTCAACATTACGAGTCGGTTGAAGATCAACTGGTACACACCACCCAAGGCGTCCAGCACATCTCTATTCATGGCTCTAAGAATGTCGCCGAAGCTAATCATGTTCTCGGCCATCCGATGTTGGAAGACATCATCTTCGGCGACTATGTGATGGTGCTCGATGACGATGACAAGTTCACAGCTCCGGGTGCCATCGATAACATCGAATCATTTGCAAATCTCTGTGCTTCGGTTGCTCAAGAGCTACCCAAGTGGATCATGATCTCAGGGAGTGTCAGTGATCGAAAGGATGGGCCGTTCCCGATACCGTGGGGCTGTGATTGGCTACCGACACGGGGAACGATCCCCTCATTCTGTATGGTGGTCCGAAGAGACATCTTCTTTGAAGCGAACACAGCGTGGCGAGCATCGAAGGCTGGCGACTGGATGTTTGCTCAGAAGTTGTGGACACTTGGGTATCGGCCGACGTGGCTTGATAGTCAGGCTCCATTGGTCGAGACAATAAGAGTGAGCCGTGGGAGGGCCGAATGAGCATCGATAAAATGAGCACTGAAAAGACCGACATCGAGATGACGAAGTGGGTCAAGCGAATCAACGGCTCTGAAAGATTTGCATACATCCGAGTGAACGACGGTGAGATCAAGTGTGCAATGGGCAAGTCCGGCCACAATAGATCGAAGCACACTTTCACAAGGCCGCTCAGGATGGAGATCCAGAAAACTCTACAGATGAAACCAGAGCCGGGGCTATTCATGGCGCTCGGTGCGATAGGTGCAAGGACGACTCCACAGGTCAACGTAATGGCCCCACATTGGAGAGACAACTGGTCAGACATGGAATGGCTCTATGTGAGGATTATCGACGGCACAGCGTGGCCTTTCATCGAGGCGATCAGAAAGCGCAACATCATCTTGGTCGGTCCCGGTTATTTCGAGGACGCCTTCAAGGACATCGCTCCGATCAGTGCATTTATAAAAGTCCCCGACCGACAGTGTTTCGATGATCATCACCGGATCGTCAAGAAGACGCTGTCTCTTTGCACCACTGGGGACTTGGTGCTTGCAAGCTATTCGCTACCGAGTGTCGCGCTTGGGCGCGAGGTGTGGAAACACGGGGCCGCTTCATTCTTCGATTGTGGGTCAATATGGGAACCGATCTTTAAGATCGGCAAAACGTCACATCCCCGGTCGTGGTATCGCAAGATGAAATGCGACCCTGCCGACAATCTCAAACCTTCTCTTATGCTGTGACAGCATAAGAGCGAAAGTTAATATGATCAATCTACCGACTGAACCGTGGATGGAACCCGACGAAATTGCTCACTTGGTCTCAGTTATCGAGCCACACATGACTTGCCTTGAATGGGGTGCCGGAGGATCGACTCTGAAGTTCTCACCGATGGTCAAGAAGTGGAACACCATCGAGCACACCGAGGAATGGTTTCAGGCTGTAGAAGATGCAAAAGCTAGAAGAGGGCTGGAGCGCCGTCGGACCGGGTTTTGTCAGCGGCAATACCGCTTCTCACACGGGTATCGCGGCCAACCTGTTGACCTACGGTGAGTGGATGGGATACGAGCAGGGCGGGGAAAGGGCCTTTATCGCCGGCTTCAACAGCGCCTGGGCAACACAGGTACTGCGAGACCGCAAAGAGCATCTGGGTGAAGACATGGTCACTCCCAGTACACTGCAACAGTCGCTGGCCCAACGGGGCCACCGCTTCTGGTTCGAGCCCGCAGCGGTCATGGCCCACTGGGAATCTTCGAACTATCGGGGCGTCTGGCAAATCCTCGGAAAGAACGGCCGTGGCATGGGATCGCTGCGCGCGGGGTAAAAGCCTGGCCTGGAAGGTCCTTCACACGCTGCTGGCACCGGCCCTGGCCGGTTTCCGCTTTCTACGCGCAGCACGCACTTGGGGCCGGGTTGGAGCGTGCTCCTGGAGAGCCTTGCTGCATCTCGCCCCCCTGTCGGTCATGTGGACGCTGGGTGAACTGCACGGATACTGGAGCGCGGACCGCGAAGCCGCTATTGAAGGGTCATCAGAAGTGGAGCGCAACCGCCAGCGCTTCATCGATGGGCAGCGGGAACCCATTCGTAAATCCTGGTGACATCACATGCCACGGCCGCTATCGTGCACCTGGTGCATGACGGCATGGCTCGAGGGATCTCTGGGGCGGGCAAAGCCCACGCCTTCAAAGCCCTTGTCAAACGAGGCTTGCCGGGCCAGACGGCCTGCGTCGGCTTCAGTCGCCCCGATTTTAACCGAGTCGCCATCTTCGCCCCGCAAGGTCCACTCAAGCCGGTGCCCTTGCACCGTTACACCAAGGCGTTGACCGGCATGGGTGCTGACATCGAACGGGACGAATCCCGGCAGGTCAATCCTCAGATTCGTATCCACATCGAACAGCTGCCACTCAAAATCTGCTCCCCCGTCGCGAAGTCGGTAGTGAGCTGTGACATGGCCTGTGCCCACTCGAGAACGGAACCGGACCTGCTCGAGGTCGTTTGTTAACCTGGGCGCCAGCGTTACCGCACCATTGACCTGATCCGGCCGAACGCCCAGGAAGTGCTGGTACCAGATACGCAACTGTTCCGAGTTCGACCAGGCCTGCAGGTAGGTGCCGGTGAGCCGCGGCCAGTCATGGCCGGGTTGCGGGTAAGCGTCCATGTTCTCCGCCATACCGCCAACGACGCCCCGTGTCAGCGCCTGCCGGTTCATGTTGCTGAACAGTGCCCAGGCCGGCCCGGTCTGCCCCAGTTCGATCATGCGCTGCATCGCGATACCGTTGTTCCAAAGCCAGATGGTGCCGTTGTGGTAGGCCTGGTCCTTGTGATAATGGTCCCAAGCCTTGTGAAATGGGTGAAAAAACGGTTCGCTGGACGCCAATGAAGCCACACCCCAGGGGTATACCAATGCTTCCCAGGCGGCGCGCGTGGCGCGAGCGACCTTGTGTTGGTCAGCGATCATGTCGAATGCGTAAAACTGGTTGGGCCGTAGCGAAAAATCCGGTGTCTCATCGGCATTGAGGTAATATGCAATTGAAGACCGGTATGTACATACTAAAATCGGTATAGAATATATAATTCTGTCAGTAAGTGTACACTCGTACACATTCCCATGTATGCTTTCGCATTCGCACCCTCGGTCAATCCGCCATGGAGGGGTTCGATGGGCTGGGTGCCGTGCAATTTGCGAC
>JBDOMT010000215.1:0-72113 GCA_039831705.1 Pirellulales bacterium | reverse complement strand
CGCCCCACGGCTAGATGCAATCGCCACTTCGTGGCGATTGCGGTAAGTAAGCCACAACCAGAAAGTCGGGCTTTAGCCGACTGTCGGCGAACCCTCCGCCTTCAGGCGGTGGTCTTCAGTGATTTCAACACTTTGCAAGTCCATCACATCGTTACACAATGCGGAATAGTTGTTAATCAGCCATTCCTATGCCGTTTGCCAGATGAGAATTTCCCCTTTGCCGGGTACTGAAGAGTCTCCCGAGTAGAGATCGTAGGCGCCTTGATCGGCCGCATGTGGCAGGTCGATGCCCAGGGGTTTGAGATAACTTGCCACCAATCCTACAAAGCCTGGATTGAAGCGGCAGTCGTAGGAGAACGTTGGCATCAGTTCCACTGACTTGAGTGTGAGAATGGTTCCTCGGACCATCCAGGCTCCAGTTCGCAGCTCGGCGCCACTGAGCAAGACGATGGTGCCGCCCTTCATTTGCAATCCGGTAAAATCTTTGGCTGCGCCGGCAATGACAATGGTTCCGCGGCGCATTCGCATCCCAACTTCCAGGCCGGCCGTGCCACCGATCAAAATAGTTCCATTGCGCATGCCGGACAGGCTGCCCCGATAAGCGGCCCCTACCTGGCCGCCGGCGTTTCCATGGACGCGAATCAGGCCGTTTTTCATCTCGGCGCCTATCCAATCACTGGCGTCGCCATGCACTTCGATTTCACCGCCCGCCATGTATGCACCCAAGTGCATGCCAACGGAGCCGTGGACAATCAGACGGCCGCGCGACATGCCGCGGCCAAGCCATCGGACTCGATGCAGATCTCCATGGATCTCAAGGTGCTCACTGCGCTCACCCTCGACTTCAAAAAAATCACCCAAGGCGCATTGCCTTTTGCCGTGGTAAACGATTTGTGCTCGGATCTGTTCGTTGGAAAGCTCTGAGAGAACATCGGGGGACAACACTTCCGCTTCCAATGGAACCTGAGGCTGTCGTTTGAGTTTGAGAGTAACCATGCTCATGGCGATTCCAGGCAGTCGCGAGTCGTCGCGTTTTCAAGATAGTCCATGCCGACTTGATAATTGTCAAACGACATCGTGTAGTGATCTTCAAACAGGGGGCGAATAAAGTCTTCGGTGGTCGGGTCGTAATCGGGCTTGATGATAAATTCGTGCCCATTGGGAGTTTCGCGAATGTCACCATCTTCGATCACAATCTGGCCACTTTTGATGACGTATCTCGGGTGACCAAACATGTGTGCCACGTCCGACTCCTCCTCGTAGATCACGATATCCGCGTCACAACCGATGCCCAAGTTGCCTTTTTGCGGCAGACCGAGTGCTCGAGCAGGAGCGGCGGACATGATCGTGGCAATTTCGTAGAGCGTGTACTCGCGATCCAATTGCGGCAGGGTGATTCGTTTTTTGATCCTGGAGGAAATTTTTTGCATACATTCCTGGCGGTGATCGGCACTCATCAATAATTGAATGATTTCGGGATAGCGCCAGAAACAACCGCCATTGGGATGATCGGTGGAAATAAATACCTGCCACGGATTTTTGATCAATAGCAATAATTCCAGGCCCACCGCCCACTGCACCACATTGACCAGGTTGCTCGGTCTGTAGGTGTAAGGGACAATGCCACAGCCTGTTTCGTTCTCGACGTCGAGGTTGCCCCATTTGCGACCGGTCAACTGATACAGCAGGTGCTGCCAGGGTCCATCGGCGGAGATCGTTACCGTATCGCCAAACAAGACGGCACCCGCATCGGTGGTCAAGTTGGGGTGAGTGTTAAAGTACTCAGCCAACTGAACCGATTCCGAGCACATTTCATCCCAGTCGCTGCCACCGTAAGCATGGAATTGGGAATGGGCGATGTGGGCCCGATGGCCTTCCAAATGATCCATGGTTTCGAGAGTCGTACGGATATTGCCAGGCACACCCAGGTTGTTGCAATGCAGATGCATTGGATGGGGCAGCCCCAGATCATCACAGATACGCACCAACTGAGTCACGATTTTGCCGGGAGTCAGGTTGGAATGACCTTCAATGGAGCTGGTCATCTGCTTGGCATCTTTACCCCATTTCCAGGCCGCGACGCCCCCCGGATTCACCGCTTTGATGCCATACACTTTGGCCGCCCGCAGGTACCAGGCCACGACATTTTTAGCGCGTTCGTATTCGCCCTGTCCCAGCAGTTCGAGCAGGATCTCGTTGTTGGCCATCAACAGGCAACTGGTTTTGTCGACAATGGGAATGTCGTTCATTTCTTCGTGCGTGTGCCGCGCGGTCAGAGGGGCAACCCCCGCTTCGTTGACCGTTGTCCAACCCATGCCGGCGTACAGATAGCCGGTGGCAAAAGTCGTCGGGGCCATCCCGCCCAATCCTGAACGACGCGATCGGGTACTGATGAAAGCCTGGGTGCGACGGTGATCTTCGGGCGTCATCGCGCGGGCAAAGTTGATCGATCCGCCAGCCACATGCGTGTGCAAATCGACGCCACCGGGGAAAACGACCATCCCCGAAGCATCGATGGTCCGTGCGCCATCGGCCGAAGATGCGATCTGGCCATCGACAATGAACAGGTCGCGCACCTCGCCGTCGATGCCGTTGGCCGGATCAAAAACTTTGCCACCGGTAATACGAAGCATGTCAGTCCTTATAACTGTGTCAATACGGTTTGACCATTTTCAGGCATCCAAAAGGGCTTCTTGGCAACCGCATCTTTGATTCGGGATACGACTTCTTCGTCACTCGGATAGGGCGATTTGAGCGCCGGTTTCAAGGGCAAGGGTATCTCATCCATTCGGTAGGCGGTGCCCGGAGCTGCGATGCCAGCGGGTGCTGTGGTGATATGGACGCGAGCTAAACGGCTGGTGTGGGTGATGTGTGGATCGAGGACGATGGTCGGAATTTTCGCCAGATGATCGATGGCCGGTTGTGGCATGGTGGCACCCGGGTCCGCACCGATGATGAAAGCCGCATCGGTATCACCGCGAACCAGGACATCGACGGTAGAAAATTCGCCCGGATTGTAACGCGGGTAACCCCGATTGAAAGTAATCCCAAACGGATAACCCGTTTGCCAACGCATGATCACATCGGCTCCAGTGACGTTGCCGTGGCCGCGCATCGGCATGGCTACAAATTTGGTGAAGGCGTTCATTTCGGCGGCCAATGTCAGCAGGGCTGCCGAATTCATATGTTTGCCTCGGGTCATCGACAGTCCCATGCCAAAAAACATCACGCCGAATTTAGCTTTCTTCATCCGTTCAACCAGATCGGTCAATTGGTCCAAAGTCAGCCCCGTTTCGGCAACCTGCTGCTCCTGAATTCTCTGTCCCTTAATCAGGGCGCGCAAAATCGTCAGTAGTTCAAAATCTTTGCCGGGGCGGACTTGCAAAAAGATATCAGCCGCTTTGGCACTTTTGGTGGGACGTATGTCGACCAGAACCATGGTTCGGTCCTTGCGCCCACGCGGCAAATGTTTGCTCTTTTGCATCAATGTGTATTTGGTGAAATGCCGAGGATGGCATTCCGCCGGGTTGCCACCCCAATAGACGATAAAATCGGCCCGGTTTTTGACTTCACCCAGCGTGCAAGTAACTTTGCCACCCAACTGAGCGGCGATCTCGGTAGGACCATGTCACAACGAGGTATGGCTATCGAGCAATCCTCCCAACAGGTCGGCCAGTGCCACACATTCTTTTTGCGCTTCACAGGTGGTGTTGCTCATGCCGTAGACCAGCGGCATGTGGGCTTCGTGTAATAGGGTGGCGGCCGTCTCAATGGCGTCGTCCAAACTGGCTTCTTTACCGTCGACCAGTGCATCGGGGTACTTATGCTCGGCGGTGTGGTTCAGGAACCAGGCTTTTCCAAGGACACAGGCCCGTTTGGCCTGGTGGATGCGGACTTCGTCTGCATGCAATTCAATATCGTCGCAGACGCATCCACAGAATGTGCAGGTGGCATTGTTCACCACATTCAGACTTGTTTCACTCATGCCGTTGCCGCGGGGTTAGGGATCAGTTTTCGGGGGTCTCATTCTCTGGTTGCGGGTCGTCCGAACTGGACGGAACTACGAAGGTTCATCCGAGTGCCCGACCCGTGCAACTGCCTCGAACTCGACGCGGCATGTAGCGACCCGATTCCACTTCTTCCCATGCCGAATAGGATTCGGCCGGGTGATTTTCCGATTCCAAGTTGGACTCAAGTTTGAAATGGGGACCGCTGGTTCCCGAGCTCAGGTTATCGTTGGCTGCAGGTTCGCTGTTTTTTTTTGTCATAGGAACATTCGCTCAACGGTTGGATACTATGGTTATTAACACCCGTGTATTTTATCAACCCCGAAGGGTAACGCAGTGAAGCAATTAAAGTGGCTGAAACTTCTAAAATACAAGCACGCAGCGCAAGCAAGTGGGTAACTGTACGTGACCCACTTGCTTGCGCTGCGTGCTAGTATGGAGATATTCGCCCTTCCTAATGTCTTGGTGCACTTTTTTTATAATACAAGCACGACGCGCAAGGGAGTGGGTAAGTGCGGCTATCGTAGACTCACTCGCTGGCGCTTCGTGCTAGTATTCCAGTTCCATTTTCCTTCACAGCGTACCCCTTCGGGGCTCAAATTTTCTCCACCTCCACCTCCCAGCCTTTCGAAGTCGGCATGCCTGTGCCATCGGTGCTGCCGCTCATCAAGCGGCAAGTGGGAGGCCCATAGGGGACAAAAAGTAGTCCCTCGGGCACATTGCCTTGTTCGCAGTGAAAGGTGGCTTCTCCTTGTTCAGTACGCACAATTACGGAATCTCCGTCGGACACTCCCAATAACTCCATATCGGTGGTACAAATCGTCAAGGTTGTGACAATTTTTTTATATTCTTCATCGTCCTTGCCAACGTTGATTTTTGCCCCCTGTTTGGCGGTACGGGAGGGATTTAATAGAAATTTTTTAGTCATGGACTGATTCTACCCTGATGGCAGTTGCGACGCAATTATCAACATGGGTCCCCATGCTGAGTAAAACCGGCTTGCAGTAAGGCCTGCTGGTACTCTTCTTGATCGTTACAACCGGCCAACGATGCCAAAGTCGGGTCGATGTCACGCAGCATTGCCACTGGCACTGCGTAGGTTTGGCAAGCACCCAGCAGATCGTGCAATCGCAACTGATCTTTTGCCAGCCGTTGAACGACCTCCGGCAACACACTTAGTCGGTAAACAGCAGCCAACGGATGGAAGAAAAGGCCGTCTTGGGGTACGACAATTTGGTGGTCACCCAGCAACGAGAACAACCGCTCGATCAGTGCCGGTACCAGTAAGGGCACATCGCAACTGGTCACCAGGGTCGCGTTCACCTCACTCGTCAGCGCCGTCAGGCCAGCCGCCAGGCCTTCTAACGGGCCCCGCTGAGGATGCTGATCTTGGACCACCCGCACGCCCTCGGCCAATGGGGGCAGTTGTTGCCTGGCGGCCGCCACACAGACGACACGTTCGACCGGTACCACTTGGGTAACCAACCGCACCACACGCTGGAGCATCACTTCGCCTGGGCCAAAGGGCAACCAGGCTTTGTCGGTGCCCATGCGGCGATTGGTGCCTCCACAAAGAATGATCGCTCCGCGTTGCATTGAATTATTCTCCCGCAAGCCGCTTGTGCGAATCGAGGTTGTGCAGGTGGAAGCTATCTTCGGTCAGGTTCTCTCTGGCCAGCTGAACCAGGTGTTGGTGGTGGGTGAAAAAAATGACTTGGGTTCGTTCCGATAACTGCGCCAGTATTTGCAGGGCAGCGATTGCTCGTTGGTCATCAAATTGAATCAAGATGTCGTCCACGATCAGGGGCACCGGTTCGTGTTCGGCCAGGTAGGTTTCCAAGCTGGCAATTCGCAGTGCCAGATACAATTGGTCGCACGTTCCTTCGCTCATGCCTTCCACACCAACCACTCGTCCGCCACCGGCGCGGATGCCCATCAGGGCCGCATCTCCTTTTTCGTTGGATTCGACTCGCAAACCGTCAAACGATCCCTGGGTCAGTTCGCAGAACAGTTGACTGGCCCGTTCCAAAACGGGTCCCTGGGATTGTTGGCGATACTGTTCAATGGCCCGTTGGAGGACAGTGCTAGCCAGATGGAAACGCGCGTACTGCTGAGTGTCGGTGCGAAGTTGAGCCAGCAGTTGCTCCGCCTCCTCCTGAGCCTCGGCCGCCCGCGCACTACCATCCATTCGTTCAAGTTCGGTTCGCTGGCTGCCGATTGCTTCGGAGCCGGCATGCCGCTGGTGATCTAATTGTTCGATTTCCTCGGTCCACTGCAGAAGGGTTGGCTCGATCGTATCGGGATTGGTCTTCTCAGCGTGGGCAATCCATGCTTCCAGCTCCTCACCTGCGGCCAATTCGAGCAGGCGACTTTCGTATTCTCGTAGTTCTCCTTGAAGCCGTTTACGCTCCGCCGATTGTGCTTCGATTGCGGGCAACTGTTCGGGTGACTGGCAGCCCGCCTCCTGGCACAAAGCCTCCAAAGTTAACTCCAGCTCTACGGATTTGGCTTGCGCCTGAAGCTGTTGTTGTTGCGCTTGCTTGAGCTGACGCTGAAGTTCTTCATGTCGAGATTGGGCCCGTTGGGCGTGTGCGAGTTGGTCGTGTAAGTCACTTACCGCTTGGGCCACATCGAGTTGAGTCAGGTCGTGCGACAGGTCAGTCCCCACTTTTTTGGTAACCGAGTGAACGGCTGTCCGAAAGCGCTTGGCATCCTGATCGATTCCTTTGATCCGATCGCGGAGCGTTTCAATTTCAGCCAGTTTTTCGTTCCATTCGCCAATCGATTCTAAGACCGAATGGGCTTCGGTCGGGCTGGCCTCCTGGTCCAATCCCAATTGCCGCACAGCGGTTCCCCATTGCTGATGCCAGTCCTGACGACGTTCTTGGGCGTCCAGGATGGAGTGGCTGGCCTGATCCTGTTTTTCGGCAAGTTTCAGCAGATCACGCTGGATCGTACTGCGTTGATCCAGATCGGATTGAATTTGGAGCAAACGTCGTTCGCACCGATCCACCAGTTCGCTCAGCGACGGGGCCGTTAGTTCGCTCCGCGAAGGGGCAACCGCTGTTGGCAGCGGTTCACCGTTTGTTGGTTTTGAATCTTTCGGCGACATTTTTTCCAGAGCCTGATGACAGCTTGCTCGTAACTGTTCTATGCGCTGCTCCAACTCGGCCAGTGCCGTATGCTGTCGGCGAATCGACTCCGCCACCTCGATGAGCGCCGATTGTCGATCGATCCAGTCGCGCATCTCACGCGGCGCCAGCGGCCGAATGGAGGTTTCCTGCCAGGCCAGTTGCCACTGCTGCTGTAACTGCTGCTGCTGTTCTTCCACTTGTTGTCGTTGCTTTGTCAACCGTTGCAAACGGTTGGATTGTTTCTCTCGTTGCGCCATGCGTGCGGTTTTTTCCGCCACCTGATCGGCTTCTCGGCGAAGTCGGTCTGCCACCCGGTCGGCCTCCGCAACACTGGCTTCGTAGGCAGAGGCCAAATCACCTTCCGGATTCCATCGTTGAATGAATGGTTTCTGCGTATCGTTACTAGGGGCGCCCTGTTGCCAGAGACCCTGTTGCCAGGCACGCAACACATATTGCCAGCCTTGGTCACGGTCTTGACGAGTATGCTCAAGGTCTTCTTCGGTGGGTACATCTTGCTGCAACCGATGTTGCTCAATCTGCTGATCCAGTTCCGCCAGTTCCAGACGCAGCTCTTCCTCGCGTTGAATCAGACTGGTCAACGCACTTTCCAAAGTGTCTTGTTGCTCGATCCAAAGGGAGACCGTTTCGGGCACCGGGATGGGGAGTCGTTCCAAGGCCTCCAGAGATCCAGACCAATCAGACAGCTTGTTCAGATCTATGGCCGCTTGCTCTTGGGCCAACTGAAGTTCACTTCCCAAGGTGGCCGCTTGTCGCTCAAGGTCTCCCTGTTGTCCCACGAAGCGGATGACACGTTGCAATTCGTCCGGTTCGCAATTCGAAGGTAGAGCATCAAGTTGTGCTTGGGTCCGTTGGACTTCCTGTGCCAAGGCCTTGCCTGCCTGCTTGGTTTGCTCGTGCTTGCTGACCAGGGTGTTGCGATCTTGAGCCAGTTCCTGGATGCGTAAACGGAGTGGTTTGCTCACACGCAAGTCGTCCCGCTCTTCTAATGGTTCTCCTCGATTCTTTTCGCCAGCCGCTTCACGTCCCAGTTCTTTGAGAATAGTGCTGGCCTCGCGCTCGATTTGGTCCCGTTGGGTGATCAGTCTGGGTCGATCGTGGGCCGCTTTACGATAGCTGCCCAACTCTTCCTTAAGCTGCCCGATCGCACTCGCATGTTGTAGCAACCGCTGGGGTACTTCAAGTGTCCCGATCGATTTCTCCAGTGATGCGGCCGACTCCGATGCCTGCTGCTTTGCCGTCTGGGTAATTTGGTGTTGGGTCACCGCTTCGCGTCGAATTTCAGCAAACGTGTCGGGTAGTAAAGGTATCGAAGCCACTCCTTCGTATTGACTTCGCGTGTGACGAAGCCGGGCAATGATCGGTAGGGCATCACGTATTCGCTCCAGCTCACTGCGCTGGACGCCTCGTTCCAACAGTTGTTGATTAATTTGCTCATTGCGTGTCTGGGCTTGCTGCAAAGCCTGGTCGCGTTCGACCCACTGGGCTGAAGGTAACTGGGCTGCCTTGATGGTTTTACGGACTTCGGCCAGTCGAGTGACAGCTACATTGATTTGCTGTACCGAACCACGCTGCTTGAACAGGGTCTGTCCTGCCGTTGCCAACTGCTGTTGGACCGGTTGCAAATCGACCAGTCCAGCGCCGGAGGCGAATAAAATCTGTCCCAGATCTCCCTCTCCCTGGACGATCGCCCGGCCGCCACGAACCAGTTCGTCATAGTCGATGCCAAATCGATGAGCAAAGGCCTGCTCATCGATTCGCCCCAGCCACTCCAGTAGTTGCTCCTGCTCAACGATGGTTTGGTCATCCGCTCCGCGGAGCGTGTTGACCCGCCCTTTGCGGCGTATGCACGAGAGCTGCTCACTGGATGATTTTTCCAGTAGCGCCCCGATGCGCAAATTTGGATTGGCATGGAGAAAATTGTCATTGCTGTTGTGTGGAATGCCGTACAGAAATTGATGCAGGCCGCGCAACGCCGAGCTCTTGCCCGCTTCGTTGGGCCCATAAACGATTGCCAAGCCTTTTTGTTCCGAATCGAACACTAATGACTGATCCGTAAATGGCCCAAAGGCCAGTAGATCGAGTCGCAAAATTTTCATAGGGTTACTTCTTGTTTAAACATCAACAATCAAACATTACCCATCAAACATTTATTCTTTGCCCAGCAACTGTTCCATCAGCATCGGCTCGATTTCGTCGAGTACAGTGCGCAACTGTTTGGGATCGTCGAAGGTCAGCGGGTTGGGGCCACGTTTTAGTTCCGCTGGCAGTTTGCGCCGGAGTGCATCCAATTCGCCAGCCAGTTCCAACAGTTGCAAATCGTTGGTCCGAAGTTCGCTAAGGTAGGAACGCAGGACGCCGATTGGGCCATCGGTCTGCAGGGTTGGGTCAGTGGTTTGCTGGGGAGAGGTCCGTAAAACAGCTTTCTCGATCCACAGACTACCGCCACTGAGATCGAGTCCGATTGCACGCACCTGATTGACCCATTCTTCGGGGGCACTCATCAGTTGACCGTGAGCCTGACAACTTCCGGATAGGATTAGCCGTACCGCCAGTGGCAAACCGTCACTGGCGCGTACTATGGGAGCCAATTCGGTGGACAGTTGTTCCAATACCTCATCGATTTCGTCGCAACCTTGCGCATCGACGTGGCACAATTCCCAGCGAAATACGTCCAGTGGCTGGAATTCAAATTTCACCTCGGCCCGATCATCCACGGTTACCAGCATGCAGCCTTTTGCGCCGGGTTCGCGGATGTGCCGGCCCTGGAGATTACCTGAAAACAGAATGGGTGGATCTTCGCACAGGACCCGGCGTGTGTGGACATGGCCCAGGGCCCAATAGTCGTATCCGGCGGAGCGTAAATCGTCGACCGTGCAGGGCGCATAAGGTTCATGGCCCTCGACTCCGGAAAGAGAAGTGTGTAGCAAGCCGATGTTGAACTTGCCCGTCTGCGGTGGTGGATAGTTTAGCGCCAGGTTATCCAGTTCGGCCGCTTTGGCGAAGGAACGGCCATGAACGGCGACTCCCAATTCTTTAAGTTTTTCCGCCTGTGCCGTTTCTGCCCGTCGGTGGGAAAGCAGCTCGACGTTGGCCGGCAACTGTAAGAAACTGGTCATTTTGTTCGCTGCGTCATGGTTGCCACGGATGGCGATCACGGGAATGTTTTCCGTCCGCAGCCGGACCATTTGTGCGACAAAAAAAAGACCCGTGTTGTGGTCTTTCCAATCTCCGTCGTAGAGGTCACCGGCAATCAGCACAAAGTCGACATCCCGTTCGATTGCCAGGTCGACCAGATTTTCCAGCGCGCGACGCGTTGCCCCCCTGATTTCATCGACCGGCGCCCCCTCATAACGGGCCAGCCCGCGCAACGGGCTGTCGAGATGCAGGTCGGCGGCGTGGAGGAAAGTGAACATGGGGGGTTAATAAAGTGGAAAGTGGAAAGTGGAAAGTGGAAAGTGGAAAGTGGAAAGTGGAAAGTGGAAAGTGGAAAGTGGAAAGTGGAAAGTGGAAAGTGGAAAGTGGAAAAAATTGAGCCGAAACGTGTTAGCACCCGGTAGCAGAGTAAAAACCGGGGGCTAACGCCCTGCGGCTGATTTTTTTCAACCCCAATATATTAGTTGAAATGATACACTATAGCGCCTAATTACGAGCGGACCTATTGACTCCAACTTCGCGGTCAGTTGGCTATCCGTCAATAGCTGGGACCTCTAACGCTGTAGAATGGTATTGGTTGTGGGACCAGCTTACCCCAATTGCCAGCTCCGGATGAACTCCAGTGGATAGACCAGCATCAGCACATTCAACAGCAGGCTATCTCGTATCGTCAGGATCATGGTCATTTCGATCGAGAAGAACAGTACCCAGGTAGCACGCCATCCCAAGTGGCGGGCAAGTAAAAAACCAATCGCACAACTCAACAGATCGCCCAGGCTGTTGAGTATCGAATCGCCCGTGTAACCCAATGCGGCGGTTGCGTCGCGATAGCGGTCAATCACCATGGGGGTATTCTCCAAAATTTCCCATCCTGCTTCGATCACAACCGTCAGCCATAATTGCCAAGGCCATTTCCAGCGTCGAGCCAGCCAACCCACGAGAAAAAAAGTACTAATCCATGCTGGATGTGTGAAAAACTATAGGGGTCGAACAGGTGCTGAGAGGTATGATTGTTCTGAGCTTCGGCAACCCAAAACCGCAGCTGACCACATTCGCAAAACCAGCGTCTACCTTCGTTACGCAGCACGACAACCGTCATGCTCACGGTTGCAAAGAGTGCCCACCAATGCCAGGTTTTTCTGTATGGTAATCGGATCGGCATGGGCATTTCAAGTTGCGATTGGGGTACTTCCCTTAAGCGGTTTGCAGATGCGAACGAATCCACTCGGCCAATTCTTCTTCGCTGAGGGTGCCTTCGGCCAGTTGTAAGAATATCAGGTACTTTTCTTCCTGTGAGGCGTCGATATCGACATCGTTGAGTTTTAGAAAAGTGCGGTAGACGACATAAGCCGTTCTTTTGTTGCCATCGAGAAAAGGGTGATTTCTTGCAATGCCAAAACCATAAGCGGCTGCCAAGCTGGCCCAATCGGGGCGGTCTTTGGAATAGGCAATTAGATGCTTGGGCCGCGCAAGGGCGGAAGCAAGCAACCCTTCGTCACGCACGCCTGCGATACCACCATGCTCGGCAAGTTGGCGTTTGTGGATAGCGTGGGTTAATTCGAGGGTAATCCAAATAGGTTCTGACATAATCGTTACTCAGCCAATTTGCGTAGCACGTCGCGATCTTGACGCATTACTCGCTCGGCCACATCCATCTGTTGGGCGAATTCTTCTTTGTAGGGAGTGAGTTCCACGCCGTCAGGCGTTTCTATCACTTGCAGCATGTCGCCCTTATTGATGCGCAACCGCTCTAACAACTCTTTGGGCAACACAATGCCCACCGAGTTTCCAACAGTCGTTACTTTTACAGCAGTCATAGCATTTTGCTCCTTGGGGCGTTAAATCTACAGCCCGTTAGGCTGCAGGCTTGTATTAATTTGCATCACCAACCCAGGCTACAATATTATAACATGTGTTATAATGATAATCAAGGTCAGAGTTGGTGTACGTTTGGAAACTGTGTTGATCTTAAGCTACGACCAACTCCACTTCGCCGCTGGTGACGAAGAGCAATTTTGCGGCCACCTGACTTTCGGCCAATTGGAACGTTTGGCAGACGGCCCTTCGGTAGGCTTCCAGTTGCGGTCGGTAATACTCGACTTTTTCCAGCAGTTGGGTCCGATCGGAAATAGCGTCGGTTTTGTAGTCGAGGATTTCTGCAGCAACCGGACGGCCTTGCTGGTAGCAAGTCACCAGGCGGTCGATGTGGCCGGTCAGCAGGTGTTCTCCATCACGGATCGCGATGGGGCGTTCGTTTTCTACGACCAAGTTTTCTGTTGGGCCCAAGTTTTCTGCCTGGCTGCTGAAGTTGTCGATGGTGGTGGCATATTGCGCATACGCATCGCGGCGCAGACAGGCGGCAATTTGAGGTTGTGCGCACATCTGGTGAAACTCATCGATCAGCGTCGGCCAGTCACATTCGTCCAGGCTGCCCGTGATGGCCTTCTCCGCCACGAGTCGCAAGCTGGCTTCGTCTGGCAAACCTTCTTCGAGCCAGTTGATTTGTTCAAACCAGGCATGAATGAGAGTGCCGCGTTGCAGTGCAGCGGTTCGCCCTTGGTCAGATTTTCCCTGAC
This sequence comes from Pirellulales bacterium, assembly GCA_039831705.1. GTDB lineage: Bacteria > Planctomycetota > Planctomycetia > Pirellulales > Lacipirellulaceae > JAJRWS01. Next base: position 59,222 of record JBDOMT010000215.1, on the reverse strand, counting down.
TTCTACGACTCCAAGTATTGGTGAAACGGACGGTCGTGCCGCCACCGGTGCCCTCCAATTCTGAAGGGCTTACTCGTTCCAATCCGCGTCGATGGTGGTTACTGGACGGAGCCAGGGAAATGGCCTCCGCCTTCTTCTCTTTTTTCGTGGTTTGGGGGATCTCTGGGTCTACCTCTTTCCCAACAATCGCCTGTCGCTGCCCATGTTCAAAGACAATCTGCTCTGGTTCCAACCGTTGTCCATCGGTTAGTGCCGCCCGCAACAGGCCACTGAGCTGTTTGTGCAGCGATTTTTCATTGGCATTGGAGGGATCGACGATCATGTGCAGGACATGCACTGCACGGGTTACCGCGACGTAAAGCACGCATAACGATTCGGCCACATTTTGATGATCCGTTTCTTGAAATCGGTGTTGCCATGCTGGAGGAAGCAATTCCCGGATTTGTGCATTGCAGCGGCGGCAAACGTGCTCGATTGGCTCGGTGGGGGAGGGACGTCCTACCACCAGATGGTCTCGTTGTCCGACCAGATTTGCTTCCAGATCGGTCAACACCACAATGTCGAACTCCAGGCCTTTGGCCTGGTGGATGGTCATCACACGCACATCGGCGGCCATCGGATCGTGTACTTTTTGCGTTTCGATGTAGCGTATAAAATCATCCGGACGCGAATTGGCATGGGTGTCGTACAAGTAGGCCAAACCAATCAGCTTTTCCAGCCGTCGTAGTTCGCGCTGATTGCAGGCGGGAGCGAGCTGCTTGGCCCAGCCATTGATGGCCTTGCCATAACCTATGTCCATTAATTGTTGTCGCACGGCCCGACCGCAGCAGCCGGCAATTGAATTTCCAGTCGAGCTGGCCATTTCCCTCGGGTTCAACGATTTGCTTCCTCCATACCAATTCAGCCAACTGGACAGTGGCGAGTTGGCCAGGTGATAACGGGCCACCCGGTCGGACGGATGATCGGCCAGATGCACCAGCGATAAAACCACTCGTACGGCTGCCGAATCGTCCAGCGAACTGCCTCCTTCTTCACTCGCTTCGATGCCCAATTCGCGTAATTCGTAAATCAACCGTCGTACGGCCTCGTTGCGTCGCACCAGTACACCAATGGACTGACCGGGTGCCTGCCGTTTCCAGTCTGCTACCTGCTCGGCTGCAAACCGTAAGGTGATCACTTTCTGCTCTTCACTCTCATCTTCGCCTGCACTGCGTGCAACCTGCATGCATGCATAGCCTTGGTGCTTTTGGATTGGTCCGGCCGTTTGGTGGGGACGAAATTTTTTCTGCCATTGGGTAACTGGTTCTTCCAGGTCGCCCAAATTGGTATGGTTGTCCAAATGTTTAAAGATTTCATTCACCGTTTCGATGATCACCGGCGCGCTACGCCAACTGACGTCCAGCGATTGCTCCTTGCAGTCTGGTATTTCCGCGTGGGCGGATCCAAACACCTCCGCGACGCCACCGCGCCAACCATAGATTGCCTGCTTCACATCGCCGACACAGAAAAACGATTGTCCCTGCTTGCCCTGGGTGATCTGACGCACGTAGGGTTGCACGACTTTCCATTGGAGTAGGGAAGTATCTTGGAATTCGTCCAGCAGCAAATGACGAATGGGCGCATCGAGACGAAAAGCAGCCTGGGCGGCGCCAATCGGGCTCACCGCGCTGGCCAGTTGGAAGGTCACATCTTCGAAACGCAGCACCCGTTGCTGCCGCTTTAGACGTTGGTAGTGGTCATGATATTTGTCGAGCAGATGCCAGGTGGCCGCCGTTTGATCGGCCAGACGATTCAGTAGCACCCCTTTGGCATGGTGAAGCAATGGCTGGTAAGCGTCCACCACCGGTGCTTCGATCGGTTTTTGGTGATAACGATCTTCGCCAGCGGCCACTTTGCCGGCAATTCCGCGGGAAATGAATTTTTCCCAATTGGCTTCCTCGGCTGCCTGCACATCTTTCTTATGCTGATTGGTCCAATGTTTGTTTTTTGGCAGTTGTACCGATTTCAAAATGTCGATCGCTGCCGTCAGTTGATCCTCGGTGAGTGTCTTTCCCCGTGGCACTCGCTGCCAGGCTTTGGCCTCGGTCTCTCGATAGATTCCGTACAGCGATTTAACCCGATCACGGACCTCGCGATCGAGGCTGCGAGTTGTTTCACCGTGAGTCAGGGAGTGCACCAGGGTTATCAAGTCGGCCGTCTGTTCACCGGCCAACAACCCATCCACGGCCTGGTCTTGCAAACGCAAGTCGACATGTTCATCGGCTATGTTCCAGCCCGGAGGCAAACCGAGGTCGAGTGAAAAGCTGTGGGCTAGTTGGATAAATAGACTATCGAGGGTGCCAATTCGCAGTCGGTGCAAGTTTTGAGCAGCCTCTACCAGCAAATCGAGACATGCCTGGCGGGTCAGCGTTTTATCTTCCAGTGCGTTGCGCAGGTTGGACAACTCGGCCGGATCGGTCGCTCCTGCCGCCAGTCGCAGCAGCACCCGATCCAAAATTTCACCGGCCGCCTTACGGGTAAAAGTAGACGCCAAGATGTCTTGAGGCTGTTCTCCCATCCGTAGCAGGCGCAGGTAACGGTTGGTCAACTGGTACGTTTTACCCGTACCGGCCGAGGCGCGGATTAGTTCATGCTTTAGGGGGGTAGGTTTCGCCATTTTTCAGATATCGATTTCCGAAAAAAACATTAACGTGAAGCTAGTCAGGGTGAGTCCCACATGCCGTCGCTCCGCGACTCAAATGATTTGTGTGATAACCCTGGGACTAAAGTCCCAGCTATCACATGCCACCGCTCTGCGGTTCAAATTATGGTGCCACCGCATGTCACAATTTCGTGGTTCAATATGGGTTACTACATCCAATATATTGGTAACCCATCCAAATCTGAGTCGCGGAGCGACGGCATGTGGGATTCATTTTACGGCATGTCATCGTTTCGCAATTGAAGCACGGTGTTAATTCAAACAGTCCATCCGAATCATTTTTTTCCAAAGACCCCATCCATGCAGATTGCTGCCAGGTCTTCGCTGTATCGGGGGGCCGGTTTGACCGGTGGCCAGAACTTTTGCTCTCGAACCTGACGCACAATCTGATAGGCCATCTCGTCGGCCGACTCCAACTCCGCTTCGGACCAGTTGGCTTTTGCCAACACCGATAGGTCAATCCTCTTGGGCAACCGAATGTAGGCCAATTCTACCGGTCCGGATATCTCTAATGCTCGCACTAGATGCCGATAGAGGGGCAGTTGCAAGTCGATCCAGGTGTCTCTTCGGCGATGGGTTTTTTGGGGCTCATCTCCCGCATCGCCCGTTTTGTAATCGAGGATTTGTCGTTTGCCGGTGGCTTCGTTAAAGTCGATCCGGTCGATTCGCCCGGTCAATTGCATCGGTTCACCATCAACGATCAGTTTTGCCGGCTGCTCACGAAAAGCCAATTCGGTATGTTCAATTTGCCATCCTTCTGAACGTCTGTTTGCCTGCCAGGTGGAAAATATTTTCAAACGTAGTCGGAGTTGCTCGACTTGAAGTTTCACCGCTGGACGCGGGTGCGAACCAAATAGCTGCCTGACGCGCCGATCGAGAATTTGGTTGAGTGTTTTGGTGATTTTGTCGACTGCACACGCATCGCGTTGTTCGCTGGTGCCAAATTGCTCTAAGACATAGTGTGCCAGTGTACCAAAAGCGGCTCCGTCCAATTCAGTCGCCCTATCGTGCACATGGCGCAGACCCAGCACGTACTCCAAGTAAAAGCGGTAGGGGCATGCCATATACTGGGCAAAGGAGGTCACGCTCATCGAAGTGAGTGGTTCGGTCAGTGGATGAGGTTGCGGAACTTCGAAGGTAGCCTGATTGGGAGAGGTGGCCCGTGGGGAAGAGGTGATCAAGTCGCCAGCCATCGGAGTCCGCGCGGTGGCAGGCTTTGCCGGGCCGAAAAATTGCATCGCCCGCAGCGCGACCTTTTCGGGAGAGGTGGCAAACAACAACCGACTGGGAGCCAGCGGATCCCCCTGCATATTGCGCCTCGCTACGATCCAGCTGGTGTTACGCCAGGGCGCCAACAGGGTGCTGACCGCATAGGCATCGCGCGCGTAACGGCGCCGATTATCTTCCAAGCCCAGGGCGGTGCGCATGGTCCCGGGTAAAAATTGGTCCGCCTGAATGCTGGTTGGGACAAATGGTTGGTTGAAGCTTGTCACGACTAGCGCTGGCGCATCGTCCAGAGGTAATTCCAACCAACCCACCAATTCAATGGGTACTTTTTCCGACCGGGCTGGAACTTGCACATTATCTAGTAGTCTGCCTATTAGTTGCAGCCCTTCGGCAGCCGTAATCTGTGGCATGAGCGAAGGGGGAATGGCCGCCAGAGTCTCCAGAACCTGTTGCACTTCGCGGCACGCCTGCCAGCTCATCCGTTCGGCTTCCTGATCCAATTGAAAAGTCCGCTGGCCATAGAGGTCTTGCAGCAATTGGGCAATCGGTGCCAGGTGGTGATCCAGAGACTGGCGTTCCGATGGCTGGCTTGTTGAAGAGGCGTTATCAGGTGTGGGACCATCTGGTTTTAGCCGCAGGGGTGCCAAGGAGGCAGTCAGTTGAGCCAATCGTTGGTAGACGGTTCGAAGTGATTGGGTTTTTTCTTCGCTCTTGAGCCATGTTCCATCGATTTTTGCCGGCAGATGGTCACGGTAATAAGCATCCAGCACATCAATCCATCCAGGCCGTACCCCCATTTCCAGCAACCACATTTCGATATCCGGATGCCGCACCAACGAGGCGAAAGCCTCATAGCTGCTGGTTGCCAACCACTCGGACAGATCGGACAACATCCGTAATACTCGACTGTGGGCAAGTGTTAGCCCGGGACCAAACCGGTTGGGCAACTTGCAGGCATCCAATTGGCGTGTGAGTTGCGGCACGATCTGCTCATCGGGCAGCCCGACCGTAATCTGATCGGCACGCAGGCGTCCCTGATAGGAGGCAATCTGTTGTGCGACCGACTCCGCCTGATCGATCGGACCGTCGGCCCGAATCAATTGATGATCGGGAAGGTCCAGTTTGGCTGCCTGCCAGGTCGCCGGTTCCAGGCAACCATGACTGTCGAATCGATTGCCCCACCGCGATGGAGCATAGATCAGCGCGGTCACCTGATGGCTGACCTGATCCAGCATCTGCCGTAAAGTTCCCTCCAAGTCGACAGTGCCAACCAGGAGGATAGGCTGTGCGGCATGGCACTCATTGCGATCAATCGCAATACGACGCGCTGTCTGACGGTCCCACAAATCGAGTCGATCGAGCCGAGCCAGGTAGGCCTGCTGGAGTTGGGAAAACAATGCCCAGCGTTCCTTTTCTCGGATTGTCGGGTCAGTTGCTCCTGCGGCCACATCGCCTGCCGCCAAATTCTGCTGGGACCATGCGTCGAGTTGTTGCACCACGTCGGAAAAATCGAGCGCATTGCTGGCCAATTCGCGGTGTAACCCTTGCATTAGCTTGCCCAATGCGAGCCAGTGTTCCCACGCATAGGAATCGTTGGAGGCAGTGCTGGGCAATTCAGCGATGACTTGTTGCAGTGCGCTGGGGTCGAAACTTTGCAATGTTTCCGACCACACGAGTTGTTGTACTAAATCGTCCGCAAACGGTTTTTTGGACTGGTAGAGCTGCTCTGGCAGTTGGCCTACGGTAAGAATTTTTGGTGGTGTGAAGCGGGCATTTTGTCGTTTCGATTCATCGATCAGCCGTTCCAGCAATCGCCTTCCCGCACGACCACCGGGCAGCACCAAGGTCACCTGTCGAAAGTCGGCCTGCCCAGGTTGCGCGAACCGGCCAAACAGATAATCGGTAGCCAAATGCAAGGCGGGTCGGTTTGTGCCCAGGAATATGCGTTGGATGGTCATGGGCGGGGGCGGAAAGTGGGAACTTATTTCGCGGCAACTGATCGACACAATACAACATTCGGTCCAGCGACGCTATCACAACGAATTTACATTGTGGAAATTGGGTAAAGTGTAATGGCATCAAGGGGTGGGTTGAGATTACTGCCGCAGGTTGCCGATTTATTGTAGCAGGCATGGATTGCCACATCTTTCCGCGCATAGGAAATCTTCAAACAGAGTAATCATGCCCGAACAAATCATTCACATCACCGTAGCTGTTGCTTTCGTCTCCGTCTGGGCCATTGTCGGCCAAATTATGATTAGCTCTGAAAAGAGTTGAGTGAGCGTGCCACACATCGCCAGAGGCTAACCCAATACTAAGCTTTGACAAAGCACTGGTGCATCGTTTCGACTAAAATTGGGATTGTAAAAAATCAGCCGAAACGCGTTAGCGTCCGGTTGCGCAGTAAAAAACCGGGGGCTAACGCCCTGCGGCTAATTCGAAAATTAAGCTGCTCAACACTCAACATTACAGCTCGTTCAGAGCTTTTTGTAGTAATTCGAACATCCTTGGGTCGCTGCGGCGCAATTGGTCTTTTCGTTCGCTGGTCAACTGATGGGCGGCTTCGCGAGCCTGTTTGATCTTGTCCAAATGCTGGTAAGCAATGCAGAACCCGGCTTGGGTAAAAGTGTACAACGGGGAGTTCACTTCTGCATCCAATTGGCGCAACGGTTTCAAGGCATTGGCAAATGCCTGCTCCACGAACAGGTAGTAGCGAATCAGGCCTTGCTTGGCCAATTGGCGAATGTAGAGATCGGCGTCGCGGAAATTTTCTTCAACAGCCAGCCAGGCCTCTTCGCTGGGTGTCATCTTCGCATGGTAGATCTGCGCCCAGGGGGAATTGCGAGGTTCGGGTTTAGCAGCTTTCACGTTACCGAGTAAAAATTGCGACCGACTTGCATAAGCCAACAGGAGCCCCATGAGTAATGCGCCCATGGCTGCTGCTACGAGCTTTCCACGCTGCCATCGATTCGCCTCGAGTCGTGTGCCGGCCTTCATCAGCGTGCCAAGTTGGGCAGTTGCCCGACTTCGTGATTCGTCCTGTGCCACCCACTCTGCCAGTGACCAATGTTCGGGCCCATCTCCCCATCCTTGCTGAGCCGCTCCCTCGGCCAACTCGCGCAATTGGGTCAGTAGCTCGTTGGGGTGGGTATATCGGTCTTCCGGACGCTTGGCTATCAGCCGATGGATGATGCGAGCCATACCTCCAGGTACATCGGAACGCACGTTTTCCAACGGCTCAGGTGGCGTGTTCAAATGTTGCACCGCAATGGCCAGCGCCGTATCACCACGATGGGGTGGTAAGCCAGCCAGCAAGTGATAACAGGTGATCCCTAGAGAATAGATGTCACTGCGCCAATCGAGTGATCGACCTTCGATTTGTTCGGGGCTCATGTAGAGCGGCGTTCCCATGGTCACGCCGACTTGGGTCAGGCTTTTGCTGTCGACGTTTTGCACCCGCGCCAGTCCAAAGTCGGCCACTTTCACTTCGCCGGACCGGCTGAGCATGATGTTTTCAGGTTTGATGTCGCGGTGCACAATTCCCAGCTCAGCCGCTTTGCCCAGGGCGGCAACCACTTGCCGTAGGATTTCTAACACCAATCGAGGTTGCAGCGAACCTTGGCGTTTTAAAACTTCTCCCAAATTCATGCCGCGGATGTATTCTTGAGCAATGAAGTGAATGCCCTCCACTTGTCCCACTTCGTAGATCTGTACGATATTCGCATGGACCAGAGAGGCGGCTGCGCGGGCTTCGTTTTGAAACCGCTGAACGTAGGTTGCATCGCGAGCCAGATCGCGCATCAGTACCTTTAACGCCACCTGACGACCGAGAGAAGTTTGCTCTGCCAGGTAAACCTCAGCCATCCCTCCCACACCCAAACGGCGCAGAATGTGATAGTCGCCCAATTCCTTGCCAGCAAGGTGGAGGCTGTCCTTGCCTGCAAGATGGAGACTGGATTGTTCGCGATCAGAGGGCGTGAGAGAAGGGTCGGTCATCGTCCCGGCAACTGCATTCCTTCCAGTGCGCGTCCGGTGGAAGCCGATTTGTTCAATACGTAAAAGTGTAAGCCGGCCACATCTTGGGCAACCAATTCCTGAACCTGTTGGTTGGCGAATTTTACTCCCACTTCGAACTGTCCGTGGGGATCATCTTGGAAATTCTGCAAGTCGGCAATCAATGATTGCGGCAATTTCGCACCACAGAGCGAAGCAATCCGCTGTATTTGTCCCAGGTTGGTAACCGGCAGCAGGCCCGGTACAATGGGCACTCTGATGCCCCGTTGTTCGCACTGCTCGCGAAAACGAAAAAAGTCATCATTGTGGTAGAATAGCTGGGTGATAATCAGGTCAGCCCCAGCGTCCACTTTTCGTTGGAGGTTGATTAAGTCGGATTCCGAGCTGGCGGCTTCCTGATGGGTTTCTGGATACCCACCCACGGCAATTCCCATTTCAGGAAATTCACTACGTATGAATGCCACCAGTTCATTCGCATATTGGAAACCGCCTGCGGTCGGTGTAAATCGTGTTTCTCCTTGAGGCGGATCACCACGCAAGGCCACTACATTTTGCACCCCAGCTTGTAATGCTTGGACAAGATAGTCTCGCAGTTGCTCGACCGTACTACCGACACATGTGATATGGGTCGCTACCGGTAGTTGGTACTGTTTTCGAACCCCGGCGATCACTTCGAGTGTACGGTTCTGGGTTGATCCTCCTGCCCCATAGGTGCAGGTAATGTAGTCGGGGCTGTATTTGACGAGTTTGTCCGCCTGTTCCGCCAGGCGAGTCATTCCGATGGCCGTCTTGGGGGGGAATAGTTCAAACGACAATCCAAATTGGCCCATGCCGTAAAACTTCGCAATGGTCATTGGGGTGGGCATCTTCTGATATTTGTGTGCAGAGGGACCTATCTTGATAACGATAAGCGTTTCAGGTGCTTTTACTGTACGGGTTCGGCCTATTTCCTGCAATCAAGGCTCTTGCACAAAAGATAGCAGACGCCTATTTCATGAGCAGACATTTCGCTATAATCGCCCGCTGTTGTCAACCAATCGATAGGATGCCAATTTCATGAGTCAAACGGAACTCCCCGCAGCTCCATCTGCCAATGTGACGCGACCGAATTGGACCGAAACAACGCCGCAAGCTCTGTACGACAAGTGCATGACTTTGGCCCGCAACCTGTGGTGGAGCTGGCACCCGGAAGTTGTCAACCTGTTTCGGGACTTGGATCCGGTTCGCTGGCGACAATTGGGCCATAATCCGATCGCACTGCTCACGGAAATGACCCCCGAGCAGCTGGCCGAACGGGCTTCCGAAATGGTGCTTACCACGCGTATCAACCAGGCGACCCGACGGCTGAAAGACTATCTGAGCAAAACACAAACCACTTGGGGAGCACGTGAAGCGGGTGTGCTGGGCTCCAGACCCGTGGCCTATTTTTCAGCCGAGTTTGGAATTCACGAATCGGTGCTCATCTATTCCGGCGGTTTGGGAGTCCTCTCAGGCGATCATATTAAGAGTGCCAGTGGGTTAGATGTGCCTCTGGTGGCTATCGGGCTGTTTTATGATCAGGGCTATTTCAAGCAGCACCTGGACAGCAACGGGATGCAATTGGAGGAATATGTCGACACGAAGGTCAAAACTCAACCCATGGAACCGGCTTGCGACAAGGCGGGAAACCCTATCACGGTGGCGATTGATACGCTCGATGGCCAACTGCTGGCCAAGCTGTGGTTGATACGAGTGGGTCGCGTTAAATTGTATCTTCTTGACTGTGACGTGGAGGGCAACCCGCCGGAAGACCGCGAGTTGACATCGCGTTTGTATGGGGGCGATGTGCGTACGCGGATTCGTCAAGAATTGGTGTTGGGTGTGGGTGGCGTGAAAGCGCTGCGCGCACTGGGCATCACCCCAGGGGTCTACCATCTCAATGAAGGCCACAGCGCATTTGCACCCCTGGAAGTGATGCGTGAGCGTATGCACGAAGATGGCATGACCTTCGACGACGCATTGCGCGAAGTGGCACACCGTACGGTTTTCACCACCCATACTCCGGTACCTGCCGGTCACGATCGGTTCGAGGGGGCTTTGTTAGAAGAGCATCTGGGGCCTTTGCGTAAAGAGTTGGGTATTACCTATGAACAATTGATGGGCTTGGGTCGAGTCGAGCCGCAAAACGAGAGTGAGTCGTTCTGCATGACGGTGATTGGCCTGAAGCTATCGCGGCGTGCCAATGCGGTGAGTAACTTGCACGGACACGTTTCAAGGCGCATGTGGGCCCATCTTTGGCCATGGCGAGTGGAGGAAGAAATCCCTATTGGCCATATCACCAACGGTGTGCATGTTCCATCGTGGCTGGCTTATCCGATGCAGGCGCTCTATGACAAGTACCTGGACGCCGATTGGCAACAAAATATGGGCGATCCAGAGGTTTGGCAAAACATTTACTCGGTGGATCGGGGCGAATTGTGGGAAACCCACAATGCTTTGAAAAGCCGCCTGCTGGATTTCATCCGACGCCGGCTGAGCCGCCAGTGCCGGCGCCGTAACGAAGATCAGGGAGCGATCGAGGTCGCCCGTTCAGCTTTGGATCCCAGCGCTCTGACCATCGGCTTCGCACGCCGGTTTGCCACCTATAAGCGGGCGGACCTGTTCATGTCCAATCTCGAGCGGATGAGCGAACTGATTAACGATACCAGCCGGCCGGTCCAGTTTATTTTTGCCGGCAAGGCTCACCCGGCCGACGAGCCGGGCAAGCATTTGATCCAGCGGATCGCCAATCTCAGGCATGACCCCCGATTCAGTGGCCGAGTCGTATTTGTCGAAGATTACGACATCAATGTGGGCCGCCATTTGATTCAGGGAGTGGATGTGTGGTTGAATAATCCGCGGCGACCATTGGAGGCCTCGGGAACCAGCGGGCAAAAAGTCGTATTCAACGGTGGCCTCAATTGTTCGGTACTGGACGGCTGGTGGGCCGAGGCGTTCAATGGCAAGAACGGATTTGCCATTGGCAATGGCAATCAGCATACCAACGAGGAATTGGGCGATGCGCGTGACTCAGAAGAGCTTTTTAGTGTATTAGAAAATGAAATCATTCCCCTATTTTACCATCGGGATGCCGATGGGTTGCCACTGGAGTGGATCGAGCGGATGACCAATTCCATCGCCACCTTGACCGCCCGCTTCAGTGCCCACCGCATGGTGATGGATTATGTCACCAAGGCGTACTTGATCGCCGCAGGGGGGCAAAGTTCGGAAATGAGTTTGAGGTAGGGAAAGTTGAGAGTCCAGAGGCAGGAAGAGTGTTGAGTCTAGAGTTAAGAGAGCCTTCTGAGGCACGATGAACGCCAATATTATCACTTCTCCTGACGATCCTGCTTTGGCTGAACTGTGTGCGCGGTTGGCTGAATTGGCAGACGAGTTGGATCAGACCGGAGGCTGGCCAGCTGAGCAGCTCAAACTTTGTGGCGAATATGGTGTTTACCAATGGTTTCTGGATCCGGCTTGGGGTGGTCAGGCCTGGAGCGAAGAAGACATCCTGCGCGGCTACATGGCATTGAGTTCAGCCTGCCTGACCACGACCTTTATCATCACCCAGCGCAGCGGTGCCTGTCGTCGGATCGCCGGCAGTTCCAACCGGCGACTCCAACAACGGCTGCTGCCCGCTTTGGCATCCGGAACACTTTTCTCCACGGTCGCCATTTCGCATCTGACCACCAGTCGGCAGCACTTGTCGAAACCAGTGCTCCGTGCAGTTCGCGTGGCAGATGGTTACGTCTTGGATGGTTTCAGTCCGTGGGTCACAGGTGCGGCGCATGCCGATACCATTGTGGTGGCCGCAAGCATGATCAAAGGCGATAAGATGGAAGATCTCGGATCTCCAAGCCTGGAACCTACTGGCGAACAACTATTAGTCGCTCTGCCAACCGATCTGCCCGGTGTTTCGACGCCCGAGCCGGCCAAACTGGTTGGTATTTCGGCCAGCCATACGGGCCAACTGTGTTTGGCGAAGACTCAGATCCAAGATCAACAGGTCATTGCCGGGCCTGATGAAAATGTGATGACCTCAGGTCAGGGTGGTACTACCGGTGGCCTTCAAACCTCCACCTTGGCACTGGGACTGGCCCGCGCCGCCATCGATTTTATCGCCCTGGAGGCAAAGCGTAGAGAAGATTTGCAGGCTCCCCTAGAGGCTTTGCAGGCAGAATACAATCAGATCAATAACGAATTATTTGCGTTAGTTTGCGATGATCCCATCTGTTCCAACGAGCAGTTGCGTAAGCATGCCAACAGTTTGGTCTTACGTGCCGCGCAAGCTGCCCTAGTTGCGGCCAAGGGCACCGGTTACCAGGTGGGCCACCCAACCGGTCGATGGTGCCGAGAAGCGCTCTTTTTCCTGGTCTGGAGCTGCCCACAACCGGTCGTTCACGCGAATCTGTGTGAATTGGCTGGTATATTGGATTAGACCCTGGTGCTTTGATAATATTTTGTCATGACAAAGCGCTAGTGAATCCTTGATTTTGAGGTTACTGCAGCAAACTGTATTTTGTCTTAACCGCGGAGCGGTGGCATAGAATAGCCTGGGGACTTTAGCCCCAGGAAGACTCGCGCAAAGGGTTTGAGTCGCGGAGCGACGGCATGTGGGATTCACCCTACCACATGCCGTTGCTCCGAGACTCAGGTTGTGGGGGATAGCTACCTTGGGTTAAAACCCAAGGCTATCACATGCCGTCGCTCCGCGACTATTGATGGATTGGCTTAGACCTTATCCCATAACTGGCTAAAGTAGCATTGGCTTCCAGCCTGTTGGGCGGTTATAGGATAGGCACTTCATACGTCTCAAACAGAAAAATCCTATGACTGATCAAGACCCAATTGTTGTTTGGCATGAACATAGCATCCTTCGCGCCGACCGTGAAAAACTCGGTAACCATCGAGGTTGTGTGGTGTGGTTCACGGGCCTGAGTGGTTGTGGGAAAAGCACGGTCGCTAATCTGGTCGACCAAAAGTTGCATCAACGAAAAGTGCGAAGCTACGTACTCGATGGAGATAACGTTCGCCATGGACTCAACGCGACACCGCAACTGTTGGCGGACCAATATGGCCAGCCTTATGCTGAGCGGTTTGGTCTTGGGTTTTCACCGCAGGATCGCCAGGAAAACATTCGCCGCGTAGGGGCGATGGCTCATCTGATGTGTGATGCGGGCATTGTCACCCTGACCGCCTTTGTCAGCCCCTACCGGGCTGATCGTGACGCAGTTCGCGATAGCTTGGAAGAAGGCGATTTTCTAGAGGTTTTTGTCGATGCGCCTTTGGAAGTCTGTGAATCGCGCGATCCCAAAGGCCTTTATAAGTTGGCACGAGCCGGAAAAATCAAAGGATTTACCGGACTTGATGCGCCTTACGAAGCGCCTGACAAGGCAGAACTGAGGCTCGACGCGGGGGTGCGGTTGCCTGATGAATTAGCCGATGAGGTCATCCAATTTCTCATCAGTAAAGAGATCATCAGCTAACCCGCATATTTCCCCCGTTTCTGTTCACACAGAGAATCTCTCGAGTGAGCGTAGTCTCACAGCTAGCACACTTGTGTTTGTAGCTTGTTTGTTCTTGCATTTAGTTCATTCGCTGCCGTGTCAATACACGCGTATCGGCGACAAGAAAACAATTATCAAGTTCCTGTTGACGAACCTTTGGCAATAGGAATAGATTACAAGATGAGCGTCACGGATGATGTGGTGCCAGTTTTTCTTTGGCGTCGAATTTACTCGGGCCAGGGGAGGCAATCAGGGAGGAAGAAAAATGAATCGTCCTGCACATCGCCAGTTACGACCTCATCGGACTGCTCCCCGGGGAGCCACTCCCCGGGGACGATTATTTGGCCTGCGTCAGTACGGATTCAAACTTCGTGGAAGTCGTTATCAGCGCGACCGGCGTTATTTTGACGACCGGACGGAGGTTGAAGCAGAGGTTGATAGTTTAACAGGGTCAGATGGTTTAACAGGGTCTTACCGAGCAACTCAAACAGGGTCAGCAACTCAAATAGGGTTTCTGACAAAACAGGAAGGTCGGCAGCTGGCTGACTTGATCTTGAAACGCATCCAAATTCGACTTGCGGGACGTATTCGCAATCTTGCGATACATATCACGAACCATTCGGTCGAGCTAACTGGCGAATGTCGCACCTACTATACGAAGCAGATGGCCCAACACGTAGCCATGAGTGTATTGGACTACCAGCAATTGGTTAACAATATCATGGTCTGCTGATTCTCTGGTAGCCAAGCCGAACTTTCCGCAGTGGCCGCGAGGAGAGCGGGTACCAGTGGCGGACGTTTGTGCGCGGCCAAACGGAAAGATTCGTTTGGCGGGCGGGTTTCTGTTAGCCAAGCCTCACTTTCCGCAGTGGCTGCGAGTGGGCGGGTACCAGTGGCGGGGTGTTGATATTATGCCCAATGGTAACGATCACATCAGCCGCAGGGCGTTAGCCCCAGGTTTTGTGGCGTGTTCTGAGGTCAGGACCGGGGGCTAACGCCCTGCGGCTGATTAATTCAACAAGCCCCTAAGGCACCGGTTTCCATGCCATCATTGATTTTAGGCTTGAAAAGGCGAAATCATGCTATCCCCACCATTCCACTATTCCTCTCAATTCTCAACCCTCAACTTTGTCATCAGCAACGATTCAAATTCGCTCTGGCCGCGCAGAAACTGCAACTCGATGGCAAGTGCCCAGAGTGGCACGGTGCCCAAACGGTCTGTTTTCAGTTTGACTAAATCTTTACGTGTGCACACGGCCAATTCAGAGTTTTCTGTCGAAGCCCAGGACTCCAAGGCATTTATCTCGTGGCGAGGGTAAGCGTGATGGTCGGCAAATTCGCGCCAGGCGATAGGTTGGCAGCCTAGCGCCGTGAGTGTATGTCGAAAGCCGATCGGATTGCCAATGCCGCAAAAGGCGACCAAGGGCCGCCCGGCCAGGTGCTCCAATGGCATTTGCTGGCCGCTTTGGTTGACTAAACAAGAGGGTTGATGATCGACTTCACACCACACCGCTTGAGGAGCCAGGCAGGCGACTCGTTGGCGAATGGTATCGCGCCCTGATTGATCAAGCAATGTGGCTCGGCTGAGTACCACCGCATCGGCCCGACGGAGTGAATCGAGTGGCTCGCGCAGAGTGCCGCGAGGGAAGAGGTGCTCCATGCCAAACGGTTCGCTGGCATCCAATAACACGACATCCAAATCGCGTCCCAGTCGTCGATGCTGGAAGCCATCATCCAGTACAATCAGTTCGGTTGCGTATTGGTTGATTGCCTCAACAGCGGCAGATACGCGATCGGCATTCTGTACATGGGGGACTCCTGGGAGAGCCTGAGCTAACTCCAACGCTTCATCGTTAGGGATACCAGCGCGAGCCCCATAGCCGCGACTGACTATCGCAACGCGTACGCCCTGGGAACCATATCGACGGGCCAGCCACTCGACCAGTGGTGTCTTTCCTGTTCCTCCCAGAGTGAGATTGCCTACGCAGACCACTGGAACATTCACGGTGTGAATCGGTGCAGAATGTCGGTCGTATCGACGATTGCGATATCGAACCACCCAGCCATAGGGAAACTCTGCCAACCGTAGTAGCCCGCGCAGTAAGCTGGCATTCATGCCACGACGTCGGCCGCTGACCAGATCGCGAAAGGTTGAGGGGGAGAACATGGTTTGCTGTTTGAAGGTTTATGTTTGCTTGATTGAGGTAGTAGTCAAGAGGGCGGAGTCTGGTACGATTTTCGGCCAACCGAGTCTTTTGGCCCATGAACATGAAAGCCGAAAACTTGTACCTGACCCCTTCACGCGATCGTCGGATCGTGATTTTCCGTAATATTCGACCTATACCTACACCCCAATGGAACAAAATGAAGAAAACGCTCGTCTTATTTCTACAACAAAACACCTATAATGAATAAGTAGCCATCAGTTGTGAGACCTCTAGCCCGGATTTCTCTGGGGAAGGGCGATCTCCTACCTGCCACCTGCACATCATACATCAAACATCAAACATCAACATTATGTCCACCGTATCGCAAAAATCGCAAATCAGCGGTCGGCAGTTGATCGACACGCAAATTAGTGCCACACGGCGTGCATTGAAATTGGTTGATCTGTTTGCAGGACTTCTCACGCTGATTATTGGGCTACTAGTTTTTCTGTTCATTGCAGCCCTGTTGGAACATTGGATTGTTCCTGGAGGTTGGAGCTTGACCGCCAGGAGCGTACTGTTCTCGCTGTTGATGGTTGGCGTTGGCTGGTATGGTTGGCGGACTTTTTGGCCTCTGTTGCAGACTTCCATCAATCCAATCTATGCCGCGCAGACTCTTGAGAATAATAGCCCTACGCTTAAAAACAGTCTGTTGTCCTTGCTTCTGTTCCGCAAGCATCGGCAACAGATATCGGCCTCAGTCTATCAAACGATCGAGCAACAAGCGGCTACCCGATTGTCGCAGATACCAGTCGATACGGCAGTCGATCGGGCGGTCGTTTTGCGTTTGGGATACGTATTGGTAGCCGTCGCGGCCACTTTTGCACTGTACTGCTTATTGTCTCCTAAGAATCCAATCATTTCAGCAAGTCGCGTCTTATTCCCCTGGTCATCCAGTCGCGTACCCAGCCGGGTACAAATTACCGACATTCGTCCGGGGGAAGTTTCTGTGGCTCGTGGTGATCGCCTGACCGTTGCAGCCAATATCCAAGGCATGAGCGTAGATGAGCAGGCGGTACTCTACTACCAAACCCGTCCCACTAAAGATTTGAGCGCTCGCTCGGAGCCTCTTTCGATTCTCATGCAAGGGTCGGGACCCGCTACGTCTATGAGTCTCGAGCGACAATGCCAACTACCGAATACAAGCTACGATGGCATGGAGCAAGACATCGATTACTGGATCGAAGCGGGTGATGCTCGATCGGCCACTTATCAGGTTTACGTTTTTGCCCGACCCACCATCGTGGTGAAGCGGGTACGCTACGATTATCCATCCTACACGGGCTACCCATCTCGAGAAGTCAATACGACCGGCGACTTGGATGCGCTGGAAGGAACTCGTGTTACTTTGTTTGGGCTCTCGAACCATCCCATCCAGGAAGCCTTTGTCGATTTTAATGCGGATGGTCGTCACGATTTACCCATGCAGATTATTGGAGACCAAAATGCCAGAGACCAGGTGTGGGCTCAATTTCCTCTCACCTTGCGATCCGATCGTCGAACGCCCAGTTATGTCAGTTATGTATTGCGTTTTACTACCACGACGAAACGGTCCAATCGCCAGCCGCCAAAATATCGGATTGCTGTAACTCCGGACTACGCTCCCGAAATTCGACTGACTGAGACCGACCAACTGGCTGAATCCGACCAACTGACTGAATCCGACGGGGGGAATGCGGATGAAATAGTCGCTCGACCAATGGATGAGCAAATGACTGTCGAAGTGGAAGCGAGTGACCCAGATTTCGCCCTGTCTGAGGTGCGTGTTGTGGGCCATTTGGAGCAAGTTGGAGTGAATCCGCAAGAAAATCTCACTTCTGAAACGGTCCGGCTGAATCGAGTTTTACTCTCCAAAAATCACACGGGACGTTTTCTTGGTCAAACTATGTTTACTCTTGGACAGTTAAACCTGCATGAGGGCGATGTATTGGTTTACTGGGCAGAAGCACGTGACAATCGAGCTCCGGAAGCCAACGTTTCGGTCACCTTGCCACGGCGAGTACGCGTAACCCGTCCGCAATCTTCTGCGTCGCCTGACTCGAGACGACCGGAGAATCCACAAGATCCAACGGAGAGTCCAGAAGACGATCAAACCTCTGAAGGTAGTGCGGCCGACGAGACAGGAAGCGATGGCGAGGGTGGTGAGAGCGGCAGTAGTTCGAGTAGCGAGAGTGGTGAGAGCGGTGAGAGCGGTAGCAGTTCGAGTAGCGAGAGTGACGAGGGTGGTGAGAGCGGCAGCAGTTCGAGTGGCGAGGGTGGTGAGAGTGGTGAGAGCGGCAGCAGTTCGAGTGGCGAGGGTGGTGAGAGTGACGGCACTGCAAGTGGCGAGAACGGTGAGGGTGGTGGGAGTGAAGACCGTGTGAAGGGTGACGGAGCTCATGGGAACCAGAACACGGGAGGCGAAAGCGATCAGTCAGATGGAACGGATTCAGATGGAACGGGGCAGGGGAGTTCCGCAAGTGAAAATAGTACAAGTAGTGAGAAGGCTGGCAATCAGCAATCCCCAGAGTCGACAGCAGACGAACAGGGATCGACTCTAGAAAAGGTCTCTTCCGAAGGAGACGACGATGGTACGGCCTTCGAGCGACTTCTTGAGCATCTTGCTGAAGAAGAAGCCAACCAAGACCCAACCTCAGAGCAAGATGGGGAATCTCAATCCACGGGAGAATCCGCAGAAAAATCGCCCGAACAGGGCGAGGCCGGCGCCGAAGGCAGCACGGAAGATAGCCAACCAGAGGACCCCTCGACGGGTTTATCGGAAGAGAGGGAGTCTCAATCTACGGGAGCATCTGGAGAAAAGTCCCCCGAACAGGGCGAAGCTGGTGCTGGCGAGAGCTCATCGGATGAGCAAACTGGGGCCAGCTCGGAACAGGCCCGCAAACCAAGTGACAAACAGAGCGACAGCGAGGCGGGTAAACCGTCAGATGACCAGCAGGATTCGGCCACGGCGCGAGATCAACGGGAGTCGGATTCTCAGGGCGGGCAGAGTGGGGATCGGTCGGGTGGCGGGGATCAAGGTGCCGGTCAGCAGGCCGATTCAAAAGGAACCGGCAGCGACGGACAACACCAGGCGGCCGATGAGGGAAGTGGACAATCAGAGCAACCAGGCGCGGGCCAAACCGGGTCACGGCCGGGCGATACGCCATCTTCTCAAGGTGATCAAGGGAATTCTGGAGATAACCAAGGGGCAGCGGATGGTGCTCAGGGCGATTTGTCCAAACCAGGCCAGGACCCGTCGAACCAGGGCCAGTCGGACCAGGGCCGGTCGGACCAGGGCCGGTCGAATCAAAAACAGACGGGCGCTGACAACAAGTCGGGTGATCCATCAAACGGGCAATCGAATCATCAGCCGTCGGGCCAACAACCAGACCCATCGGACACGGCTTCTGATTCATCCGAAAACTCTTCTGAAAATTCGCCATCGGCTAACCGCGAGCAATCGGAATCTCCTTCGGCTAACGAACCAACCCCCGGCGAATCCACCAACTCGAACGGCCAGCCAGACGCAAATTTTCAGCCACCAGACTCTCCAGCACAAGATCGTCCATCTCAGGCCCCTTCAACTCAAGGATCGCCATCAGCGCAAGAGGGGGGGGGCGACGGACAAAGTTCAAGTACCATTCCACCTGGTCCTGAACAGGAAGCAGCCGAAGGAGACGCTGCCAATCTCGACTACGCGCGTCAGCAAACCAACCTGGTCCTCAATCGTCTGACCGATCAATTCAAACGAGGGCAGGTCGACCAAAAAATGCTCGACAAAGTGGGTTGGACTCAGGAAGAACTCCAGCGGTTTTTGCAGCGTTGGAAAAATCTCAAGTCGTTGGCGGCCAGTACCGACGGCCAGGCTCAATCCGCGCAGACAGAGCTCAACGCGGCGCTGCGCAGCCTGGGGTTGCGCAAAAACCGTCGGATGAGTTATGAAGCGAATCACACCCAAGACAACCAACGTGATCTCCGTGACACCTATCGCAGTCGCGTTCCGGCAGCATTTATCGAGCGGATGCGTGCCTACGTGAAAGGTACGGCGAAGGGCGAGGAGCGAGGAGCGAAGAGCGAG
The DNA here is from genome assembly GCA_039831705.1 of Pirellulales bacterium. Taxonomy (GTDB): domain Bacteria; phylum Planctomycetota; class Planctomycetia; order Pirellulales; family Lacipirellulaceae; genus JAJRWS01. Next base: position 39,491 of record JBDOMT010000215.1, on the reverse strand, counting down.
AGCCCTTAGCGGTTATCCTTCATTTAACGGGATGCACGCCATACGGTCGAATTGTACAAATACTCCTGTTGATCATGTGTATCCTGTTTTATCCTGTCAAAATAAAACCGTTCAAGGCAATTGTTCGACAAGGTCGATATCAACCATCTAACATCAATCATTTCTCCCCATGTCTTCCTATCCGCGTTATTTGGTGCCATTTCATCCCAAGCAAATTCCGCATCAGTTTGTCGATGTGTTAATCATTGGCGGGGGCATTGCCGGACTCCGTGCTGCATTGGAGATAGATCCCCAACTGTCGGTGTTGGTCGTCACCAAAGACCGATTGAAAGAATCGAACAGCAATTATGCTCAGGGAGGCATTGCCAGTGTGCTGAATTCCTGTGACGATTTCGATCAGCACCTGGCCGACACCTTGACTGCGGGGGCGGGGCTTTGCGATCGAGAGGTGGTTGAAATGGTCGTTCGCGAAGCGCCCCAGCATATCGATCAGCTCGTTGCCTGGGGCACACAATTCGATCGAGAACCGCCAGGCAATCTGCAAATGGGTAATCTGCAAACGGGCGATCATCAGGCCGGTGAATCATTGGGAGAGTTTGTCCTGGGCAGAGAAGGGGGGCATAGCCAGTTTCGCATCGTCCATGCGCTGGGTGATGCTACCGGCAAAGAGGTAATGCGGGCCATGATCGAGCGGGTTCACCAGGAGCCGAATCGACAGATTTGGCGGCACACTTTTACCATCGACCTGCTTACCTGCGACAACGTCTGTCGAGGCGCTTTGGTTTGGAATCAACATCACGGGAAAACGTTTCTGTGGGCCAAGCAAACTGTCCTCTGCACGGGCGGCTCAGGGCAACTCTATCGGGAGACCACCAACTCTGCGGTTGCGACTGGCGATGGACATGCCATCGCCTACCGGGCTGGAGTCGAGTTGGCGGACATGGAGTTCATGCAGTTTCACCCTACGGTGCTGTACATTGCCGGTAGCAGTCGCAGTCTGATCTCCGAAGCGATGCGCGGTGAGGGCGCTTTGTTGGTCGATTGTCATGGGCACCGTTTTATGCCCGAACATGACCCGCGGGCCGAACTGGCTCCACGTGATATTGTCAGTCAGGCGATCGTCGAGGAGATGGAGAAAACGCGTCACCCGTGCGTCTACCTCGACCTGAGCCATCTCGAAGCAGACTGGGTGCGTAGACGTTTTCCCAGTATCACCCGCAGATGCCAGGAATTTGGGCTCGATATTACCACCGATCGGGTGCCTGTTCGGCCGGGTGCCCACTACATTGTGGGGGGGGTCACGATTGACCCACAGGGGCAAACGACTTTGCCCGGTTTGTGGGCTGCTGGCGAAGCGACCAGCAGTGGCTTGCATGGGGCCAATCGGTTAGCTTCCAATAGTCTTCTGGAAGGGCTCGTCTATGGGGCGCACGCGGGCGCGGGCGCTTCGGCAGCCGCCTTGAGTCAGCCTGACTCGTATCAGGCCATTCCATTAGAGAATAAGCCCACTTCTCCCCACGAAGAACGACTGGATTTGCTGGATGTGCGTAATTCGCTCCGAAGCCTGATGTGGCGTCAAGTGGGTGTCCGGCGATCTGGGGAGCAACTCCACTTGGCGTCCACGACCGTCGATACCTGGTGTCGTTATGCCCTCGATCGGCAATTTACCGACCCTACCGGCTGGGAACTGCAAAACATGTTGACTATTGCCCAGGTTGTCATTGGTGCGGCACTTGAGCGTGAGGAGTCGAGAGGGGTCCATTTTCGCCATGATTTCCCTTGCCAAGGCGATTCTCGCTGGCAAAAACGGCTGGCCACATCGCGTCTGGCGGCTGGGGAGTATCGGGAGCTGGGGTAGGGAGATGTGACCAGCCCTAAAAAAACCTTCTTCCCGGGGATATCAGACTACGGTTCAGCCTGATAGAATGGCGAGAATTCGCCGCTCCTGCGGTCCTCCCGTTTTACCCGCATATTACATCCGTTTCTGCTACGGCGTCCCAAGTCCTTCCGTGGCTGCGTTATGTTTCGGTCCACGATCCTCAAAGTGTGAAAAATACACCTGCGGTCGTGAACCTCACATGCCTTGCCACGAAAGGACTTAACCCATTCCTATAAGATTACTGGGCCTCACAACGAAACGGATGAAATATACGGGTTTACGCACGCCCCCCATGTGCTTGGCAGCCTGATGTTTTGCTGTCTGAACAAACGACACATTCCCGCGTAGACCAAACAGCGTAGACCAAACAGCGTAGACCAAACAGTGTAGCGTCGGCACCAGTTCCCTTGTCGGCTCTTTATCCTTCCCCAATCACCCCCTCCGATTTTTCAGATGCTTGAGCAACCCCCACAAGAAGACGTTACCCCTCGGTCGGCCGCTGGAACCCCCATGATCGAGGCTGTGGAGCTGTCGAAATTTTATGGCAATTTTGCCGCAGCACGAGATGTTACCTTCTCGATCAATCAGGGAGAAGTGGCTGCCTTTTTGGGTCCCAATGGGGCAGGTAAAAGTACCACCATGAAGCTGCTCACCGGCTATCTGGCACCTTCGACCGGAGTCGCCCGTGTGGCCGGATTCAATATGGCCGGAGATCGCTTGCAAGGTGCCAAACGCCTTGGCTACCTGCCTGAAAATGGCCCCCTTTATCCCGACATGACACCTCGGAGCCTACTCACATTCTTTGCCAACGCTCGTGGCATGTCCGCCCGTTTGATGCGGCAACGACTGGACGAGATTATTACCCTTTGCCGCTTGGAAACGGTCATCGGAAAACCGATCGGAAAGCTTTCCAAAGGGTTTCGCCAACGTGTCGGTATGGCGCAGGCCCTCCTCCACGATCCGGATGTTCTGATCTTGGACGAACCGACCGCGGGGCTCGATCCGAACCAAATTCGGGAAGTACGGAAGATGATTCGACAGTTGGGTGAATCCAAAACCATCTTGCTTTCCACGCACATCCTCCAAGAAGTTGAAGCGATGTGCAATCGGGTTATCTTCATCAACGAAGGCCGCATTGTATTCGACGGCACGCCCGCCGGGTTGGGCCAGGGGCATGACCTGGACAAAAAATTCTTGGAGCTGACCGGAGCGATTTAGGACTGCGGTGTGGCTAATCTTTATTTCACAATGAGTAATCATTCAACTACCATTTAAGCTTTTAGCAAACTAAGGGTCGCCATCCATGAACTGGCACGTTCTCAAATCGATCTTCAAACGTGATTTTGTCAGCTATTTTTCCAGCCCCACCGGGTACGTATTCATTTGCGTATTTGTAGTGCTCAGCGCTTTGGCAACCTTTTGGCCGCCAGAGTTTTTTTCCAACAACCTGGCCAATCTGGACCAGTTGAGCCAATGGCTGCCTTTTATCATGTTGGTGTTCATTCCAGCGATCACGATGAGCATTTGGGCGGAAGAACGCCGCCAGGGAACGGATGAACTGCTACTCACCATTCCAGCCAGCGACTTTGACGTGGTGTTGGGAAAGTATCTGGCGGCCGTGGCCATTTTCACGGTATCGCTGTTATTTTCAGCCTTTTCTATTTTTCTCGTGTTCCTATACGGCTTAGGCAGTCCCGACTTTGGACTGTTTGTAAGCACCTACGTCGGCTATTGGTTCATCGGTGTATCGATGATCTCGATCGGCATGGTGGCCTCGTTCGTAACCGCCAACCTTACGGTCGGCTTTATTCTGGGCATGTTGCTCAATCTACCTTTGGCCCTGTTTGGCGTGGCCGATTGGATCATTAAGGATCCCAGCCTGGCCCAATCGATTCGTCGATGGAGTGCGTTGGAACAATTTCATGATTTTCAACGCGGTGTCTTAAGCCTAGGAGGCATAGTTTATTTTGTGATGATTGCTGTGGTCATGTTGTACCTCAGTATGATCTTGATCGGTCAGCGTCATTGGCAGGCGCGCGAACAGGGTCGAGTCCTCACTCCCCACTTTATTATTCGTACGCTGTCTTTGGGGGCTCTGGCTGTGGGCCTTACCGCCTATGCTCACAGTCACAATGGATTGCGTATTGATATCAGCACCGAGCAGCTCAGCTCACTTTCCCCAGACACATTGAAACTGTTAACCGAGCTCCGTGAAAACGAAAAAGCCAACACCATCAAGATTGACGCCTATGTCAGTCGGCAGGTGCCGACGGAGTACACGGCGACCCAGCTCAACCTGGTTTCGGCCTTACAGGAAATTCAGGCGTTGGGTGGTGGGAAAATTCAAGTGGCGCTGCACAAAATTGACAGTTATGGTCCGGAAGCAGTGCTTGCCGAAAAAACCTATGGTATCACCCCCCAGCAAATCGTGGTGACCAAGGGCAACGCACAATCGCGAGATGAATTGTTTCTGGCAGCTGCGATCACCAGCGGATTGGATAAGATCATCATTCCATTCTTTGGTAAAGGGATCCCCGTTGAATACGAACTCATTCGCTCGATTATCACTGTCTCCGAGCCGAAACGGCTGAAATTGGGTGTGATCAATACGGGTATTCCCCTGGTCGATTCGACTGGATCCCATCAGCGCGACTGGCCACTGATTACCGAATTGCGTAAGCAATACGATGTCTCCGAAGTTAGTCCGGCACAGCCGATTGAAGACCATTACGATGTCCTGTTGGCAGTCCAGCCTTCGATGCTGGAGCAGCAACCGATGGATCATTTAGTAGACGCGATTCGTTCGGGTACACACACGGTAATACTGGAAGATCCGTATCCCCACTTTTACCCACCCCAGTACGCTGTGGGTACTGCGGAACCGAAACAACAAGATCCCAGGATGAGTATGTTTGGAGGTGGCCAGCCGCCACCACCCAAGGGGGATATCAGTCAACTCTGGCGTTTGTTGGGTGTTCGAACTTATCCAACCGAAGTGGTTTGGCAGGAATACATGCCCGATCGGAGTGTCGGTTCCATCGCCGATCCTCAGTGGGTCTTTATTGACCATGGCAATGGAGCGATCCAACCGTTCAATCCCGATAATCCGATCTCCTCGGGTCTGAATCAACTTTTATTACTTTACCCAGGTTCGCTTGCTCCAGTCGAAGACAGCCCACTCACTTTTGAGCAACTTGCAGTTACGGGCGATGCCTCGGGTACCGTCGAAATCTCTGCTTTGAGTCGTCGTGCACCTAACACGCATGTTTATGGGCGCCGATTGACACGTGAGCCATATGTTCTGGCTGCGCAAATACATGGCACCTTACCTGCCGAAGACCTGTTGGATTTAAAAGGATCTTCATTGGAAGACACTTCTTTAGGAGACAAGGGCGAGCCTGCCGGTGACAAGAGTCAGGCGGATGCGGACACTACGGACGCGAATACTATGGATAAAGAGGATCCGGCTGATAAGATCGATGCCAGTCAGGGGACAGGGCCAGAAATCAATGTGGCCCTAATCACCGACATCGACTGGATTATCCCAGATTTCTTTGCCATTCGGCAAAGTGGTGACAACCAGTTTTTGACCGCTACGCAAAACGTTACGTTCATTCTCAATACCATCGATGTCTTGGCAGGTGAAGACCGCTTTGTCGAAATTCGCAAGCGTACTCGCATGCATCGTACGCTCACAAAAATCGACGAGGCTACCCTGGAGCATCGTGACAAGGCATTGGAGCAAGAAAATGAGTTTGTCGACGATATCAAACAGGAAATCGACGATGCACAGCAAGCGTTTGAAAAGAAAGTTGCCGATGTGCAACAACGCGAGGGGCTCAGTGCCAATGCTCGTCAGCAATTGCTGCAGCGAGTCCAATTACGAGAGCAGGACAAATTGACAGCCCAGATTCAGGCCTTGGAAGCTGAGCGTAGCCGTAAGGTTAAGCAGATCCAATATCAGTTGGAGCAAGAAGTACGCTCAGAGCAGGACCAAAGCAAGCTGTATGCTATTTTGGTCCCACCCATTTTGCCTTTGTTGTTGGCGTTGTATGTCTTTTTTGGACGGCGTAAGACTGAAAGAGAAGGTGTTGCTCAGGATCGGCTGCGGTAAGGGAGGTGCTGGGGTAAGGGAGTGTTGAGAATAAAGAATTGTTGAAGTAAAGGAATGATGGAGAAGTATCGCTTGACAATGCCGTGGGCTAGTGCTCAGGGGCTAAAAGAAAATCAAACCATACCACACAGATTACTGGAATAGCCTGGAGCTTGAAGTTCTGGGAGAGGAAATTATGACCGAAAGTACCAAGACTGTTCTTTTTGTTGCTGCCGCTGCCGCCTCGCTGCTTATTGCTTTCGCAATGGGGCCGAGGGGAGAAACTTTTGATGTGCAAGAGCTGGTTGGCGCGAAGCTGAATCAATTTGAATTGGACACTCCCAAGCGGCTGAAGATTATAAAATTTGACCCAGAAACGGCAACCACTGGTGACTTTGAAGTTGCCGAGCAGGATAGCACTTGGGTTATCCCCTCCAAGCATGGTTACCCGGCCGATGCAGACCGTCAATTGGCCAAGGCGGTTAACTGTATTTCCGACTTGGAAATACTTCGAGTGGCAGCCGAGAGTGCTGAGCAACATGTAAGCCTGGGCGTACTGAGTCCTTCGGCAAGCAAGCTCGATTCCAAAGCGGAGGGAGTGGGGGTGCGAGTGACGATGTCCAGTGTGAATGGTGATTCTCTCGTCGACATGATTATTGGCAAACCAGTGAAAGATGCGGATGACCAGCGCTATGTGCGTAACACCGACCAAGACATTGTCTATGTGGTGAATTTGGATCCCGAAGGACTCTCTACAGATTTTGATGACTGGATTGAGGGAGATCTGCTTAAGATCAATCCGTTAGACATTCGCCAGGTACATATCAAAGACTATTCGGCCGAATTTATGATGACCCTGCAAGGGCCTCGTGTCCAATACGACCAGCGTGGCGATTTCTCGTTGGTTTACGACAATAGCGATTCGAAATGGTTGGGAGAATCACTTCAGCGTTACGATGCTGCCACGAAAAAGTTTACCGACGAACCGTTGGGTGAAAATCAGGAACTTAATAGTGACGTACTACAAGAATTTCGCGATGGCCTTGATGACTTGCGAATTGTCGATGTCGAACGCAAACCGGAAGGCCTCAGTGCCGATCTGAAGGCGGGGGGCGACTTTCTAAAAAACGAAGCGGCTGGTAGTCTCATTCCACGTGGTTTTGCCCCGGTTTCACTTTCACCCAATGGTCAAGCAGAAATTCTTTCCAGTGAAGGTGAATTGACCTGCACCTTGCAGGACGGTGTGGAGTATGTCCTCCGATTTGGTAATTTGAAGATTGACGGTGAAGGGGATGCCTCGTTGGACGACCAAGCCGAGTCAGCTGACGCTTCAGCAGAAGATTCTGATGCGAGCTCTGAATCCGATCAGGGTATCCATCGTTATCTGTTTGTGACCACTCGATTTAATTCAGACGTGTTGGAGAAACCAGAGGATCAAACGCTTCCACCTTTGCCTGAAGGTGTCGAGTCGGAAGAAGCGATCGAACAGCAGGAAGAAACCGTAGATACTGAAAAGAAGGATGGGGCGGACGGTGCTGGCGACAGTGAACCGACCGTATCACCCGAAGCTGAGTCTGAGGAGAATGGAGAGGATGCAAAGGCAGATGATGGCGGGCGGAGTCCGGAAGATAAGGCGGCGGAGCTCAAGGAGATTGTCGCCCAGCGTAAATCGATCCGTGCCGAAAACCAGCGGCGTCAAGATGAATACGATCAGAAAATCGAAGACGGTAACAAGCGAGTCCAGGAGCTCAACGAGCGATTTGGTGACTGGTACTATGTTATCGCCAACGATGTCTATAAAAAGATTCACCTGGATCGCGACCAGTTAGTTCGTGAGAAGAAGGAAGAAGACGATGAATCAGCCGCTAACCCTGTGGGTAACCCGTTGTCGGGTCTACCGGGCGCCCCACCTATGGGCATTCCGGGGCATCCTCCAATCAGTCCTGCAGCTATGCCAGCTGAGGAAACCAAAGAGGAAACCAAAGAGGCACCTGTGAAGGAGACTCCCAAAGCTGAAACTGAGGCTTCCAATGCGGAGAAAGCTGAAGAAAATCCAACGGAGGAAACTGCAGGCACATCCGCTGAAACTGCAACGGAAGAAAGTACCGAAACGCCTCAGGATTCAGATGCTAGTCCACCGGTTGAATCAGACACCGAGGAAACACCGGCAGCTTCCTAGATTGATTTTAGGATACCAACGTGAATTCAAGGATGACTGGGAAGAGAATACAGGGGTGGTTTGGGGGGAATACCCCCCAATGAAGCATCAAACAACTATCCATTCTCTTTCACCTCGAATATATATGGTTCTTCTTGCTGGCCTGGCAATTGGGATGCGCTTCGATCAAGTGGCAGGCGAATCGGAGATTCATTGGGGGGTGCCCCCCCAAACTCCCCAGTTTTGATTTGCAATTTGCACGAACAGTGCTCCTCCGAACCTTTCGATTTTGTCAGAATCAAGTTGACACTCGCGGAACTTCTATGCGTCTGATACTGACAGCCTTGGGCAGCTATGGGGATGTGCATCCGATGGTTGGCCTGGGGGCGGTCATGCGGAGGCGTGGGCATCAAGTTTTCATCATTGCCAACCCTCATTTTCGCTCGGTGGTCGAATCTGCTCAGTTGCAACTGTTGCCAATTGGTACGCAGCAGGAATATGACGAACTGGCCCATCACCGAGACTTGTGGCATCCGTTTCGCGGTCCAAAAATGGTACTGCAGATGTGTATGGTCAAATTGTTGCGAGACCTGTACGAACTGATCAAAACACACTACGTAGCGGGGGAGACGGCATTGGGAGCCCACCCCTTGGATATTGCAAGTAGAATATTTCAGGAGCAGTTTGATGCGCCATTGGCGAGTATCCATTATTCGCCTATTGGATTAAGAAGCATGCGAGAATCGCCACAGATGTTTGGAATGTGGTTAGGGCAAAGTGCACCGGGTTGGGTGAAGCGAATGCAGTTTTGGTTGGGTGATCGGTGCCTGATCGATCGCTGGTTGCGACCCGAAGTCAATGATTTTAGGCGGGAGTTGGGTTTACCACCGATCCAACGAGTATTGTATCGATGGTGTTTTTCTCCTCGGCGAGTGATTGGCCTTTTTCCTGAATGGTTTGCAGCTCCTCAGCCTGATTGGCCTGCAAAAACGGCGCTTGCCGGTTTCCCCCTTTGGGATCAGGCTGCTGATGGACCGTCAGTACCGGTGGGTTTGTCGGATGAAGTGCTCCAATTTTTGGATGAGGGTGACGCGCCGATCGTTTTTTCTCCCGGTTCAGCCATGACCGAAGGACATGCGTTCTTTGCTGCTGCAGTGGAAGCGTGCCAACGTTTAGGACGACGTGGGATTTTGTTGACAGGTTATCATGAGCATTTACCCAAAGAATTGCCACCTGAGGTTCGATATTTTGGCTTTGTTCCATTTAGCAGTCTGCTCCCCAGAGCGGCCGCCTTTGTGCACCATGGGGGTGTCGGCAGTAGTTCGCAAGGTTTGGCCAGTGGGCGCCCACAATTAGTCATGCCCATGGCCTATGACCAATTGGACAATGCGGTTCGATTGCATCGACTGGGAGTGGGGACTTACTTGCGTAGGCGACAATTTCGAGGCCCTGCTGTCGCAAGTCAATTAGAAAAGTTGTTAGCCTCGAAGCAGACAAGCCAGCAGTGTGATCAATGGGCTCAAAGGTGCGATGGACAAGCATCACTGACCACTGCATGCAAATTATTGGAGGAACTGGGGAGAGATACCGGGAAGATATAAAGGCCACGAAGTGAATTGGTGAAAGAATACAGGGGGGTTCTCCCCAAACCCCCCAATTTTGATTTGCAATCTGAACTGACGGTACACTCCAATTTCCCCGATAGATTTTTTATGTTCAACACTCCCCTTTCATCTCACCGCTGTCCTGTGAGCATCAGGCCCGCAAGAAATCCGATGAGCAGTGCTGCGATGAATTTGCCATGTGTAGATAGGCCGCTTGTCGGAGGCATTTGGTGTTCCTCCTGTCGACTGTCAAATCGGATGTGATGCAGTTTTCGCAATTGCATGTCAGCAAGCAGGACTCCATCGACATCGTACACCTGTTGGTATTCCAATAGCTGACGGCGGGTTGCGCGGGAGGTAGGTTGGGTTGCCTCATTTCCCGTTTTAACCTCCACGACATAGCGTTGGCCTTGAGTTGAGCCACGATGGGATTCAACGAGGTAATCGGCTCGAACTTGATAAGAATGGGGGGTTCCATCTACATGGACTACCGCTTGTTGTGTTCGTTGGGTATCAAGAATGCGGTAGCCACTTTGCTGCAGGAGACGCAAGGCATCCTGCTCTCCTTGACGACCCTGACGAGCATGCTGTTTTAGTTTGTGCCGCAAACGGTATTGGCGCCACGCGATAGTCAGCCAAGCAGCACCCCACATGGCTGCCCCGAGAAAGAGCAGTGCTAGAAGATTCCTACCAGTTAGCATAAGAAACGTCCTCGGGCTCCTTTTGGGCCATAGATTCCACCATGCTTGATCCACAATCTCCGAAAAAAGAGGCCGAGCTCGTTTCTCTTAATATCGCACTTGGGGCGGTTGTTGCTGCACCGTGCGGGCGATGGGGGGAGTAGGTGTGGCGTTAGCCATGGCAGGTCCACCATGGGTCGCTTGGAGAGCGGCGACCCGCGCTTCGACTTCTGGTTGAAAGCGGTTGATCGCCAGCGAGCGCTGGTAGTTGGCTAACGCTTGAGTTTGATCTCCAGACTGTTCTCGCAGTTTTCCCAATGCCGTGAGCGCTCGAGTATTGTTAGGCTCAATGGTAATTGCTTGTACCAACTGTAAGGATGCCTGTTGTCGAGTGTTGGTTTCTTCCATGAGGCGAGCTAATTCGATGTGGGGGTCGGCTAGCTGGGGACTTCGCTCGGCCCAACCTTCCAGCAGTCGATAGGCAGCGTCCTGCCGTCCTGTTTCGCAAAGCAGCACGGCAAGTCCACGGTGGCATTCGGCGTCGTTCGCATCGTAATCAAGACACTGGTTGTAAAGTTGCTCGGCTTGAGTCAAATCGTTACTGCGATTGTAGAGTTTGCCACTTTTGTGTTTTGAAGATGCCAGATTGTAATAGCTGGTTGCAGAACGCGGGTCGTCAGCGATAGCCCGCTCAAACTTTTCTGCCGCTTGGGGATAGTTGCCATTCATGTAGAGACGGACTCCCTCGGCATTGAGTGCTTGCGAATTCATTTGATTGCAGCCCGCGGTGGACACGGTCAAGGCCACAATCAGCAAAGCGGGGGAACCGTAAGTAGAGTGTTTCATGATCGGCTAGGCATGCCAGGTGAGGCATACCCCTTGGGGACCGAAGGATTGGGAGGTAAGGATTAATCCGGATATTTATGAAATATCCGGATTAGTAGGATGATTCCGGAAAAATACGCTGGAAAAGTAACAGGCAACACCAGTTGGCACAAGCCGGATAGCGGGGAGAGTCAGTTGATCGTGGCGAGAACACCAAATGAGCGATTATCATCGTAAAGTTTCCGTGATTCATAAAAATCGCGTCAACCATAAAAGTCACGCAAACCACCCATTTTAATCAATAACTCCATATTGCCTGATCGTCATTCCGATGAGTGCTTGCATCGACCTGCATAATCCCTTGGCAATTCAGCACGGAGAACGTTCCATTGGCCACGAAGAAAAAGCCCGCAGCGAAGTCAACCCGAACCAAACGGACCCAGGCAGTTGCCAAAAAGAAGGTGGTTTCCAAGAAAGCCTCGCCTAAGAAGCGCCCACCCAAGGCACAGTCTGCTTCAACTAAACGAAAAACCAGTAAAACGGTGGCTGCAAAATCGGTGAAGAGCAATAAGAGTAAGAAGTCAGTGAAACAGAGGGTCAAGGCTGACCAGACAACTCAGGCCGGTAAGGGAGATGAACTGGTGAAAGTCGATCGTCGTCGTTCCACTGGACGACGCAAGGAGGCTGCCTGCGACACAGCCAAGGGAAGCAACCAACCAAAGCTTGAGCGGCGAAAAAAAGTACAACGTCGTCGGCAGATTGATCCCACCACATGCGAGCGAGATTATTCGCTTGGAGAAGTAGAGTTCATGAGTGCGCTTGACGAATACAAACGCAAGAGTGGCCGAATGTTTCCCACTTGTAGCGAAATTCTGGAAGTGATCCGAGAATTGGGCTACGTCAAATTATCCGATGCGGAAATTACCGCTCGCAACAGCAGCCAGCAACCAGGAACGGATACCGTTGGATCAGAAGAGTTTTCAGAACATCGAGAAGCAGAAGACCTGAAGGAGTTGGAATCGATTGTCCCTTTTGATGTTCAAGAATCAGAGACAAAAGGACAAAACCTCCAGTGGACTAGCTAGTGCTTTGTCAAACTTATCTTTTTGAGTTGACGCAAAAATAAATCTTTGCCCTGCCAGTAGTTATGGCTGCGGCTACCCCAAAAGTAAGGCTTGACCAGACACTAGCCTGGATGTTCATAAACTCGGGCCAGTCTGGATGTCTTCCACAATGTGCCGCAATTCCTGATCAGAGACATCTTCCAGTCGTTTTCCCTTGCCATCCAGGTGTTCGTTGACTTTGATGGCGGTTTCTTGCATGATTCCGTGAGTTTCCTGCGTGCCCCCAGCGAGGAAAAAGTTGGGGCCGCGGGTTATTCGCTTTTGCCCATCTTCGGCATCGAAAGCCAAGCCGAGTAGTGAGCATTTTGGGTGAGGGATTCTTCTGTTCATGAGAAATTCCTAAAGCCAGACTCTTTTTCGCCAGACGTTACTTTCTTCGTCCCCAGGATCGCAATGCTTCGGCAGCCGCTTCGCAACTGTTTTTGGCTGTAGGTTTTGAAGGAATGGATGGTAATTTTCCGAGCCCCTTTTGAATCTTAGAATCAGTTTGAATCTTAGGATTTGATTTACTGGTTCCCGATTTTCCATCGCTTGAGGTGGAATTATTCTGCGACGATTTTTCCTTTTCGGCAGGTCTTTGGTTTTGTTCAGTTTGAGCTTCTTGTTGAGCAAATTCTTCTAACGCATGCTTCATCTCTGCTGCATTTGTGTCATCCAGTCGAATGGTCTGCGTATCCGTAATGGAGGGAGAGACGGTTGACCCTGAGCTAACACCAATACCCGATAGCCATGAAGTGATGTCATCCTCAAGGACATCGGTAGAGTGGGTATTGGCTGTACGTTGAGCGGCGTCAGCAATCGATTTCACTTTGTCGCGTTTGAGATTGCTGATGCCGTTGCTGATAGTCACCAGGAATCGCAGAGGCCCGATGTCCAATTCATCACCCGATTTGAGAGGCACAGGCTCGTCAATTCGCTCGCCGTTGACAATGGTCCCGTTGCGGCTTCCCAGATCCGCAATGGTAACGCGTGATTGGTAGCGAGTGATAACACAATGTTGGCGGCTGATTGATTCTGTACCGACACACAAACTGCACTTCTTGCTACGACCAATCAGGAATTTTTCCTTTTTGATCGTAATTTTCCCACCCGATTTGGCCCCTTTAAGTACTTTGAGGGTAACATCCATGGGAGACTGGCTTCTTCTCAAGTAAACAATTGATATTGCTAAATAATCGACACGACCGGTGCTACCGTCATTGTAGCAGGCAGATAGGAATTTGGCACCAGATATATCACGCTTTCCTACTGGGTGGCAGAATATATCACGTTGGACACTTAATTCGTATCGGTAGAACGGGCCTCAAGCTTAACGAGCCTCAGTCCAACTGGAGCGGCAATACTTGGATTGCTGGTACCGTTGAATGCTGTGGTGCTGCGCTGGGTTCCAATCGGAAGGTATGAGTTTGAGTTTTAGACAGTCCTGAAGATGCGTGCTCCAGCGGGCTAGCAAGTCAGAGTTATTGGGTATTTTGCCTGTTAAATCCTGAATGCCAGCCAGTTCGGGGGCAGCCGGCGATATTGCTAGCAGTAACGAACCATGCTGTAGTAGGGCGCCACGCCTGCGTCTTTGCGCACTGCCGAGAATTTTTGCCGGTTGTCCGTGGCGGTGGTCAGACATCAGCACATCGCCAGGACAGTGACGCTGGAAGCATAGAAAGGGAGCTTCAGCAGAAGGAATGAATGCACAGGTTGCATTGCTGGAGTCAATGTGCCCTGCTGCTTCGGTAGGTTCGCGCTGCACATCGGCATGAATGTCAAAGTCGGACAACGTATCGATTAGTGTTTGGTGTACGAGGACATACAGATTATCACGGTTCTGGATGAGCGGATGTGAAGCTGGCAGTGCCAGAGAGTAGGTGAGTTCACGATCGTGCACGAGTGCTCCGCCCCCACTGAGACGCCTAACGACAGTTGCCTGTTGACTGGAGGGATGGCAGGAACGTTGTGAATAGGGTTGGAAATAACCAAGTGATAAAGTGGGTTGCTGCCACTGATAGAAACGAAGCATTGCCGACCCAGATTGGACAGCCGCATCCAGCATGGTTTCATCGGCCGCCATATTCCACGCACCCGGTTGCGGTGGATCGACCAGGTACCGGCAAGGGGTGGGTTGCATGTCACGCCTCAGGATGTGACAAAATCTGTTGACGAGCGGCTTGGACTTCGTTGGGACGACTGATGGAAGTCGTGTGCGGAGCACCGTGTAGCAATTGGGGGTCTTCTTCGATGATACGGAAGAGAGCATCGGTAAAATCATCAAGTGTTTGTTTGCTTTCACTTTCGGTGGGTTCTATCATGATCGCTTCTGGGACCGTGAGCGGAAAGTAGACAGTTGGAGCGTGGAATCCGTAGTCCAACAGCCGTTTGGCGATATCCATCGCCGAGATATTTTTTTCTGCTTTGAGTTGAGCCGCCGTGGCGACAAACTCGTGCATGCAGCGATCATCTTGCACAACGGGCAGTATCTTTTTTATGCGGCTGAGCAAGTAGTTGGCATTGAGAACCGCATTTTCCGATACCCGTCGCAATCCATCCGGGCCATGAGTGCGAATATAGGCATAGGTTCGTACAAGCACACCGACGTTGCCAAAGAAAGCGCGAACTCGCCCAATAGATTTAGGCCGATCCCAATCGAGTCGATAGGTAGGGCCAGAGCCTTTCTCGTCAGTTTCCTGGTGGTCACAAGGTTCCTGTCGATCACATGGAACGACGATAGGGGCCGGCAGGAATGGGGCCAACTCTTTGGTGACACAGATCGGTCCGGCTCCTGGGCCACCACCACCGTGTGGCCCACTGAAGGTTTTGTGGGGGTTGAAATGTTGCATGTCGGCCCCGAAATCTCCCGGACGAGCAACTCCCAGGATGGCGTTCATATTTGCTCCATCCAAGTAGACAAGTGCGCCAACCGCATGTACTTGATCGGCTATCTGGCGAATGTGAGGCTCAAACAGACCTAGCGTACTAGGGTTGGTTATCATCAACACGGCGACTTGATCGTTTAACTTTGTGGCCAATTCGTCCATGTCGACAAAACCATCGGACGTGGTTTTGAGGGTTACGGACTGAAAACCGGCCATGGAAGCACTGGCCGGGTTGGTGCCGTGGGCATTGTCGGGTACCAATACGATTGGCCGTTTTTGGCCCAGATTACGAAAGTAGGCACTCGCCACCAACAGGGCTGTCAATTCACCATGGGCTCCAGCCGCAGGTTGCAATGAGCAGACTGCCAGTCCTGAGATTTCCTGCAATATTTCCTGAAGTTCATAAAGTATTTGCAGCATGCCCTGCAACGTACTTTCTGGTTGATAGGGATGCAGCTCTGCCAGGCCAGGTAGTCCGGCAATTCGTTCGTTCCTTTTGGGATTGTACTTCATGGTACAGGACCCAAGCGGGTAGAAGTGTGTATCAACACTCATGTTCTGTGTTGATAAATTGACGAAATGCCTGACGATTTGGGGTTCGGATAGTTCGGGCAGGTTAGGTGGAGTTGATGCCATCGATGCAGTTGGGAGCAACTCGCAAAGAGGCAGCTCTGGCACATCGCATGCGGGTAGTCTTGTCGCTCGGCAGCCTGGCCTGGATAGTTCGAACAGCAGTTGTGTGTCTCGAGTGTTTTTCATTGAAATTGCATTTTTAGGTATACGTATACACTGTCAGATGTGGACTTTTGCGCCGCAGCGCGTCAATTCGCCAACCCAACGGTCAATTTCATCTTGAGTCCGTTTTTCCGTGACGGCGACGAGAAAACAGTCTGATAATTCCGGGAACCACGGTGCCAGGGGAATGCCCGCCAGGTAGCCATGGTTTGTTGCTGCTTGCAGTAGCTCATCGACTCGATTTTCTGCGTCGCGAATGACAAATTCCTTAAACGTAGGATGGTCGAATGCTCGTGAGAAACGTGGATGGCGGCAAAGCTGCTGGCTTGCATAATGGGCTTTTTGCAGACATAAGGTGGCCGTTTCACGGAGGCCTTGAGGACCAAGTTGGGCCAGATAGACCGTGGCACGTAAAGCAAATAGGCCCTGGTTAGTGCAGACGTTGCTGGTGGCTTTGGCGCGGCGTATGTGTTGCTCGCGAGTTTGTAGCGTAAGTACAAAACATGGATTGCCACGGCGATCGACAGTTTGTCCCGCGATCCGACCAGGCATACGTCGGACCAATTTTTTATCACACGCCATGATACCCAGATAGGGACCACCGTAAGTCATGGGAGTTCCGAGGCCTTGCCCTTCAGCTACGGCGATATTTGCGCCATAATCTCCCGGGCGGGTGAGCAATCCCAGGCTGATCGGGTCGAATACTGAAATCAATAATGCGCCGGCGTCGTGAGTTATCCGAGTGATTTCTTCCGCATCTTCTAAGCAGCCAAAAAAATTGGGATGCTGAAGCACAACGGCGGCTGTTTGGTCGTCAAGGACGTTCGCGAGGTGTTCCCTATCGATGATGCCCTGGGGTGTTTCCAGAAACCGTACTTGGACATCAAGATTTTCGAGATAAGTAACGATTGTGGCCCGATATTCGGGATGCAAACTATGGGGTAGGACAACATTGGGCTGTCTTTTTTTCGCACTCCGCCCGCCTGTCGTGCTGATTGCCATCAGCACTGCTTCGGCCGTGGCACTTCCGCCGTCGTACATGCTGGCGTTCGATACTTCCATGCCAGTGAGTCGTGTAATGAGCGACTGATACTCAAATACGACTTGCAGGTTGCCTTGGCTCGCCTCGGCCTGATAAGGAGTGTAAGAAGTGTAGAATTCGCTTCGTGAACCGATAGCATCAACCACAGCGGGCACAAAATGATCGTAGCTACCACCTCCCAGGAAACAAACAAGCTGACCAGCGTGCTGGTTTTTATTAGCCAATCGATGCAGGTGCTGCTCCAACTCCATTTCAGACATTGCCGATGGCAGATCGAGTGATCGAGCCAATTGCAAATCTTGTGGTACCGAGTCGAATAATTCGTCCAATGAACCGGCCCCAATGGTGGCCAGCATTTCAGTTTGATCGGCGGGGGTGTTGTAAAGGTAAGGCATCAGGTAGATGTTAGATGTGTGATGTTTGAATGTCGATGTGTTAGAAAGCAACGTGGTTGGCAGGGAGGTAGAATTGTCGCTCTCAACTCTCAGCTTTCAACTCTCTTCCTCACACTGTTTCTGGTAGGTCTTGTAGTCCATTAGGTGAGTCAGATCAGGCTCGCCGGCGAGGCGGATTTTTGCGATCCATCCTGAACCGTAGGGGTCTTCGCTCAGTGTTTCCAATGCATCGGGCAAGGCATCGTTCACGGCGATGATTTCTCCCTCCACCGGGGAATAGACATCGCTGACAGCCTTAACTGATTCGACCTCACAACACGGTTCCTCAGCTTTCACTTGCTGACCAACTTCTGGTAGCTCGATAAATACCAAATCGGTCAGTGCTTCTACGGCAAATGCGCTGAGCCCAAGCGTGGCCAGCGGTTGACCATCTTCAGTGGAAATGGCTACCCATTCATGGGTTTTGGCAAACAACAAATCTTCCTGGTTCACTACGATATTCCTTAAGGTTTTCCACGTGTGTAAAAAGGTAGCGGTATCACGACTGCTGGGTGATGCTTGCCGCGAATATCAATGGAGAGAGTCGTCCCTGGAGCTCCTGCAACCTTTTTGACATATCCCATGGCGATGGGACGCTCAAAGGTGGGGGAATAGGTGCCGCTAGTGACTTCGCCAATTGGCTGGCCTGCTTGTAAAATCACATGTCCTTCACGTGGCACTCTTTTGCCGTCCAATTGCAGACCTATTCGCATTGGCTGACGGTTTTCCGTCTGGAAATTGACAATGGCATCGCGGCCAATAAATTCACGATTCTTTAGGTTGAGAGCAAATCCAAGTCCTGCCTGAATGGGATTCGTTTGTTCTGATAGTTCATGACCGTACAGTGGCATTGCTGCTTCCAAACGCAACGTGTCTCGTGCTGCTAACCCAATGGGGGAAATGCCCATCTCATTTCCACGTTCTAATATCGTTTCCCAGGTCCGAGGTCCATCTTCATTGGCAACGATCAATTCACAACCGTCCTCACCCGTGTATCCCGTCCGGGTAATGTAGCAGGGCCATTGGGAGAATTGCCCCGGCATGCCACGGTAATATCGTATCGCTTTTAGATTGCAATCAAGGAGTGGGTCGAGTAGTGCAATGGCCTTCGGTCCTTGGACCGCAATCATAGCACTCTCGTGAGTCAAATCTTGGAATTGAACATCATCGAAGATCTGAGAATCAGCGGAAAGTTCTCCAGACACCAGGTGATGCGTCAGCCAGTCGACAATTTTCTTGCGATTGCTCGCATTGACCACCATCTGAAATGAGAGGCTTGGGTTTTGCTCTCTCGACAATTGGGCTTTTGGTCGGAATATTGACTGCTGCTCAGAATCATCACCGTTAGAATTATCGAGGCAGTAGATTAGTACATCGTCTAGTATGCCCCCCTGTTGGTTGCAGATCAGGCTGTAGCAAATCTGGCCGGCATGCATGTCGATAACACGCCGGGTGAGCAGGGAATCGAGAAATTCAGCGACACCTGTTCCAGAAAAATGGAGGCGACCCATATGCGAAATGTCGAATAGGCCTGCTGCGGTGCGGGTTATTTGATGTTCCTTGATGATGGACGAATACTGCATGGGCATCAACCAACCGCCAAAATCGACCATGCGTCCGCCGTGGGCCACATGCCAGTCATAGAGTGCGGTGCGGGCCAGTTCGGTGGATGTGGTTTGTGATGATGCGGTCATTTGACTGGCCAATTGCGTTGCATACGTGTCGTGTGGACTCAAAAAGCCAATAGGAGAGGCCGGCAAACTGCAAAGTCACATCCAGCCAAAATCATAACAAAGAATTGAACCACGGAGTCACGGAGGGCACGGAGAAAAGATCCATTGATTAAGCTACGCCGTGTTCTCCGTGACTCCGTGGTAGGGCCTATCTTCGTACTTTTAATCAGTCCATTTTTCAAAATACTGACTTTGCAATTCTCCTGTTATAGGAGGCCACATTTTAGACGTTCTCTCCCAATCTGTCAGGGGGCCCAATCCGTCAGGGGGTAAGCCTATTTGCGCCGTTTGCGACGGTTGGTTTTTTTGGCGGGGGATTTTGACTTTTGAGTGGATCCCGATTGGGATTCTTGGCGAGCGGATGTTGTTTCTTTGCGAGAGCTCGTTTTTTGTCTGGACTTGCCTTTTGAAGAGTTTTTGCCCTTTGCCTGTGCATGGCTAACGAGACGGAAATCGAGTTCTCGTCGTTCCAGATCCACTGAGACCACGACCACCTTTACTTGATCTCCCAGTCGGAAAGTATTACCTGAACGGAATCCTTGCAAGACATGCCCCGCACGGTCGTAGCGGTAATGGTCGTCAGCCAGCGAGCTAACGTGGACGAATCCTTCTGCGGGAATTTCTGTGCCCAGGACAAATAGGCCAAAGCGTTCTACGCCAGTGACGATGCCCTCCATTTCGGTGCCAATTTTGTCCTGAAAGTAATGTAGCAGTTTAACTTTATTTAGTTCGCGTTCGGCCTGGGTTGACCGTTGTTCACGATCGCTGCAATGGTCGCCCAGAATGAGCAGTGTTTCCATTTTTTGTTGCGGTGGCACGGACTTGTTTAATGAGCCAATTAACCGGTGGATGGTAAGATCCGGATAACGGCGAATGGGCGATGTAAAATGGCAGTAGTTGTCGCTGGCCAGTGCGTAATGCCCTTCTTCCTCGGGGCTGTAAGTAGCCCGTTGCATCGATCTTAACGTTGCGTAATTTACCGCGTATTCACGCGGATCGTTTTTCACATCACGCAGTAGCTTTTGCAACTCAAAGCGACTTTCTAAATTTTCAATTTCCAGACCCAATTCTTTGACAAATTGGGTCAATGCTTTGAGCTTGCGCGGATCTGGGTTGCCGTGAACTCGCCGTAAAAATAGCAGTCCTTCCGTGGCCAACGTTTCCGCTACCGCGATGTTGGCTGCCAACATGAACTCCTCGATGATTTGATGGCTTTCCGTATTCTTTTCCAGATGGGCACCGCAGACATGACCTTTGGTATCCAAGTCGATTTTAAGTTCAGGCATCGCCAATTCTAACGCTCCCCGCTTCATGCGGCGTCCACGAAGAAGCATGCCCAAGGTATGCATTCGTGCTAACAGGGCATGGACTTCGGGATCGATTCTATCTTGCCAACTCTGACGATCGGCCAGATATTGATCCACTTCGTCATAAGTAAAACGGCGACAACTTTTAATGATGCTTTTAAAGAGATCAGTCGATACGTGAACGCCTTCGGCAGTGAATTCGATCAGAGAAGTTACCGCATAGCGAATTTTGTCAGGTTGCAGGCTAGCCAGATTGTTGGAGATGATCTCCGGGAGCATTGGGATAACCTGGTCGGGCAGATAGACACTGGTGGCCCGTTCGAACGCTTCACGGTCAAGAGGGCTTTTAGGCTGTACAAAGTGTGAAACATCGGCAATATGCACCCCCAACCGCCAGTGGCCATTTTCAAGACGTTGTAGTGAGATAGCGTCATCGAAATCTCGGGCGGTGGCGGGATCGATGGTGAGGATCGTCTCACCGGTAAGGTCACGACGCGCGTCGGTCGAATTGCAAATTTCCGAACTAGTAAGTTGGTCGAAGGCTGCCGCTTGTTGCCGGGCGTTTTCCAGTACATCTTCAGGGAAGTCACCAGGCAAGTCGTATTGGTGAATGATCGAAAGTGTATCTACGCCTGGCTGCCCTCTTTGGCCAAGAATCTGTACGAGGACCCCTTCGCCGTCGCGAACTTGCGATGGAAAACGGACCATCTCCAATACGACTTTGTCGTCGTCATGGGCCCCCTTGGCTCCCGGATCTCCAACGTAGATTGGATTGCTGAAAAGGTTGCCGTCAATCTGCACCAGGCCCATCCCAGCCTGTTCAAAGTAAGTGCCAACGAAACGGTTGGTAGCTCGTTGAACAATGTCAATGACGCGGCCTTCGGTGCGGTCACTTTTTCGTGGGCGCCCCGATATCAGCTTCACTCGTACGGTGTCACCATGCGCCGCATCGCCAGTGTTCTTGGCAGCCACATAGAGGTCTTGCTCGCGACCCGATGAGGCTAAGGTTCCTTCAGGACGAACAAAACCATAGCCTTTCGCCGTGCGGCGGAACGTACCTACGGTGTGTTTGAACGGTCGTTTAGGCTTGCTGCTCTCTTTGGATTTGTCCGCTTGAACGGCCTCCGGGTCATCCGTGCTTTTGGACCAGTTTTTCTTACTCTTGGAAACGCCGAGAACAGGGTAGATCAGATGCCTGGCCCCATAAACAAGCTTATTTTCCTTAACCAATCGCTTGATGGTCTTTTTTGCCCTTGTCAGGTCGTTGCCTTGTAAACCCAGATTTTTGGCTATTACCTTGGGCTTTACAGCACGATAGTCAGGGTGATTGACGTGGTGGAGGATAGCATCGCGGATGGAGTTGGGCATGACTAGTGCTTTGTCAAACTTGTCTTTTTGGGTAGACCCACAAATAAACCTTTACCTTGCCAGTACTTACGGCTGCGACTACCCCAAAAGTAAGGCCAGGCTCAAGAGAGTTGAGGCCAGGCTCAAGAGAGTTAAGGCCAGGCTCAAGAGAGTTAAGGAGTGACCGATGTTGGAAGTGTGTTTATGTATTCACTTTCATACTGAAACCTGAACGCCACCATTTCACAGAAGCTTGATATTGAGTGTTCCTTAACGTACGCCAGATAGCGATTATAACCTAATCTGCTTTAGCCGAAAGATGTTCGGTGGCCACCCCTAATCCGCGCTCCTTCCTCCCTTGTATAACTTTCTACCTAAGTTGACATGATACTGCGTCCATTGGCTGTCGAGGTTGGGGCAATCGTTGATCAGTTGGGTAAAGCTGGCAAGTTTGGCATCGAGGTTATCCAGTATGTGAAGTGTGACGGCTTCCAAGGTCATTGGTAGCTTGGGGCTGCCATAGTCATATTGGCCATGGTGACTAAGGATGAGATGTTTTATTTCGATGAGCAATTGTTTGGGAAAGGGTTGGCCATCTTGTTGGACAATTTGACGAACCTTCTCGTCGATCATCGAAATGGCCAGCACCAGATGTCCCAGGAGTTGTCCCTCATCGGTGTAAGCAATATCGCGATCGTAGGAGAGTTCATCTACCTTTGCTGCGTCGTGTAGAAATGCGCCGACTAACAACTGGTCTTGGTTGAGTTGTGGGTACCGGGGGGTGACAACCAAAACCAGTTCCAACAACCCGACGACATGTTCTAACAATCCTCCCTGGTAGGCATGATGGTTTTTCATGCCGGCTGGTGCCCGGGTGAATTTGGACATGAAATCTTTATCACTGAGGAATGCATCCACGAGCCTGGATAGAGGACGTGACTGGATCTTTCTCAAGATTTCAATAAGTCGTCGTTGAAATTGTTGAATCTCTTCTGATTGCAGTGTGACATAATCCGACTCGTCGATCTCATCGGGTCGTGCTTTACGAATACGAGTGGCGATTAGCTGGATATTGCCTTGGAACAGTTGCGTTGATCCATCAACATGCACGTAGTCACCGTTTTCAAAGCTCTTGTAATCATTTTCGCTTGCATTCCAGAGACGCGCATTGATGGATCCGCTGCGGTCGGACAGATCGACCTGCAAGTAAAGATTACCATTGCGGTTGGGACGCAACTGTTTATCCGAGGCCATGAAGACCTGATCGATTGGTTCGTTATGAGCAAGCTGACTGACGAAGTGGCGAGACATAGGAGAAATACAGAATTCGGAAATCGGATTGCGGAATAGAACGAATGTTGCTGATTCTATGCGGACACACCATGGGCGGCAACGGGCTACGGTGAAGAAGTTGGCAATTCGCCAATGTTCTGGCAGAGCATTTTATCGTAGAATGCGGGTCTATTGAAGGCACCCCTCCATTGTCGGTCAAATTGCCACCCTGTTTTTATAATTCCGTAATCCGATTTCCGCATTTAGTCCACTCCGCATTTAGCCAATGTCTAAAAAATCTAAAAATGCTATCAGTCCCAGTCGTGAGGAAAACTACCCCCAGTGGTACCAACAGGTAGTCAAGGCGGCCGATCTGGCTGAGTCTTCTGACGTACGTGGTTGTATGGTGATCAAGCCTTGGGGCTATGCCATTTGGGAAAATATTCAGCAAAAACTGAATGTCATGTTCAAGGAAACGGGACATGAAAACGCCTATTTTCCACTGTTTGTCCCGATGAGCTTCCTGGAAAAAGAAGCGGAGCATGTCGAAGGATTTGCCAAAGAATGTGCTGTGGTAACCCACCATCGGCTCGAACCGGATGGGGCAGGCGGTTTGCAACCCGCGGCGTCTGCAAAGCTCGAGGAGCCTCTCATTGTTCGGCCTACCAGTGAAACGATTATTGGAGCCACATTTGCCCGTTGGGTTCAGTCCTATCGTGACCTGCCCATCTTGATCAACCAGTGGGCCAACGTGGTGCGTTGGGAATTGCGCACGCGAATGTTTCTTCGTACCACGGAATTCTTGTGGCAAGAAGGGCATACCGTGCACGCGAGCGAGGAGGAAGCGCGTGCCGAAACGAGTCAGATGTTGGATGTCTATGCGGAATTTGCTGAAAGTCAGATGGCGATGCCTGTGATCAAGGGAGAAAAAACGGCTGCGGAGCGATTCCCTGGAGCAATCGCCACTTATAGCATAGAGGCGTTGATGCAGGATCGTAAAATGTTGCAGGCCGGTACCTCACATTTTCTTGGGCAAAATTTTTCCCGGGCACAGGAAATTAAATTTCAGGATCAGGCAGGCCAGGAAGTTTATGCGTGGACTACTTCATGGGGTGTATCGACCCGACTGATTGGTGGGCTGATTATGACCCATAGCGACGATGACGGTTTGGTGTTGCCACCCAAGTTGGCTCCGGTGCATGTGGTGATTTTGCCGATCTATCGAAATGATGAAGAGCGGGCCGAAGTTTTGTCGTTTTGTGAAGTTTTAAAAGATCAACTGAGTGCTGAGCAGTTTGATGACGGCCCAGTGCGTGTCAAGGTGGACGATCGCGATTTGCGTGGGGGTGAAAAAAAGTGGCAATGGGTCAAGCGCGGAGTGCCATTGAGGGTGGATGTTGGTCCACGGGATGTGGCCGCAGGTGGAGTGTTTGTCAACCAGCGAGTCAGACCATCAGAGCAAGAGGGAGGAGGCGGGAAGGGCACAAGCATTCCGCGTGATCAATTCGTTGCCCAAGTCTCGACTCTACTTGCCGAAATACAACAGACTCTGTTTGACCGGGCGGTGAAAGCTCGCGACGCGGTCACGGTCAGAATAGACGACTGGGAAGAGTTTGAAAATTTCTTCACATCCGACAATGTTCAGCAACCCGAAGCTCACGGTGGGTTGGCCTATTGCCATTTTACCGATGGGCCTGAGATGGAAGAAAAACTCAAAGCACTGAAAGTGACAGCCCGCTGTGTGCCACTGGCAGAACAGGAGGAAATCGGGAAGTGTATCTTTACCGGTCAGCCAAGCAAGCGACGGGCTCTGTTTGCGAAGGCCTATTAGGGCTGTTTACCATGGGGCAGATTCAATCTTCTTCGTCCGTTTTGCTGATCGTGGCCGTTTGCAGTCGACATGCGGCGGCTTTTTGTTGGACTTATGAACGGATGACTCGCTATTTTGGCGAAGTGTTATTAGAAAGCGAAACCTTTTCATTCACAGAGACAGACTACTATACACGGTCTATGGGTACAGACCTTCACAAGCAATTTTTGGCTTTTGCTGTGTTGGTCGATCCGGCAACTTTGCCAGCAATCAAGATTCAAACAAATCTTTGGGAAACTCAGTACGCAGAGCAGTCGGAGCATGCAGAACCTCGGCCATTGAATTTGGACCCTGGTTATATCACGCAGGCCAAACTGGTGTTGGCATCGACGAAGGACCATGCACATCGTATCTACCTGCAAAAAGGCATCTATGCTGAAGTAACGCTCAATTTTCGCAAAGGAGCGTGGCGAAGCTTCGATTGGACCTACCCGGATTATAGACGTTCGGATTTTCAACACTTTTTTACGCTCTGCCGTGAGCGGTTAAGTCACTCATTGTGAAATTTCCTGTATGTTTTCAGTCTGAGTAAGTTAGAATAGTCGCGTGCATGTTTACGTAGTCGAGTTTGCAGGAGATTTTTTATGAAATCAACGATTCGAATCATTTTGATAGCCCTGTTTGGCGGTGTCGTGTTGGCTGCGCTGTTGGTGGCATTTCAGATACTTCCGTTGGCGGTTGCGTTACCTTCATCGGAAACGTCCATTACGGATACACAAGTATCGGATACGGGGACGTCGGGAGGCGTTATGGCAAAGTCTCCTCAGATTCAAGTGGAGGAAAAAGTTTACCATTTTGGTTCGATGGAGCAGGGAACCTCGCTGACACACGCCTTCCAGGTCCGCAACACGGGTGACAGTTCGTTGCATATCAAGGTAGGGTCTACTACTTGCAAGTGTACGGTGGGGGGCTTATCGGCTGAGGAGGTTGCACCTGGCGAACAAGCAGAAGTGACATTGGAATGGACCGCCAAGACCAGTCCCGGTCCATTTCGCCATGGGGCAACATTAATTACCAACGATCCATCGCAGTCACGCGTTGAGTTGCAAGTGGAAGGTGCCGTAGTCGAATCGACCTCGGTGATGCCAAACGAGTTTTATTTTGGCAACGTTCGCGCGGGTGAGACTCGACAGGCAGAGATCTATTTGATGGCATTTCTGCAAGATGAAATCGAGATCCGATCACAGCAACTCAGCGATCCTGAGCTAGCAAGTCAGATCGAAGTAGAATTGGTGCCATGTCCAAAGAGCGAACTGCCTCTGCCTGATGCACGGGCTGGACTCAAGTTAGTGGCGACGTTGCATGCGGGGCATACCCTGGGACCAATCCAAACTTGGCTTACGGTGGAAACCAACCTTAAGAATGTCGCGAAGTTAGACATTCCCCTGGCGGCTAATGTGATTGGAGACATGTCAGTTTTCGGACCGGGGTGGATTGCTAAAAAAGGGATGCTCCGTATGGGTCAGGTTCCTAGCGAGAAAGGCAAGAAAGTACGGCTTATTGTAGCCATCCGTGGCGAACATGCCGTCACTACCAAATTGAAGGTTGAGACCATCCAGCCTGAAGAATTACGAGCAACCTTGGAGCCAAGTCGCAAAATGAGCGAGCAGTTAGTCCATGTCCCTTTGGTTGTTGAGATCCCTGCCGGTACAAGGACAATGATCCGACGCGGAGAGAGATTTGGCGAGGCGGCGGAAATTATCCTCTCCACGACCCACCCACAAACGGCTCAGTTCAAGCTCCAGGTAGAGTTTGCCGTACATGATTGAGTGAACGAGTTTAGAGTCTAGAGTTGGAGTAAGTTCCGCTGGTGGAGAGATTGTGTAATCAGTACGATTGGTAACGTAAGAGGGGCAAACAATATTCGTAAGACTTCACACGAACTTACGGTATTCCTCGGCAAGTTGGTAATCTGCCCATAATATTACAAAGAACAGCCTCTCGCAAAGACGCCAAGACCGCAAAGAAAAGAATGGATGAGGCGGAAATCCACCAAACTGTCAAAGGTTTCCTAGGGTAGGACTGAAGCATTGCAAATTCGGTGTTTTGAAGAATCGAATGCAAAAGAAGTGAGAAGTAGGGATTTCCACGGAGTCACGGAGGACAGGGAGATGCTTAATCAATGGATCTTTTCTCCGTGCCTCCGTGGTTCAATTCGTCCGTATTATTTTTCCTGGGTGTGACTTTCCGTTTGCCTGCGTGGTAGGAAGGGGCTTGGCGATCTTGGCGTCTTTGCGAGAGGGAATCTGGATTCGATTAAAGTGTTACCAATATTCAGCTCTACACTCAGATCTTAGGACTCTGTAAACAAGTGATATTATTGGAGAAGCAGGCAAACATGCATCAGGAATTGGCTGGTAGAGGGATTGACAGTAGGTGGGCCCGATTGCCCAGAGTGATTGGTTTGCTGGTATTCTTGATAAACTTCGCAATTCAGTGCCCTCTGTCCGTTGGTGTGGAGACTATCTCGGATTCAGTTCAGTTCACTGGAAAGGTGGGGTCTGTAAAAGAAACAGGCATAAAAGAAACAGACGGGGATCAAGATGAAAATCTTGCTGCTGCTGAAGCAGTAGAACGTAATGGACCGATCTTTGTCAATTGGCCCCAACCTCAAGCGACCATCCTGTTTTCAGGTGAGTTGAACGGCTATCTTGAGCCGTGTGGCTGTGCCGGGTTGGAAAATCAGTTGGGGGGGCTTAAACGGCGCCATACGTTGATCAAGAATCTTCGCCAGCAAGGTTGGCCTCTGGTTGCACTCGACCTGGGAGGTCAAGTTCGCCGGTTTGGGCCTCAGGCAAATATCAAATTTCGCTTTGCCATGGAGTCGCTGCTACAAATTGGTTATTCCGGAGTTGGGCTGGGAGTCCATGATCTACAGCTCGGTACGGATCCGGTGCTTTTTGTACTGGCGAATCTTGATCCGGAAAACAATCCACTCGTGTCGGCTAATGTGGCCCTGTTAGGTTTTGAGTATGGATTATCCTCTCGTTACCGGGTGCTTGAAGTGGGAGGTCAATGTATTGCTGTGACTTCGGTCTTGGTGACGAACTTCCAGGTGGACATGGCCAATAATTCCGAGGTGACCTGGATCGATCCGGTAGCAGCTTTGGATGAAGTGGCTCCCAAAATGGCCAGCAAAGGTTGCGACTGGCAAGTATTGATGGTGCATGGTGATTTGGAGGAGGCGGCAAAACTTGCACGCCTCTATCCGCAATTTCAATTGGTGGCTTCAACTGGTGGCGCGGAGGTGCCCCCCGATCGGATTCAGGTTATCGAGGGAACGAATACGCGTCTCATTGAGGTGGGGCACAAAGGCATGTATGTGATTGCGGTTGGTCTTTATGGCGCTCCAGAAAATAACATCCTTTATCAACGGGTGCCGTTGGACCATCGGTTCACCGATTCCCCTGAAATGCAAACGGCATTGGTTAAATATCAGAATGAGCTAGAAACGTTAGGTCTGGAAGGCTTGGAGTTAGCCGGAGTGGGCCATCCTCGTGATCAATTCGTTGGTTCGGCCGTTTGTGCTGATTGCCACACGGAAGCGACTGAGGTGTTTGAGGGAACACCCCATGCACATGCAACGCAAACCTTAGTCGATTTGAAGCCTCCTCGGCATTACGATCCCGAGTGTCTCAGTTGCCATGTGGTCGGCTGGGATCCGCAGCGGTTCTTTCCGTATAGATCGGGATATTTCGGCTTGCGAGCGACTCATCATCTACAAGGCAACGGTTGTGAAAATTGTCATGGTCCCGGGGCAGCTCATGTGGCCGTGGAAAGTGGCGAGAAAGAAGTTGCCCAAGAGCAACAGATGCAATTACGCAAAAATATGCGTTTGACTTTGCAACCCGCGGCAGGAGAGAAAATGGGGGCGGCCGAAAAGAGGTGTGTCGAGTGCCACGATACGGACAACAGTCCAGATTTTGATTTCCAGAAATACTGGGAGCTGGTGAAGCACCACGGGAAAGAGTAAAAGTGAACCGCTAATAAACACTAATAAAAAAGATATAGGACGCCAAACCCTGTCGAACTGATTGTTTTTTAAAGTAGTGGTTAAGGTGGATTGTGTGGAATGGAAAATCTATCAAGGCACAACTAGTCATTAGCGTGTATTGGCGGTTTTTTAAAATGTCCTACTCGCTTAGTTGTGCCAGTTCTTCAGGAATGTTGAAGTTGGCGGCTACGCTTTGCACGTCGTCATGATCGTCTAGTTTGTCCATCATTTTGAGGACTTTTTTTGCAATTTCCACATCCAGGTCGACGGTCTCCTTGGGAATGCGGGCAATTTCACGAATTTCCGTCTTGATTTCGGCTTCGTCGATTGCTGCACACACGTTGGTAAATGCGTTAACTTCACAGAGAACTTCGAACCGGTCTTCATCTGTTTTCACATCGTCTGCCCCAGATTCAAGTGCCAATTCCAGCAGGGCCTCCTCGTCGGTCTGTGACTTCTCGATGACCAGCAGACCTTTGCGATCAAACATCCAAGCCACACATCCCGTAGCACCTAATTTACCGCCGGCAATTTCGAAGATTTTACGCACTTCAGGAGCAGTACGGTTGCGATTATCTGTCAGGATGTCGCACAGCACGGCAACCCCGCCAGGACCGTATCCTTCGTAGATAACTTCTTCAAAATATCCTCCTTCAAGTTCTCCGGTCCCCTTTTTGATTGCCCGATCAATATTGTCTTTGGGCATGCTAACCGCTTTGGCATCATTAATAGCGTAGCGCAGGGCTAAATTCATGCTGACATCTGATCCGCCGGCACGCGCAGCCACGATAATCGCTTTAGAAAGTTTACTCCACAACTTTCCCCGTTTATTATCGATTGCAGCTTTTTTGTGCTTGATTCCCGCCCAATGTGAATGGCCTGCCATCTGTTCTTTTCCTACCTTGGTTTACGTTTGGCTAGCCGTTTATTCGGAGCCTTATGTTTCCTTTTGGTTGCGGTAAGCCGAGATTTCTTTTTTACGACTTTTTTCTTTGTGCCTTTTTTGAGGACTTTCTTTTTCTTTACCAGCTTCTTTTTTGGGGAGGTTGATGTTGTTTTAGTCCCAGGTTTTTTTACGGCTTGTTTTTTCTTCGTGGCAGCCTTTTTTTGAACTTGAGATTTAGCACGCTTGGTTTCGGTTAGTTTCTTGGTAGCTGATTTTTTGTCTGGAGGCGAGGATTTCGATGATTTTGGCTTGGTCGTAGCGGCTTTCTTTTTCACAGGCCGTTTGGGTAATCGCGATTTACACTCAGGGGCAATCTCCTGCAGTATGTTGCGAATGGTGGGTCCATAGGGTTTACGGTGAAGTTCGACACCAAGTTGATGCAGTAAGGCGCCTATGTCCACCCCCTTGCTTTTAGGAATGGTCCGTTCCAGGCCGGGGATGGTACCCTTGTTCGCTTCTGCATCGGATATAATTTCAACAATCCGAACCGACTCCAGCAACCCTTGATTGACAGGAATGGAGTGGCCACTAAGAGAATTTTGAGTCACGTAGGAAACGATAAATGGAGTCGTCCCACGGTAATTGTCCAGTGCTTTGACTGCTTGGCCAATATTTTGTTTTTTGAGTGCTTCCAGGTCGAATGAATAATGCGTTTCGAAGATGCTCTGAAGTACTCGCTTCAACCGTGTGGCGGAGGCTTCAGGATCATTGAGCGGCTTCGTGACCTCGGACAATTCACGGACCGTACTGACACGTACTTCATTCCAGTCAAAATAGTCACGTGTGAGCTTCTCGAACACTAATTCAGCCGATTCGTGCAACGAGTTCTCAAGACAGCATGCATACAGGAGGTTTTCGAACAGTGTTCGGTCTTTGGGGACTGGGGTAGACTTATAATGTTTGTTGACAACCTTAATCATTTTATTGATTAACGCTGCTCGGTTCGATGTTGCCATAGTACGGAGTTTTCAATCAAAGGTGGTGAATGAATTTTGTGGAATTGCCAGCCAAGTTTGGTTATTGCTCTCAAGTATAGGGCTAGCTAACACACAGGTGGATTATTATGCGACAACCTTTTGGGGAGCCTAATTGGAGGGATGGGGGCGATTGAATGGATTAATACGTTTATTTATGCAGTGAATCGGTTCCGGCTGACTGGGGCGGTTCCTCCGGTGCTCATTCGTCTGGAGCCATTTCGTCTGTAGAGCGACAAGTAGGAGTTGACTCTGGTAGCATTTCGTTTAGCATTTTTGTGATCGCAATCGACTTCTTAACGCCCATGTCGAGTTGAAATCGTAATCGGGGTGTATATTTCGTATTGATGCGACGTGCAATTTTCTTTTGCAAGTAACCGGCGGCACTCTGCAATCCGTGCAGACACAACTCTCCGGCTGCATCGTCTCCCATGACCGATACGTGAACTTTGGCGACGCGCATATCGCCAGAAACCTCAACGTAGGTGACGGTGACTCCCTCAATGCGCGGATCCTTCAGGTCCGTTAAGATGGCCATGCTGACCACTTCGCGAACGGCCTGAGCCGCTTTTAAAACTCGTCTAGATGTCATTGGCTAATGTTTTAATCGTCAAAACTGCGGCTTTTCTCTTCGACACGGTACACTTCCATTAAGTCGCCTTCTTTGACATCGTTATAGCCGGATAGCTTGATACCACATTCCAGGCCTTCGCGGACTTCCTTGGCATCGTCCTTTTCACGGCGAAGAGTATCAATCGGATAGTCTCCAATAATCGTACTATCTCGTATTACACGAGCGCGTGCATTGCGCTCAATTTTTCCAGCAAGTACGCGACATCCCGCGATAGTACCAATGCGGCTTATTTTAAAGGTGAGCTGCACCAAGGCACGGCCCAATTCGACTTCATGTTCTTCGGGCTTCAACAGGCCCTCAAGGGCCGCCTTGAGATTTTCCGTGATTTTGTAAATCACTTCGTAACGCCTGATTTGTACGCCCCGCTGTTCAGCCAGGCTTCGAGCATTTTCGTCAGGAACTACATTGAAGCCTATAATGATCGCATCGGAAGCATCTGCCAGCGTGACATCTGCTTCCGTAATACCTCCCACAGTGGCTTGCAAAATCCGAATCTTCACTTCTGGATGATCGAGTTTTTCAAATTCTTTACGGATGGCCTCGATCGAGCCACGAACATCAGCTCTCAGAATAATGTTCAGCGTTTGTACTTCGGTAGCCACTTCTAATCGATCAAACAGATTTTCAAGTGTGACATGGGTGACCATGCCGCCTAAGGAGGAAGCACGTTCGGTATCGGCACGTGATTCGGCAATCGACCGTGCATCAGAAATGTCATCTAGCACATAAAATAGCTCTCCCGCACCTGGAGCTACATCGAAGCCAGTGAGATTGACCGGAGTACTCGGGCCAGCTTCAGTCAACAACTTACTGGGATGAAGCGTATCATACATGGCCTTCACGCGGCCGAACGCATTGCCACAGATGATATTGTCGCCCACACGGAGAGTCCCGTTTTGAACAATCAACTTGGCAACAACGCCACGACCCGTTTCTTGCTGCGCTTCCAGGCAGGTGCCCGTGGCCTCCCGGTTTGGGTTGGCCTTCAACTCGTGTAATTCGGCGACAGTGAGTAAGGTGTCGAGTAGTTCATCTACACCAGCACCGGTTGTTGCACTAGTTTTGATGACTTCCACATCGCCCCCCCATTCACTGGGGAATAATTCGTTGGCCGACAAACCTTGCATTGCCCTATTGATGTCGACACCTGGCAGGTCGGTTTTGTTCAATGCGACGACAATGGGTACATCGGCCGCTCGAGCATGGCTAATTGCTTCTTCTGTTTGAGGCATCACGCCATCGTCGGCGGCAACCACCAATACGGCGATGTCCGTGACATTGGCACCGCGAGCTCGCATTTCCGTGAAAGCCTCGTGCCCAGGAGTGTCGACGAAAGAAATAAAATCATTATCTTTCTCGATGCGGTACGCTCGAATGTGCTGTGTGATTCCTCCGCTTTCACCACTGACAACATCAATGTCAATGATTTTATCAAGCAACGATGTTTTTCCATGGTCCACATGACCAAGAAAAGTAATGATAGGAGGGCGGGGGAGTAGATCCTCTGGCTTGTCGTCCTGTAGCAAGAACTTTTCGAGCACCTTGTCTTCGTGGCTGACAGCCGCCTGAAGCTCAATTTCCAAGCCCAGTTCTTCAGCGACAAATTCTGTCAATTCCGAATCCAGCATGGCCGTGATGGTCGTCATCACACCTTCTTCCATGAGGATGCGTAGAATTTGAGTGGCTGGAATGCCACCGGCCTCGGATAGCTCGCGCACTGTACATGGCAATTGGAGCACGACTTTGTCTTTTCGGGGCGCTGCAGTGCTCACACCGGAACGCCGGGTACGTCGCTTCATGCGATGGGTGAAGCGATTGTTGCCACGTCGTTGACCATGGCGTTGGCGGCTCAGTTGCCGTTGTTCTCGTCCACCCAGCATGGGTGTGCCGCTACCCGAACCGCTACCTGCTCGGCTCTTGCCCTTTTTGCTGTGTTCTTTCTCGTCCGAGTCGTCCTTCTTCTGTTCCGATTTATCACGTCGCTTGGTTTCTTCCAACGTTTGCTCGTGACGCCGCAAGTGAGCGGTCAATGGTTTGCTACCAGATTTGCTGGCGCGTAACGCATCGGCTGGCAAACGCATGTCTGGTTTTTGCGCGGTCGGTTCGCCTTTTGATTTTTTGGTCGGCTCAGGCGGGGCTGCGTTGGGCATGGGAGCCAGCTTAACCGTGGGGCGGGCACGCGTGCCGCCGGAGCCCGCGCCCGTTGATGGTTTTGAAGAACAGGAATCGGAGCGTGTTTCGCCCAATGTAGGAGGTCGGCCAACGACATTTCCTGGGCTGATGTAGTCGCCCCGTTTCATGACTCGTGCCAATGGGCCAGGAGATCGTTTCCTATCCTCAGGGTGCTCCTTGCTCTTGTTCTCAGATTCTGTGGCGTCTTCTTTTGCGGTGTCTTCTGAATGGGTCTGACCTGTATCTTCCCCACGATGCTGTTCGCTGGCAGAGGCCTTACTCGGTGTTTCCATTTCCGCTTCATGGGACTCGTCTGCAGATGCCAGCGAGTCTTTGGATGCGACAACATTCGTTTCGGTATCTGTTGGTGGTTGCTCCACCGTTAGGGCGGACGCATCACGTTTTTTGGGGGAGGCAGATATGTCCGCACGTGTGGTCACAAGGACTGGCATCTTGCCAGAATGACCATCTCGAGAGGGCTTGGATGGCATGGGCGGGCTAGAATGATCCGGCGTCGCTGTCGCTGACGCTGTCGCTGACGCTGACGCCGGATCGGGGCCCTTGAAGTGGTCGCGAAGCTTAACGACTTCTTCGTCTGACAAGCTGGCCAAGGCAGACCCTTTGCCGCGGATACCTACTTTCGCGCAGATATCGACCAGCTCCTTGCTGTCTATCTTCAGTTCCTTTGCCAATGAGTAAATGCGAACCGCCAAGTTACAATCTCCATACAAGCCTGAATCAAATTGTGTAAATCAGAAGACTAAAGCCTGGCTTGCGTTTGGATGTGCTCAGGAGAGCATCAATTTGTTAAAATTATACCATTCATAAAACCATGACTATTGTCCTCCACCATAATCGAACGCGTGGATCGAAAAACGCGAACTTGTCTTCTAGCGAGGGTCTTCCACTACGGGAGTGTCGCTAGCGGACGTGTCGCTGCCGCCCCCCTCAGAGTTCTCATCCTCAGAGGTCTCTTCTTTTCCAGAGGTCTCTTCTTTTCCAGAGGTACAGTCTGCTGCCGGACTTTCTTCATCGGGCAGACTCGCTTCTGCTTCCCCGTCTCCCGTTATCCCGTCTCCTGTTGTGCCGTCTCCCGTTGCATCATGTGAGGAATCGGGCGTTTCCGATTCTTCCTTAGCAACAGTCATTTCAGGTGTTGCCGTCAATCCAGCTTCTGCATTTAGTGCAGATTTACGGTCATCCTCGCGTTTCTGACGGCGTGCGGCTGTCGCTGCAGCCTCTGCCTCCTCTGCCTTGGCTTCGGCTTGAGCGACGATTTTATCAGTCTCGGCTTCGCTGATGGAACCCATTTCCATCAGATTGATCGGCTCGATAATGGACAAGTCATCGTAACTCAGAAATCCTTCTTCAACCAGACGCTCCGCAAGTTCTGTTCTCACGCCCTCCAGGGAGCTGAACCCGCCAACTGCCCGATCGATCGATTCCGCAAGTTCATCCTGAGTCATAATTTCAATATCCCAGCCAGAAAGTTTGCTGGCCAACCGAACATTCTGTCCTCGCCGTCCAATTGCGAGAGAAAGTTGATCTTCGTTGACCAAGACAATGGCTCGGCCAAGCAACTTGCAAAGAATGACTTGTTCCACTTCTGCTGGTTGCAAGGCGTTGGGAATGAGTACCTCCAGGTTTTCGTCCCAACGGACGATGTCGATTCGTTCTCCTCCCAGTTCGTCGACAATGTTTTTAATGCGATTGCCGCGTACACCAACGCAGGCTCCAACGCAATCGACTCGTTGGTCGCTACTGACGACGGCAATTTTCGATCGGTAGCCAGGTTCGCGAGATAGAGCACGAACTTCGATGACACCATCAATGATTTCAGGTATTTCTTGTTCAAACAGTCGTTGGACGAGCTGAGGTCGCGTACGGCTTAATATCACTTTGACTCGACTGCCCGCTTTGCGAACTTCAAACACGGTTGCTCTCACACGCTCGTTCACATGGTGGGTCTCACCGGGAATCTGTTCGCCGCGAGGCAGAATGGCTTCTACGTTGGACAACGTGATGGTTGCCGCTCCTCCTTCGTAACGCTGGATAACGCCACTCACCATGTCGCCAATCAACTCGTTGTACTCTTCAAAAAGTGCGTCGCGTTCCGCTTCGCGGATTTTCTGAATCATCACCTGCTTGGCAGTTTGTGCACCGATACGTCCTACGGTTTCTTCGGAATCGAGTGGTTCTCCGTCACAGGTGGCGCTGATGGTGCCATCGTCGCGTCCAATATGAACTTGAATATCGGCTTCCTCGCCGTAGTGCTTTTTTGCCGCAGAAATGAGTGCAGCCTCAATGCCTTCGAAGACAATTTCCTTGCCGATATTTTTATCCAGGTGGATAGCATCGACGATTCGCAGCACTTCAGCGGGATTCATAGTTATGTATTCTCCACGGCGTATTCGCCCACCGCGACGGCAAACCAAGTTTTTAGTCCCAATATTTCACCACTTCGTAGCGGAATGTTAACGAAGTTGATGAAATATTGGTGTTGGGGGCCTACTTGTACGTATTTACAGCGGCCCATAATCAGGCCACTCTACTAAGGGATTGGGGGGTATGTCAAGCGGCTACAAGGCCGACATGAAGAGCTGCCGCTTGCCCTTGGGGAGTAACGCTCGATTTAAGAAAGCTCTGTCCTGCGGGAGTATCGTTTCCCATGGCGACTGCCAGAGGGCATTGAGAGTCGGGAGTGTCGTAATTAAGCGATGGGAACAATCGACCCTCACGGAGTGCCAGCAAACTGGCAATTAGTTCCACGATTCCACTGGCAGCTCCCAGATTGCCAAAATAGCTTTTGACGGCGACTACAGGAATGGGCTGGGACCGGTGGCCAAAGAGCTCGACAATGGCCCGTGCTTCCTCCACATCACTTTGCTGCGTTCCAAGGCCGTGAGCGTTGAGATGGCCAAGGGCGGCAGTCGCTTGAATTATTTGATTTTGCCTCGGGTTGTCCGACGCGGCGAGATTTTCCAAAGAAGTGCCATTTGTTCCCTGCCTGCCCGTATTGAGGTTGCCCGTATTGACCAGTGCGGACCGCATCGCATTCGCTAGAGCTACTTGGCGCTGACTGCACAGGTTGGAGTCTGTCACCGTGCTGCTGCCTGTACCCAAGATTTCGGCATAAATTGTGGCACCTCGGGAGCGGGCCGATTCGAGCTCCTCCAGAACCAGAGCGGCAGCACCTTCGCCAATCACCATGCCGGTGCGGTTCTGGTCGAATGGTCTCGCCGCCCGTTCAGGGGGCAGGGTTGGATCGGCTAGTTGTTCGGAAAAAATGGCATGGATGGTCTTGAATGGGTGGATGCGAGTTCCCGTAGCACCAGCAACCATGCGGTCTGCATGATTACGCTGGATGGTTTGGGCGGCCTCACGAATTGCCATGATGCCAGCAATTTCTCGTAGTGTGAGTGAGTTGTTGGGACCCCGCAGGTCATTGAAAATGGCAATGTGGCTGCCTGGCATATTGGGCAAATACTTAAGCATCCAGAGCGGATTCATCTGGCTCAAACCATCGGTGCCCCACCGATTGAATTGGAAGTCATTTTGTCGGACACCACAGTGGACCATCCCATTGCTTAAATCCTGAGGTTGGCTAAGCATGTAGTCGCTGCCAAAAACTACGCCGGCACGCTCGGAATTTTGGCAATCAGGGTTCCGAGCTAAAGCCTCTTCAGATTCATAGCCGGAATCGGAAATCGCATGCTGAGCAGCCGCAACAGCCATTTTGGTCTCGCGACACATGACTTTTAGGCCTTTGCGAATAGCCTTTTTTTGGTCCTTTCGGAGTGTGCCAAAATCGTCGATCTGGCCAGTGAACTGTTTGGCTTCGCCTCCGTATTTTATCAACGACTCAAGTTTTGGAATGCTTTGTAATGCGTCGATACCGGTGCGGCCAGTGGAGAGGTGTTCCCACATTTTTTCGGGAGAATTTCCCAATGGGCAGATGACACCGATCCCAGTGATTACGACCCGGCGACGTTGACTGGTGGTGGAAGTTGACATCGGCGAGTGGAAAGGGGACAGGTGGAAAGGGAGTTAGATTCTCTACATCTTTAAGATCCTATCCCATAATTGGCCAACGTAGAAGTAGGCACTTAACAGCCCGTTGAAAAAGTCATTTGGGCTACGACCGGTCCAGATTCGCCAACCCTGCGTCGCGGAAATTCAGGCGGTTAAACAATATGCCTACATTTCCGCTTCTTGGTTTGACGTATCTGGCCGCGATCTCGCCTACAAAGCACTTTATCAACAGACTGTCAGTAACGGCCATGAAAGGTCTGCTGTGGACGACTGGCGGTGGGACCGACCGTGCCAGGAGAAGCGGCAGTTTGGTTATTGTTCCCACGGCTTTCAATGAAAAGTAGTGCGTCAGCACGGGGAGCCGATTTTGGCAAGGGCAGGGCAGCTGTCCACGGATTCGTCTTGGTAGGACCTGGAGTCGCAACGACCCCCAGACTCAATAAGAGCACCTTATCGGCAGGCCAGCGGAATCGCTCATGAATTTGGAGCATTGTCATCTGGGGCACTTCAACTTGAGCCTGTTGATTGCGGGCCAGTGTACTGGGGACGTCCAGTCGAACGGAAATCATTTTTTCAACCTGTGAGAGTCGCAGCTTCACCACGCCATCGACCGTCCGTGAGTTGAGAGACAGCAAGGGGGTAAATTCCAGGGAAAATCCCTCGTTGAGATGACCTTGTTCAAGTTGATATCCGGGCCAGGTAGTCGTCGTATGGGAGACTCCCTGAATGTAGGTTCTTGGACGCATTGATGAAATCACCAAAGACTGTCCATTGCCAGCCATCTGATTGGGCGCGCTGTGTTCACGATAATCGGTACGTTGCTTCATTTTCGTAAGCAATAGGGCGGCGTCTTCCTTGGCGAGCAACCAACCTTGAACTCCTGGTGACTGGACAGAAATGGGCTCCATCAACGGCATCGCACGAATTCGCCAGTTTGGATTATGGATGGTAACGATGCGCAGTCCAAAGCCGTGGTTGTCGGACTGAGTGTTCACGAACCGGTCAACAATGTCGGCAACAACGGTTTGCATTTGCGGTGTATGGTAAACACGTAGTGTGCGAGTGTCAGCACTGAGCAATGCTACCGGGGTTGAGTGCCATGTCTCGTACCCTGTTTCACGTAGGATCCAGTCCACCACAGCTTGTTCTGGATGTTTTGTGGACTGAATCCGTAGGGTGTACGGGCTGATATCGTATTCGCGCCAGATCTGGCCGTGATCGGTAGGGAGTTTGCCGGTGCCTTCAGTGACCTGGGCCCGATTGGGGCGTGGAGTCGAGGCGTGTGGACTGGCCGTTGGTTGTTTGCGGTTACCATAGGCAACACCAGATGGCGGCTGATTGGTGGGCGGTCCCGCTGTTGAGGAAGAGTGCCAACCGCTCACGCCAGGACGAGAGTTGGCATTGATTGCCAGACTATTGTTTGCCGGAGCTTGTGCCCTGGCAATTGGGACTAGGGCTAAGTTAAGTAGCACCAACGTAGCGATGCATTTGTGCATCGGTATTCTCCTGTAAGCGGGGTATTTTTCGCCTGGGGAGTATAGAAACGTCCCAAGTGACTCACAAGAGGAGCTGGCGGTGTGCTAGCAATAGGAGACTGTGACCATCAATGTCATCCCGAAAAAAAACCGGACGCTAACGCGTTGCGGCTGATAAATTCAGCCGCTGGGCGTTAGCCCGGCTTCCACACTTGCTCCTAGAAAAACCTTATTTTCAAGGGTTTGTGTTCGAAAGTCTTCACTACATTTGGTTCAATCTTTTTTCTGTCGGGGGGT